>JAJRVT010000221.1 GCA_024277175.1 Chloroflexota bacterium | reverse complement strand
CCCAAAACCCCGAAACGGTTTCGCAGTGAACGCGGGATGCACGGCTGGTCGTTGCTGGCGGTGTTCACAGCCACCGGCGCGCTTTTCTACACAGTCAAACCCCTGACCCTGGTTGGCCTGACAGCCAATTTTTTCTTTTTGATCACCATCCTCATCCACGCGTCCGATCTTTTCGAAGAAACCCCCAATATTCTCGCCCGGCGCACCCGCTTGCCATTCCATCCTCTTTTTCCGGCCGTGACCATCGCCGCCAGCGTACTGATGCTCCTGGGCGCGCCCTGGCGTCACCTCCTGATGCTGTTGGTCTGGATCGGCGTAGGCGCGTTCTTCTACCAGAGCTATGCACGCAAACAGGGACACGCCAAACGTCGCCAGGAAGCCGTATTGGAAGAAGAGCCGTTTGACAGCTACCTGGACCAATCCCGCAAAGCGGTGTTGGTGGCGGTGACTGATATGCATGCCGCCTCGCCCCTGGTGCGCGCTGGCCTCCAGTTGGCCCGACGCCAGCAGATGACGCTCTTCGTCCTGCGCGTCCTGCTGGTGCCAGAACAGACGTCGGCGGCGCTCAAACAACGCCTCGCCCAGAGAGAACTGGAATCCCTGGACGCATTGATCGACGAAGCCAAGCCCAAAGATGCACCGGAAGACCTGCCGGTGCGTTCGCTGGTGCGATTGGGCATGGATGTGGCCGATAGCATCCTCGATGCGGTCGAGAACGAAAGCGTGGACTTGCTGCTCGTCAACTGGTCCGGCCCGCTGGATGAGGAGGCGACCGTCGCCGATCCGATGATCAATCGACTCATGCGAGACGCCGAATGCAACGTAGCGGCGCTACGCGGCGAGTTGCCGGAAGAGCCGCGCGAAATCGTCGTAGGCGTGGAAGGCGGTCCCCACGCACAATATGCGGTCAGGCTGGCCAACTCTCTGTTGGAGCCTGGAGGCGGCTACCGCCTGCGCGTCGTCACCATCCTTGAACCCGAGGCCGATCAGACGGCCAAAACCGAGGCCATGGACATGCTCGACGAGGCCCTGGCCGAGTTGGAATCGACCGACGCCGTCGAACGGGCTCAGATCACAGCCCCGACGCCTGAGGTGGGGTTGCTCCAGGAGGCGGCCCAGGTCGATCTGGCGTTGCTTGGCGCCTATCGCAACAACTTCTTCCACCGTTCAGAATTTCGCGGCCTGAGCCTGCGCGTGGCCGCCCAGGCGACCACGCCCGTCCTTATCGTGCGCGCGAGAGAGGAATCGCACTATCCGCTTCTGGCCAACGCCTGGGAGTTCATCTCCGACCCGTTGCCGTCTCTCACCAGCGAACGGCGGGCGACGGTGGCCGCGGATATGCGCGCGGCGGCCAAGCCATCGGTGGACTTTTTCGTGCTGATCATCCTCTCCGCGGTCATCGCCAGCCTGGGATTACTCCAAAACAGCGCCGCGGTCATCATCGGTGCGATGCTGGTCGCCCCGCTTATGAGCCCCATCCTGGCCATCGGCATGGGCATGGCCATCGGCGAGCCCAAAACCCTCGGCGGTGGGGCCGAAGCCACGGCTAAGGGGGTGGCGTTAGCCATTTTCGTCGGCGCGCTCGTGGCCATGACCTCGCCCTTGCAGACCGCTACCAATGAGATCCTGGCCCGCACCGCCCCCAATTTGCTGGACTTGATGGTGGCGCTGGCCTCAGGCGCGGCCGCCGGCTATGCCATCAGCCGCAAAGAAGTGGCCGCCGCCCTGCCAGGCGTGGCCATCGCCGCGGCCTTGGTGCCTCCCCTCTGCGTAGTCGGCTATGGGCTGGGAACATCCCGGTTATCGATCGCCACTGGCGCTTCGCTGCTCTTCGTCACCAACCTGATCGCCATCGTCCTCTCAGCGGCCCTGGTCTTCGTGGCCCTGGGCTTCCGCGCCCGTCAGCAGGAACAGTTCGAAATCGCCCGCGGCATCCGGCTCACCATCATCTCCATGTTGCTGATCACGGTCATCCTTGCGCTGGCCACGTTCAGCACCGTGCGCGACCTGAACCAAAAGGTGGCGGTGGAGAAGGTGTTCAGCCGCCCGCCAGTCTCCACCAAAGCGACGGTGACGGACCTGACGGTTCGCCGGTCGTCGGGGCGTGGCTACATCATCGACGCCACTTTTCTGCTTTTTAGTGACGAGGGGCTGACGCCCGAGGAAATGGACAAACTCGAAACAGAACTGAGAGAGGCGGCCGGCGGTCCCATCAAACTCAACGCCACCTTGATCCCCTCCACCAAGGTCAGTTCGGACGGAGCAAGTTTGCGCCGCACAGCGGAATTGGAGTTCACGACATTGGTGGAAGATCAGGGCGGGCGCGTGCTCGATATGACCGTCGAGGGCGGGTTGTACAGATTGACCGTCAAAGCGACGGTGCTGGAAGGGAGTCCAGGCGCGCTGGATGGCAATGCGTTGACCGAGATTCAACAGGCCTTGACGAAGACGCTAGATACGCCTGTGATTTTGCAAGTGAATGTACTGATCGGTCAGCACGTGGAAATCAAGCCGACGCCAACATCCACACCAACACCGATCCCATAAAAAACAACGGCCCCTCTCCCAGTCGGCCATCAGGTGAGCGCTGGAAGAGGGGCTGCGGAAAGAATCAAGCTATTCGCCCTGGGCCACTGGGGCGGCCTGGCAACGGCCAAACCAGTTGCAGACCAGATCGCCGCTCCGCTCCCAGCCGGAAGCCACGCCGCCGGTCACGGCGTTATATGCGCCGCCTGCCACGCGCGCCGCCCAATCCACGCTGGTCGAAACGCCATCGGAAACGCCATCGGGCACAATGCCGACCACGCCAGAGACAGTGTCGGAAATAACGCCAGTCACCGGAATCGAAACAACGATGGTTACGGTGTTCGAAAGCGCGTCAGTGGCGGCGCTCCCGACGCCGGAGGCTGCATTGGCCGCGCCGGACGCCACACCACTCACCGCGCCGCTCACGGCCTGGCCACCCGCACCGATGATGTCACCGACCTGGGCTGTGGCGTCGGCCATACGGCTGCGCAGTTGGGCCATGCGTTCCGGTCCATCGCTTTCCTCCAGGCGTTCAGCGAATTCGGCCAAACTCACGTCGGCCT
>JAJRVT010000220.1 GCA_024277175.1 Chloroflexota bacterium | reverse complement strand
TTGGCGCGGAGGTGAACGCGCTGCGCAATCAGGGAGAAGAGCCGGGCGGCCTGTTGGCGCTCAAGTATCGGCTGGCGAAGCGGCTCGTCTTTTCCAAGATCAAGGTGGCCCTGGGGCTTGACCGCGCCCACGCACTGATCTCCAGCGCCGCGCCCATTTCGCCCAAACTGCTTGAATTCTTTTCCGGCCTCGATATCAATGTTTGGGAACTCTACGGCCAATCCGAAGGGTCGGGACCGACGACCAGCAACTACGCTGGCAACGTTCGCATCGGCACGGTGGGCAAGCCCATCCCCGGCTGCCAGGTGAAACTCGACGAGTATGGCGAAATCCTGGCCAAGGGCCGCAACGTCTTTGCCGGCTATTACAAGGATCCGGCGGCCACCGCGGCCACATTGATCGATGGCTGGCTTCATTCAGGCGATCTGGGCGCGTTTGACGACGATGGCTATCTGACCATCACCGGGCGCAAGAAGGACATCATCATCACCTCGGGGGGCAAGAACATCGCGCCCAAAAACATCGAAGTCGCGTTGATGGATATAGATCTGGTGGCCATGGCCGTGGTCATCGGCGAGGGGCGGCGCTTCATCACCGCGCTGCTCTCGCTCGATGAAGAGGCGGTGGCCCACTTTGCCGAAAAGAACGGCGTCAGCATCGATGACCCCTCGACCGATCCCCGGATACGGGCCGCGGTTCAAGCCGAAGTCGACCGGGTGAACCAGGAATTCGCCAGGGTCGAGCAGGTGCGCGGGTTCTACATCACGCCCCAGCCTTTCTCGATGGAGGCCGGTGAGCTGACGCCCACCCTGAAGTTGAAACGGCAGAAGATCACCGAGCATTATGTGGGGGAGATTGAGGCCATGTACGCGGGGTGATCTGTTGAAATCCCTTTGCGTGTGACCTATCCAGACTGCATGGAATAGAATGCAGAATAGCCCCTTTACATCTAATTCGCCTTTGACAAGGAGTTGCTCATTGGTTATGCCAATATCACTATTGCTTGGCATCGATCTCGGCACGTCTGCCGTCAAGGCCCTGCTCACTGGCCTGGACGGACGCGTCGCGGGCGCGGGTAGCGCTGAATACCCCATCCTCCATCCCCGGCCTGGCTACGCGGAGCAGGACCCTGACGCCTGGTGGCGCGCGGTGGTCGACGCGGTCCGCCAGGCCCTGGCCGCGTCCGAAACCGGGGGCGTCCGCGGCCACGTGGCCGCCATCGGTCTCTCCGGCCAGATGCACGGGACGGTCCTGTTGGGCGAGGACGGACGTCCGCTGACGCCCGCGGTCATCTGGCCGGACCAGCGCAGCGCGCAGCAGGTGCAGGAGATCACCGACCTGATCGGCCCGGAGCGGTTGATCGAGATCACGGGCAGCCCGGCGGCGACCGGCTTCCAGGCCGCGACCCTGCGCTGGATGCAGCAGCACCGCCCCGACGTTTGGGCGCGCATCCGCCACGTGCTCCTGCCCAAGGATTACATCCGCTGGCGACTGACCGGCGAATTGGCCAGCGACCCCTCCGACGGCTCCGGCGCGCTTCTGCTGGACGTGCGCGCGCGGGACTGGTCAGCCGAGTTGCTGGACGCGTTGGCCATCCCTCGGGCCTGGCTGCCGCCCGTGCAAGCCTCCGCCAGCGTGGCCGGCGGGCTGCTTTCGGAGGCCGCAACCGAGTTGGGCTTGCCCGCGAGCACGCCGGTGGTCACGGGCGCGGCCGACACCGCATGTAGTGCGCTGGGCGCGGGCGCGATCCACCCCGGCCGGCTGCTGCTGACCATCAGTACAGGCGGCCAGCTGATCCTGCCGGTGGAGACAGTGCAGGTGGATCCCCGCGGGCGCATCCACACCTTCTGCGCCGCGCTGGAGCCGGCCCCTGGCCTGGCCGCCTGGTACCAGATGGGCGCGGTGCTTTCCGCTGGCATGGCCCTGCGCTGGCTGCGGGACAACGTCCTGGGCCTGGCGGGCGAGGACGCCTATGCGCGCATGACGGGCTGGGCTGGGTCTGCACCGCCCGGGGCCAACGGCCTCCTCTTCCTGCCCTACCTGGCCGGCGAACGCACGCCTCACATGGACCCGGCGGCCCGGGGCCTCTTCCTGGGCCTGACGTTGCAGCATGGCCAGGGTGAGCTGGTGCGGTCCGTGCTAGAGGGGGTGACCTTCGCCTGTTTCGACGCCTTCCAGGTGTTGGCGGAGTTGGGGCCGCCGCCGGATCAGGTCATCCTAGCCGGGGGCGGGGCCAAGAGTCCCCTCTGGCGGCAGATCGTGGCCGATGTTTTCGGTCGCCCGGTCCGTCCCCTGCAGGTGAGCGAGCAGTCCGCGCTGGGCGCGTGCGCGTTGGCGGGGCTAGGCGCGGGGTCGATCAATCTGGAAGATGTGGTCGACGACTGGGTGGCGTATGGGGAGGCGGTGGAGTCGGACGCGGCCTGGCATGCGTTCTATGGGGAGCGGTTCGCGCTTTATCAGGAGGCGTACAGTTGTAATCGGGGGTTGTTTGGGCGGTTGTAGCTGCCGGACGGTCCCAGGCTGAAGTCGCGGGGCTATGGAGGCGACGCCCTTTACGGCCTTCCCCGAAAAGTAAACGTCCGAGATTTGTACAACTGCGGACAGTGAACGAATAACGGGGAACGGCGGGGATCGGGTCTCTCCTCCAGGAACTTACATTGAGTTGACCAACAACCGGGTACAATGAAACCGGAAAGGGGTCAACGATGAATAACAACGAAGCACGAATCGGATTCGAAGCGTACCTGAACCGACGCTATGGAGACCGAAGCACCCCCCTGCATTA
>JAJRVT010000219.1 GCA_024277175.1 Chloroflexota bacterium | reverse complement strand
TTTCTGTGCCATTCGCAGTTACATCTCCACCGTCCGCAAACAAGGGGGTAATGTCATTACTGCTCTCTATAATGCTTTGATCGGTCAGCCCTTTATCCCTCTACCTGTTTTGTGACCTAGCCTGAATAGTTACTCACATTTTATATCTCTGGACAGCGAAATTATGCAGCGACGTTCCATCTTTTCCGAACGACATTACTGGTGGATGTTGGCCCCCATGTTGATCTTCGTGGTGGCCATTGCCATCTATCCCCTCGCGTTCTCGTTCTACATCAGTTTCTTCAAGTACCGGCTAACCGATCCCAACCAGACGCGCATTTTTCTGGGATTGGCCAATTATATCGAGGCCTTCCACGACAAACAGGTCATCAAGTCTATCTCTAATACGCTGGTCTTCGTCTTTGGCACGGTCGTTATCGAGGTGTTGCTGGGGCTGGGCCTGGCCCTTCTTCTCTCCGGGGAAGGCCGCCACATGCGCACCATTCGCTCCTTCCTGCTCATTCCCATGGCCCTGCCGCCCCTGGTGGTGGGCCTGGTCTGGAAGTCGCTTTATAATGTAGATTTCGGCGTTATTCCCTATTACTTCAAGTTGCTTGGCTTCGACATGGGACGCGGTCCTCTGGGCGAGATCTCCACAGCTATGCCCGCGATCATCATCATCGACGTCTGGCAGTGGACGCCCCTCCTCATGATCATCTTCCTGGCCGGGCTCAAAAGCCTGCCCCAGCAGCCCTACGAAGCCGCCAGGGTGGACGGGGCCAACCGCTGGCAGCGCTTCTGGCACATCACCCTGCCCCTGCTCAAGCCCACTTTTCTGGTGGCCCTGCTCCTGCGCACCGTGCAATCATTCAAGGTTTTCGACATCATCTACGCCACCACCAGCGGCGGGCCGGGCACGGCCACCACCGTGCTCAACTATCATATTTTCACCGTAGGCATGACTTTTTTCGACATGGGCTACGCCGCGGCCCTTGCCAACATCTTGCTGGTCATCATCGCGGCCCTGTCCATCCTGTATATTCTTGTGTTGGAGCGTCAGCAGATTTAATCGCTGTGTAGAGAAGTTTCTCTGGAACGCGGATTTTCGCTGAGTCAAACGGATTTTCCCGGATTTTTTTCTGAAAAAATCCGGGAAAATCCGACTCCCATCCGATAAAATCCGCGTTCCAATCGTCTTCGTCGAACAGCCAATAGCTTTAATCGAAAGCATAACTCGCAATGAAGGTATCCAGAACAGAAAACATCATACGCGGCCTTCTCATCGTCCTGGCCGTCTTCTTCTTCATGATGCCCATCTTCTGGCTCGTGAGCACCTCCTTCAAGTTCGGCCGCGACGCCTTCGCCATCCCGCCCAAGTGGATCTTCTTCGACTGGACCCTCTCCAGTTGGCGGGATGTACTGGAGAATTCCAAAGTGGGGCGCTATCTGACCAACAGCCTGATCATCTCCCTGGGGACGACCGCACTCTCGCTCCTGCTGGGCGTGCCGGCCGGCTACGCCATCGCCCGCAGCCGCTCCCGGCTGCTCAACACATCCTCTTATTTTTTCCTGCTGCTGCTCATGATCCCGCCCATCGCCATGCTGATCCCCTTCTATTTGCTCATGCGTGATCTGCACCTGCTAGGGACCTATGCCTCCCTCATCATCCTGGACACGGTCTTCAACGCCGCATTCGTAGTCTGGATGATGCGTAGTTATTTCCAGGATGTGCCGCGCGAGATGGAAGAGGCTGCGCTGGTGGACGGCGCGTCGCCCTGGCAATCCTTTGTCAAGGTGGCCTTGCCCCTCTCGGTGCCCGGGATCATCGCTTCGGCGCTCTATTGCTTCATCTTTTCCTGGAACGACTTTCTCTTCGCGCTCATGCTGACCTCGCCCAAAACAAAGACCATCCCCCTGGGTATCCTGGCCAGCTTCAGCGCCGTGGAGATCAGCTGGGGGCGCATGGCGGCCATGTCCATCTTTGCCATCATCCCGGCCGTGATCATCTCCCTCTTCCTCAACCGCTACTTCGTCCAGGGCCTGACCATGGGCGCTACCAAAGGATAAAAACGTGATAGACCGCGGATTGGGCGGATCGGGCGGATATGCGCGGATTTTTAAAAAATCCGGCAGTTTCAGTCCAATCCGCCCAATCCGCGGTCTATCCCAATTCACAGGAGTAAGTCTGTTATGAATGAACAAATGATGCGTCAGATGTGGTCGGAGGAGCCCGGCCAGTTGGAGGTGCGCACCCGCCCTGTCTTCGAGCCGGGGCCCGATGATGTGGTCATCAAAGTAGCCTACACCGGCATCTGCCCGTGGGATGTGCGCGCCTTCACCGGCAAGTCGTCGGTGGCCTTTCCCCGGGTGCTGGGCCATGAAAGCTCAGGCCGGGTGGCCGCGGTGGGCGAGAACGTCCATGACCTGGAGGTGGGCCAGCCCGTGGTCGCCGACTTCATCGTCAAGTGCGGCGTCTGCCGGGCCTGCCGGCGGGGGCGCTCCAACCGCTGCCGCAACCCCAAGTTCCAGCAGTTCGGCGGCGGCTACGGCGATTACGTCCGCCTGCCCCGGCGCAACATCTATCCCCTTCGGTCCGCGACCAGCCTCAAGGCCGCGGCCTTTATGGAGCCCCTGGCCTGCGTCTGGCGGGGCCAGTCCATGCTCAACATCGAGCCGGGAGACGTGGCCCTGATCGCGGGCGTGGGGCCCATCGGCCTCATGCACATGCAGGTGGCGCGGGCCTTCGGCGCACAGGTCATCGCCAGCGACCTGATCGACTCCCGCCTGGACAAGGCCCGGGCGCTGGGCGCGGACTGGACCGTCAACCCCGGGGAGACCGACCTGGCCGCCTTCGTCAAGGAGGTGACCGACGGCTGGGGCGTGGACGCGGCCGTGGTCGCGGTGGGGTCCGCCCGCCTGGTGGAGCAGACCCTGCCCATGCTCGCGCCCGGCGGACGGCTCAACATCTTCGCCGGCATCTACCCCCGGGATGAACTGCGCATCGACCCCAACCTGATCCACTACGGCGAGTACGTCCTCACCGGCTCGGCCGACAGCACGCCTGAAGACATGCAGCGCGCCCTGGACCTGATCCAGAGCGGCCAGGTGGACACCGAGAGTCTGATCAGCCACCTGTTGCCCCTGGAAGAACTGGGCAAGGGCTTCGAGATCGTCCAGAACGCACAGGGCTTGAAGGTCATGATCGAAGTCAACGGCGCGGACGCGTAGGTCGGGCATCCCTGCCCGACTTCGCGGATGACCAAAACCGTCACGCATCCCTGCGTGACCTACGGAGTATCTGCCAAAATCTTTACGCAGAGATGCGTGACCGACGAAACACCAATGACCCGGATGCACCCAAGCCGCACCCCAACCATTTTGACCATCGACGCAGGCACGTCCGCGCTCAAGACAGCGCTCTATGATGACCGCGGGCGGCTGCTGGGCGTGGCGGCCTCCGGCTATGGCTACCGGCGACCGAAGCCCGGCTGGGCCGAAGCCGATCCGCACGACTGGTGGGCCGGGCTGGTGGATGCGCTGACCCAACTGCGCGCCCAGGGATTCGACCTGGCCACAGTGCGCATCCTGGGCGTCACCGGGCAGATGCACGCGCCCGTCCTGCTGGATGAGGCCGGCGAACCGCTGGACCCCACCATCCTCTGGCTGGACAACCGGGCCGCGGCGGAGACTACCTGGCTACAGCAAGAGTTGGGCTTACCGCCCCACCAACTCAACTCGGCCTATACCCTGCCCAAGCTGCTCTGGCTGGCCCGCCACCGGCCCGCTGTGCTGGCGAAGACGCGCACACTCCTCTGGCCCAAGGACTACATCCGCCACCGGCTGACCTGCCGTGCACTGACCGATGTTACCGAGGCGGCTGGTGCGGCCCTGCTGGACTGGGAGGCGCGTACATGGGCATTGGATCGGCTGGCGCTCACGGGGCTGGATCCCGGCGTGCTCCCGCAGTTGGCTCCGGCCGACGCCGACGCCGGTCCGCTGCTGCCGGCTGTGGCCGCGGAGCTGGGCCTCCCGCCCGACGCCCGGGTGATCGTGGGCGCGGGGGACGTATTGGCGCTCCTGGGCGGCGCACCGCCCCGGCCAGGCCGCCTGACCTGCTCCCTGGGCAGCTCGGCCATGCTTTCCAGCCCGCTGGCTCCGGATCAGACCCTGGACGATCCCCGGTCCCGGCTCTACGTCTATCCCTTCCTGCCCTACCGGCTGCTCAACGGGGTGCTCTCCACCGGCGGGGCCGCGCTCACCTGGGCCAGGCGCGCGCTCTACAGTGAGGATGAAGCGATGGAAGCGTTGGTGGACGCGGCCCTGGCCACGCCCCCGGGCGCGGACGGGCTGTTCTTCCTGCCCTTCCTCATGGGCGCGCGCAGCCCCTACTGGAGCGACGACCTGCGGGGCGGCTTCTACGGGCTGATCCTCTCCCACGGGCGCGCGCACATGGTCCGGGCCGCGTTGGAGGGGGTGGCCTACAGCCTGCGCCATGTACTGGCCATTGCGGCGGAGCTGGGCGCGCCCATGGACGAGATCGCACTGGCCGGCGGCGGCGCGTCCGTCCGCGGCTGGCCCCAGATCATGGCCGACGTCTGCCAGACGCCTGTGGTCATCTACGCCGGCCGGGAGACGGTGACCCGGCCCCTCTACGCCTACTGCGCCGCGGCCCTGGGGAGCGCGCCCTCGTTCGAGGCCGCGCTGGCCGGGACCTTCACAGAGGAGCCGCACCGTTTCACGCCCAACCCGGATCTGGCCCCGGTCTATGCAGCCAATTTCAGCCGCTACCGGGCGCTGGCCGACTTCGTGGCCGGCGACGAATTCACGCGGGGTGGTGGCTTAGAGAAACCTCGTTAGAACGCGGATTGGCGCTGATAGAGCCGGATTTTCACGAATTTTTTCTGGGAAAATCCGTAAAAATCTGTTTGATTCAGCGGAAATCCGCGTTCCAACAAAAGTCAACGAACAGACAATTATCGCAAAGAAAGGACTCAATAATGGTTGGAAAAGAGAGAAGGATGAGCCGCCTGTTCGTGGGCGAGCAAAAGCGCTGCCTGCTGTCACCCCTGGATCACGGCGGCTGGCTGGGGCCGGTCAAGGGCATCGATCGGCCACGAGAGATCGTCCGGGCCGTGGTTGCGGGCGGGGCCAACGCCCTGCTCTTCTCGCCCGGCTTCTACCGCGCGGTCGCGGACGTGGTCCCGCCCTCGGTGGGCGTGGTCCTGCGGGTGAGCCTGACCGCAGGCCTCAGCCAGCAGGGGACCCAGGAGACGCCCATCGCTTCCCTGAAGACGGCCCTGCGCATGGACGCGGACGCGGTGGCGGTCTCCGTCTTCTTCGGCCGCGAGGGCGACATCGGCATCTATCGCTGGCTGGCCGAGCTGATCGACGCCAGCCATGAGTACGAGATGCCCGTGGTGGCCGAGATGATGCCGCCCGGCGACAACTTCTATGACGCCACGGCCATTGCGCACGCAGCCCGCATCGGCATGGAGATCGGCGCCGACGTGATCAAGACCAACTACTGCGGCGATGTGGACGCGTTCGCCCACATCGTAGCCTCTGCGCCCGTGCCCATTATCGTGGCCGGCGGGCCCAGCCGGGGTGAGGATGACAGGACCGTGGCCATGGTGCGCGATGCGGTGGCCGGGGGCGCGGCCGGCGTGGCCATCGGTCGGCGGGTGTGGCAGTCCGACGATCCTGAAGGCGTGACCGCACGCATTCACGAGGCGCTTTTTGCTTGATTGCGCGACGCCTTCTCAATAAACACAGGAAAGAAACCAGGTTTTCCCGAATCTCTGCGTCCCCCGCAGTGGCGACGCGAAAGCCTGGTTTCTTTCGCCCCGAATTTATGTTTCACCACTGGATTTTGACAAAGCGCCGATAGATGTTACTGTATTTTTATTAACTCTTCCGGTGACATTAAAATTTGGAGATGGAAAAATTGGAGATTGAGGTTCTATCAAAAAGACGGCGACTTTTAATCTCTAAATCCCGACACACAAAGCCTCTGTTTTTCAACCCGATTTCAGTTTAGCGACACAATCTCATCATACAGGAGGACGCAATGCTACAACTGATCACCGCCGCATTGTTCGCCATCGTTATCGGCGCGGCGTTCACCCTTTGGGGATATCGAATATTCCTGGTGTTGTTGCCGGTTTGGGGCTTTTTCGCCGGTCTCTGGTTCGGCGCCCACGCCACGACCATCCTCTTCGGCGGCGGCTTTCTGGCCACCACCACCGGGTTGGTCATCGGCTTCATCCTCGGCCTGGTCCTGGCCGTGCTTTCCTACCTTTTCTATATGATCGGCGTGGCGATCGTGGCCGGCGCGATCGGTTACGCCCTGGCTGCGGGATTGATGAGCGCGTTCGGGGTCGATTCGAATTTCCTGATTGTGATCGTGGGGCTGATCGGCGGCGTGGCGGCGTTGATATTGACCCTGATGTGGAATCTGCAAAAATATGTACTCATCATCCTCACTGCTGTGGCTGGAGCCAATGCATTGGTGCTGGGCGTCCTACTGCTCTTCAATCAGATCTCTCTGGATTCGGTGCAAAGCGCGGGCAGCGCCATTCAGCCGGTGATCCAGTAATCCTTACTCTGGGGGATCGTCTGGTTGGCGGTGGCCATCGTGGGCGTCGTCTATCAAATTCGAAGCAATCGCGTCTACACATTCGACGACACTTATTACATAGAATCCTGGGGTTAAGGAGGCATCATGTTTTTCTATATCGATCCGGTTTACATCTGGTATGTCCTCATTCCCACGCTGATCATTTCCATCGGCGTTCAGGTTTACTTGAAATCGACGGCCGCCAAGTGGAGCCAGGTGCAAAACGGCGCCCACGTCACCGGAGCCAAGGCTGCACAGTATATCTTCGCCAAGACGCCGCTCACCCCCATTCCCCTGGAACGCGTGCCCGGCGATATGACCGATCATTTCGATCCCAGAGCCAACGTGGTGCGACTTTCCCAAACCACGGCCGATAAGACGTCAGTGGCCGCCATGGCCATCGCCGCCCATGAGTTGGGGCATGTCCAACAATACCAGACCGGCTCCGGCCTGATCAAGATGCGCGGCTTTCTCCTGCCTGCGCTCCAGTTCAGCCCTACTATTTCCTATATTGCCATCTTCTTCGGCTTCTGGTTCAACCTGACTGGCCTGATCTGGATCGGCATCTTCTTCTTCGGGTTGATGGTGCTCTTCTCCATCCTCACCCTGCCCGTGGAGATCAATGCCAGCAAGCGGGGCCTGCGCCTGCTCGATGAAGCCGGTCTGATAGTGACGGACGAGGACCGCAAAGGAGCGCGCGCCGTCCTCACCGCGGCCGGTCTGACCTACCTGGCCGCGGCCGTGACGTCTATCTTGCAGTTGCTTTACTATATCAGCGTGGCGAAACGACAGGGATAGCGTCCCCAGGCGCCCCTTCCAGAAATAAACAGTTTCACCACAGAGGCGCAAAGAGCACGGAGCTTTTCTCCGTGTCCTTTGCGCCTCTGTGGTGAGAACTAAAGAAAAGGAATCTCACCCATGAACACCCAGATCTCTCCCTCTCTCTTTAACGCCCTCTCCTTCCGCTGCATCGGGCCGCCCCGGGGAGGCCGGGTGGTGGCCGTGGCCGGCGATCCCGGCGAACGCGCTACCTTTTACTTCGGCGGCGCGGCCGGCGGCGTCTGGAAGACCACCGACGCCGGCGTCACCTGGCGCAACGTCTCTGACGGCTTCTTCAAGACCGCGGCCGTGGGTGCGCTGGACGTCTCCCTCACCGACCCCAACATCATCCTGGCGGGCATGGGCGAGGCCACCATCCGCCTGGACGTGAGTCACGGCGACGGCGTCTACAAATCCGCGGACGGCGGTCGCACCTGGAGCCATCTGGGCCTGACCGACACCCGCCATATTGGCCGGGTGCTCATCCACCCCCGCAACCCCGACATTCTCTACGTGGCCGCATTCGGTCACGCCTTCGGTCCCAACCCGGAGCGGGGCGTCTTCCGCTCCACAGACGGCGGAAAAAGCTGGGAGAAGACCCTCTTCGTCTCCGACCGGGCCGGCGCGGTGGACCTGGCCATCGATTGGCAAAACCCCGACATCGTCTACGCCACCACCTGGGAGGCCCACCGCAACTTCTGGGAGTTGAGCAGCGGCGGGCCGGGCAGCGGCCTGTGGAAGTCCACCGACGGCGGCGCAACCTGGAGCGACATCAGCCGGGCCAAAGGGCTGCCTCAGGACGGGCTGCTGGGCAAGCTGGGCGTGGCCGCGTCGCCGATCCAGGCCGGCCGGGTCTGGGCCATCATCGAAAGCCAGACCGATCCGGGTCTCTACCGCTCGGACGATTTCGGCGCAAGCTGGAAGCGGGTCAGCGACAAGCCGGACCTGCGCCATCGCCCCTGGTACTACATGCACGTCTTCGCCGACACCCAGGACCCGGACACGGTCTACGTCCTCAACCTGGGCATGTGGAAGAGCACCGACGGCGGCGAGCATTTCACCGAGATCGCCACGCCCCACGGCGACAACCACGCCCTCTGGATCGATCCCGCGGACAACCGGCGCATGGTCCAGGGCAATGACGGCGGCGCGTGCGTCTCCTATGACGGCGGCGGCAGCTTCACCACCATCTACAACCAGCTCACGGCCCAGTTCTACCGCATCGACGTGGATGACGCCTTCCCCTACCGGGTCTACGGCACCCAGCAGGACAACTCTAGCCTGCGCGTGCCCAGCGACACGGTGAGCGGCGGCATCGGCTGGACCGACTGTGAGATCGCGGGCACGGGGGAGAGCGGCTTCATCGCCGTGGACCCCAGGGACCCGGACATCGTTTACGTGGGCGCGGTGGGCTCTGCGCCCGGCGGCCAGGGAGCGCTCCAGCGCGCGGACCTGCACAGCGGCCAGATCCGCATGGTCAACGTCTGGCCCGAGGCCTATGGCGGCGACATCGGTCCCGGTGACCTACGCTACCGTTTCCCGTGGACCTTCCCCATCCTCTTTTCGCCCCACGATCCGGAGGTGCTCTACACCGCCGGCAATGTGGTCTTCCGCTCCACAGACGAGGGCCAAAGCTGGGAGGCCATCAGCCCGGACCTGACCCGCAACGATGCTTCCAAGCTGGGCCCCTCCGGCGGTCCCATCACCTATGACACCAGCGGTGCAGAGCACTACTGCACCCTGGCCAGCCTGCGGGAATCGCCCCAGGAGCCAAACGTGCTCTGGGCCGGCAGTGACGACGGCCTGGTCCACATCACCCGGGACGGCGGCGAGAGCTGGCAGAACGTCACCCCGCAGGACCTGCCCGAATGGACCTACATCCACACCCTGGATCCCTCCCCCCATGACCCGGCGACCTGCTACCTGGCCGGGACCCGCTACAAGCTGGATGACAACGCACCCTACCTCTTCGTCACCCGGGATTATGGCCAGAGCTGGCAGCGCATCAGCGACGGCATCCCCGAAGACGACTTCACCCGGGTCATTCGCTGCGACCCGGCCGCGCCCGGGATCCTCTACGCGGGCACAGAGACGGGACTCTACATCTCCCTGGACGACGGCGGCTCCTGGCAGCGCTGGCAGGGCAATCTGCCTGTAGGTCCGATTTACGACATGCGGGTGGTGGAGACGGACCTGGTCGTGGCCACCCATGGCCGCTCCCTCTGGCTGCTGGATGACCTGACGCCCCTGCATAGGCTACAGGCAGCCCAGGACGCCCCCCTGGATCTGGTCCCGCCCCGGCCGGCCTACCGGGTCCACCCGGACCTGTTCGAGGACTGGATCCCCACCGAGGGCAAGGTCTACGATTTCTCGTCCACCATCACCTATCTGGCCAGCAAGGACGAGGAGACGGGTCTGCCTGTCCGGGTCTATCTGGACGGGGGCGAGGGCGCGCCGCGGCGGGCCATCATCCACTACTGGTTGCCCGATTCCGCGCCCGAAGGCGTGGCGCTTTCCCTGGAGATCCTGGACGAGGCGGGAAAGGTGATTCGCGCCTTCACGCCCAAGCCGCCCGACTGGGAGAAGCGGGAGGAAGCGGATAAAGCCCTGGAGCCGGGTCCCTGGCTTCCGGTGCGACCGGGGTTGAACCGCTTCCTTTGGGACCTGCGCCATGAGGGAGCCATGCGGGTGCGGGGCAACAAGACGGGCGGCGAGGCCAACAAGGGTCCCTTCGCCCTGCCTGGTGTTTACCGGGTGCGCCTGAGCCTGGGCGACCAGGTTCGGGAGGCATGCCTGGAGGTGCGGGCGGATCCCCGGGTGCACGTATCGATGGCCGATCTGCGCGCCCAGCGGGATCTGCTCTTGAGGGTGCGCGACAAGATGAACGAGCTCTATCGCGGCGTGGTGCGTCTGCGGGAGGTGCGGACCCAGGTGGAGGGATGGAGTAAGCGTCTGAGTAGCCAACCCGAGGTGGTTCAGGCGGCGAACCGGACATTGGAGAAGCTGGCCGCCATCGAGGATGCGCTGATCCTGCCTGGCGAGCAGAAAAACACCTATGAATTGTCCGTGCGCCCCCGGCTGAACAGTTGGCTCTCCTCCCTGGTCCCCATCATCGGCAGCGGGGATGGACGGCCCACCGCGGCCGCGGAGGCCTTGGTGGCCGAGTATAGTGGGCGGATCGACGAGCAACTGGCCGCGCTGGCGCAGGTGCTGGCGGAGGATGTGGCAGCTTTGAACCAGGCCATCCAGGGGGCCGACGCGCCGCCCGTTGGGTGATGTGGTGAAGGAATCAGCATTCCGGGATTCGACCAAGACACGCCCCGTTATGGCGTGTCTTGGTCGAATCCCGGAATGCGTCGGACGGCCGGACGCTCAGTGGACGTGGATGACGGCCAGCCTGCCCCGCTCTTCTCTCTCCTTCATGGTCCGGGCGTCTTCCACGCTTTCGGTTTTGACCGCGCGCTGAACCTTCGTCTCTTCCCCTTCATCCTGGCGGGCATGCCCCAGCCGGTACGCAAACCAAAGCCCGGCAAAGGCCAGCGAGGTCATGAGCAGCACCATCATGTTGGCCTGGTGATATTGGCGATTCTGCACCGCGTCGTAGATGGCCATGGGTAGGGTCTGGGTGCGCCCGGGGATGTTGCCGGCCACCATCAGCGTGGCCCCGAACTCGCCCAGCGCGCGCGCCGATCCCAGCACCAGCCCGGCCAGGATGCCGCTCCTGGCCAGGGGCAGGGTGACGTGACGCAGGACCTGGGGGTCCGACGCTCCCTCCATCCGGGCCGCGTTCTCCAGCTCCGGGTTGATCTCGACGATGGCCGCCCGGGACGCCTGCACCATGAGCGGTAGGCCCACGATGGTGGCGGCGATGGCCGCGGCCTGCCAGGTGAAAAGGATGTTCAGATCGAGTACATCCGCCAGCGGGTTGCGCCGCCCCAGCACCACCAGCAGATAGTAGCGCAGGACGCTGGGGGGCAGCACCAGGGGCAGGGTGATCAGGGTCTCCAGCAGCAGCTTGCCCCGAAAATGCTTGCGGGCCAGCAACATAGCCAGAGCCACGCCCAGCAAGGCGATGACGACGGTGGCCACCGCGGTCACCTGCAATGAGATGCGCAGCGCGCTCCAGGGGAAGAGGCTATTGATTGATGCATCGCCGAACAGGGATGTGATCATGGTGAAAACTCCTCACCGGGTAAGGTGAACCCATATTTACGCATGATAGGCCGGGCCTCCGGGCTGTTGACGAAAGCGGCGAAACGCCGGGCCTCCTCCTCATGCTGTGCGCCGGCGATGACCGCCAATTCCTGCTCTAGGGGTGTGTACAGATCGTCGGGCAGAAGCGTCCAGCGGCCGTCGCTGATCAGGCTCAGGGAGAGGGCCATGAGCGCCGCGTCCACGCCGCCTGTCTCCGCAAGCTGGAGGGTCTGGGCGACGTTCTCACCGAAGATCAGTTTGGGCTGCACCTCCTCCCAGACGCCGGCGTTCTCCAGGGCCTCGCGCGCGGCAGAGCCGTAGGGAGCGTGATCGGCGTTGGCCATCGCGATTTGCCGGACTTCCGGCCGGGCCAGATCCCTGATGCGCTCCAGTTGCAGTTCACTGTCCGCCGGCGTCCACAGGGTGAGGCGCCCCAGTGCGTACAACGCCCGGGTATCGGGCAGAACCAGCCCCTGCGCGGCCAGTTCATCGATGTAGTTCACGTTGGCCGCGGCGAAAAGGTCCACCGGTGCGCCCTCTTCGATCTGCTGGGTGAGCTTGCCGGAAGAGCCAAAGTTGAAGGTGACGGGAACGCCGGTTTCAGCTTCGAAACGAGCGCCCAGTTCGGTGAAGGCCGGCGTCAGATTGGCGGCAGCGGAGACGATAAGGGGATCCGGTCGGGGTGGGCCGGCCAGGGCGGTGCAGCCGCTCAGGATGAGAAGCAGCGCCAGGATCAGCAAGCGCGCGATCAGGCCCGGCGGGCGAATGACGCGACGCAGTTTCATTGTCAGGCCCTTTCCGCGGCGTAGGTTTGGGCGTACTGGCGGGGCGACGGCGCAGGCGTCGGACGGTAATAGCTAGGACCGGCGCAACTGCGGCAGAGGGTTTCGCCGTTCACCAACATCTCGCGCTCGTTGACGATCTCCTCGCCGCAGCGGTCGCAGTTGGTGCGCACTACAGGTCGGCTGACGATAACTTCCACCGGCGTCGTCAACGTCACTTCCTGCACCGTGAGCAATTCGTCATCAGGCATGGCCTGATAGCCCTGCAACTGGGCGAAGTAGTGGCGAGGTTCGCCAGGCGCGTAGGCGTAGGCCCGCTCGCGCACGTCCAGACTGGGGGCCACGCGCACGGCGCGGCCGGTCTTGACGTCGATGAAGGTGGCGGCCATCTTGCCGTAGTCTTCCAGACGCAGGGTGCGATGGCCCATGGTCGCGCCGGTGACGACCTCTACGCCGTCGGAAAAACAGCCGTCGCTTTCCACGATCACCAGCAGTCGTTTATCTTTGCGCGGGACGTCCATACCCAACATGGCGCTCCCGGCCAGGGCGATGCGCACGCCCAGCACCTGACGCGGACAGAGATGATTATGTCGGGAGGAGGATTGCTCCAAAAGAGCCTGGAGATCGGCCATGCTATGCTTTCCTTTCCAATTCGGTCATCCTACCCTTCCGGAGAAGGATGGATGACGTCGGGAGGCCGTTGCGTTTCCACAACGACCCTGTGCGCTTCGGATGAGAAGCGCACTCTCGCTTGTGCGAGAGCGGCCCGGTGACCGTGGCCTGGAGGCTGTAGGTCAGAAGGCTTGGAATTTATGATGGTCATATAACTCGGCGAGCGCCGCTATAACAGCTTATACTCACCGTCGTTTGTGAAGTATTTTACATCCCCATCCTTTTCTCTGCAAACGAACCCACCCCTTAGAAAAGCGGAAAACGCAGAGGACCACAGAATCCGTTGTCCGGGTATCCGCCAAATTGGGCCACCAGATCCTCCATGCGCTGACGATAGCCAGAGCCAGCACGGCGCAGAGGATTACGGTGATTCTCTAATCTCCGCTGATCTCTAAACTGGATCGCGCAGGATTGGGCACGTCATGCAGTGACCGCCGCCACGGCCTTTGCCAAGCTCGAAGCCGTCGATCTCGATCACTTCAATGCCGGCGTTGCGAAAGGCTTTGTTGGTATAGGTGTTTTTGCGATAGGCGATGACCACGCCGGGTTCCAGGGCTACGGTGTTGTTGCCGTCATCCCACTGCTCTCTGGCCTGCTGATACTCGTTGCCGCCGGTTGGGATCACGCGTAGATTTTTGACGCCAATGGCATCCTTGACCGCATCCAGGAAGCTCTTCTCTTTGGTGACGTCGAAGTCCCGCTCCTTTTTGCCCGGGCGCACGCTGTAGGCCTTGATCTGGTCGACGACCGGGGGATAAATGGTGACCGCATCCCGGTCCAGGAAGGTGAAGACGGTGTCCAGATGCATGTGGGCTCGATCGCGAGTCATCTGGCAAGCGATAACCCGTTCCGCCGCCTCCTTCTCAAAGAGAGCTTTGGCGATCTGTTCGATCATCTGTCCCGTGCTGCGCTCGCTCATGCCGATGAGGACGGTCTTGTTGCCGATGGGCATGACGTCGCCGCCTTCCAGGGACGCCTTGCCAAAGTCCTCTACATTGAATCGGTCATCATCCCCCATGGGCGGATACCAGAAGTTAAAATCGGCGTTTACAAACATGGGATGGAACTTGTAGATCAGCGCCATGTTGACCGCTTCCAGACGTCGGGCGGGCCAGTACATGGGGTTCAACGACACGCCGTTATAGATCCAGCAGGAGGAGTCGCGGGTGAAGAGGGTGTTGGGCAGGGGCGGCAGAATGAAGTAGTCTTGGTCCGTGGCCGCCGCGATCAGAGAGATGCGATCCGTCACTTCGGGGTCAAAAGTGTTGAGCCCAAGCCGGTCTGCATAGACCCTGGCCTCGGCTCCGGTGAGACCGCCGATCAGATGTCGGGTCAGGGTCTCCGGATCCAGGTGCATCAAAAACTCCCGTAGTTTATCGACGATAGACCAACCAACCGTCATTTCCGTCACCGTGCGTTCGATGACGTGTTGCTTGCCTGCTTCGCTGGCGTCCAGCGCCTCGGCCATCAGTTTTTCCACGTAGTAGACTTCGACGCCCCGTTCGCGCATCCGGGCCACGAACTCATCATGCTCCTTCTGGGCATGCTCCACCCACAGGACGTCATCGAACAACAGGGAGTCATGGTTCGCCGGCGTGAGTCGCTGCAGCTCCAGATCCGGCCTGTGAACGATCACCTTGCGTAATTTGCCAACTTCTGAATAAACGCCAAATTCGGACATGGTGATTCTCCTTGGCTGATTCGGAGTTCAAGATTAAAGAGTAAAGATTGGAGACCGGGAGATGGCCCTTTCAATCTTCAATCTTCAATTCTCAACCTTCATCTAAGGCGTATCCAAAAACTAAACTATTCATAAGGAGGTGATATACTCTTCATCCAAAAGGGAGGAAGAGATGGGAATCACATCTGCAATACGAGAAATGCTGAACGAGACAAAAGAGAATCTGAGCGGTTACAAGCGTCG
>JAJRVT010000218.1 GCA_024277175.1 Chloroflexota bacterium | reverse complement strand
GTGATCTGTTTGGGCGTCTGGTGCATGGGTATAGGCATCCTTTCTTCTCGTCTGCCGGGCGAGGTCCTGGCCCGGGCGGGATTCGAACCCGCGTGAATAAGCATAGTATAGCACAGGTCACAAAAAAGACAGGAGCGTTTACGATGCGTCAAGGGAAACATCTCAAAAAAAGCAGGGACGCATCAAAAAAGACGGCGGACTCCCTTGCGAGAATCCGCCGTCTTCTACGATTGACTAATGCACGTTACGTTGTGCGGCTACAAGCCGCGCCTACGCTCGTGCAACCGAAAACGCACGTTCCGCTAACGGTTGATCAGCGGCAGATAGATGACGCCTGCAGGCCCATTGACCGGCACCACGGCCGTGCCCTGGGAGTTATCCACGGTCGCATCCTCGGTGCTGGTGCTGGCCGTGGCCGAGATCACCACTTGGGTGGCGTTGACCGCATTCTCGTTCAGCTTGACCAGGATCTGGAACTCCCGTTGATCGTTCGGCTGGATGTCACCCAACGAGCAGTCGGTCAGGTTGGGACCGCAGCCGATTGAATCGCTGACGTAACTCAGCACGGCCGGCAGGTCCACATCCACCTTCACGTTCTGGGCCGAACCGGGGCCGTCGTTGATCACCCGCACCATGTAGGCGAAGATATCGCCAGGCCGCACCGATGAAACCAGGGCCTGGGTCTCCACCCGGATGTTAGCGGCCCGCGCCACCTGGATCGACGCCGCCAACCGACTGCTGGAGTCAAACAGGGCGTCCGGCATGATCACGTTGGTCATGCCACCCTGCGGCGCATCCGGATCCACCTGCGCACGGATATAGATGCTGCGCTCTTCGTCAGGAACTAGGCTGCCCAGTGAGCAGACCACTTCCGGATCGAAGAGGGTGTCCACACAACTGCCCAGGTCGCCGACGATCGCATAAGAGACGAAGTGGAGGTTGTCAGGCAGATTGTCCTTGACCACCACATTGTGGACGGTGGACTTGCCGCTGTTGCGCACGGTGATGCGGAATTCGACCACAGTGCCGGCCTTGACCGGGCCAGTGGCCGAAGCCTCCTTGATCACGTTCAGCCGGCGGTCGGCGCCCACTGTCACAGACGCATTGGCGATGTTGTCAGACATGTCGTTGTCGAACACATCCGACGTCACCGTGGCGCTGTTGATCAGGGTTTCACCCTGGGCCATGTTGGCGTCCACCTTGGCCCGCAGGGTGATCTGGGCCGTAGCGCCGCTGCTCATGTTGCCCAACGAGCACTTGACCGGATCCGGTGAGCAGACGCCCTGGGAGGCGTCGGCGCTGATCAGCGTCATGCCGCCCGGCAGCATATCCATCACAGTCACATTGCTGGCGGTCGAAGGACCGTCATTGTGGACGGTGATGGTGAAGCGGGCCACATCGCCGGCAGCGACCGAACTGCTGTTGGCCGCCTTGGTGATGCGCAGATCAGCCACAGCATCGATCTCATGCTCAACGATGGCGTCGTTGTTGCTGGGATCTACATCTGTGCCGTCGGCGCTGACATCGGCCGTGTTGTTGACTGTCTGGGCCTCATTGGCCGTCACTTCTACGGTGAAGATGGCCTGTTCACCCGGCTTGATAACATCCAGGTCACAGGTCAACTGCTGGTTGCCAGTGGCTGTGCCGCTGGAAGGCGAGCAGAAGGACGGCGCCTGGAAGCTATACGTTCCGTTGGAGGCCAGGAAGTCGCGCACCGTGGTGTTATAGGCGTACCCCGGCCCGAAGTTGTCCACGATGATAGTGTAGATCAGCTTGTTGCCGGCGTCCACCTTGCCGTCCGGCTTGCCGAACTTGCGGATCATCAGGTCGTTGAGGTTGCGGAAGACGATCTCCTCGGTGCGAGCCGTCGTCTGGGCAGGATCGCCGTTGGCGTCAGGGCTGGTGGACTTGACCAGAATCACGTTATCCGACCGGTGGCCTTCCTTGACCCAGTCCTTGACCTCGACCACGATGTCGAAGGTGACGGTCTGGCCGGGGGCCAGGTCGCCCAGGTCGCATTCGATCTGGTCGTCGCCGCTGGCATTCAGCTTGGTGCACGCCGCGCCGCGGCTGTAGAGATAGCGCACGCTTCCGGTGAGTTCGTCTTCCACGGTCACGTCCTTGGCCACAGACGGGCCGTAGTTGGTCACTTCGACCGTGTAGTAGAAGACTTCGCCGGTGGCCGGCTTCAGACTCGAAGAGCGCTTGGTGGCGCTGAGACCGACCTCAACCACGATCGTGGTTGTGGCCTGATCCGTCACCGTCGCCGCCGTGTCAGAAGAGAGAGCGGCTTCGTTGACAATATCGCCCGGCTGGGTGTCCGGCTTGACCGTAACCTTGATCAGCACCTGCTTGCTGGCGCTGGGGGCCAGGTCGCCGAGCACGCAGGTGACCTCGCGCGGACCGGGTGCATAGCTGCACTCGTTGCCGGAGCCGCCAACCACCTCGGCCGAGTCGTAGGCCATTTCCGCAGGCAGCGCATCCGTCACCTTGGCGTTCTGGGCGGTGGACGGTCCGCCATTGCTGACGGTGATGGCGTAGTTCACCACCTCGCCGGCCTTGGCGATGGCGGGCTGACTCTCTTTTTCGATACTCAACTCAGCCGTTTGGCCGACGCCCACGTTGGCCGTATCCCGGTTATTGCCGCCATCCGGGTCATAGGTGTCGCTGGCCACGGTGACGTCATTGATGATCTCCGGGCTGGTCTTGTAGGCAGGATCGACCTGACCGCTGATGGTCACTACGACCGGCGCTGCGCCGCTGGGGATGTTGCCCAGGTTGCAGACCGTCGGGTCGGCCGGATCGCCCGGCGAGCCGATGGTGCAGGCCAGATCAGCCGGCGAGATCGACACCGTGTCGACTACGATGGCCGCAGGCAGGATGTCGCGGATCTGAACGTTCTTGGCCTCGGACGGCCCCGCATTGTTGACCGTAATGGTCCATTCCGCGGTTTCGCCGGCGTTGACGGACGGCGTCGTGGCGACTTTCTCCACGCTCAGGTCGGCCGTCCCCTTCACGCTCATGGACGCGGTGTCCGAGTTGTTGCTCATGTCGGGGTCCTGGGGATCGTCGGCGGTGACGCGGGCCTCGTTGTTGACGTCCGCTTCCTCGTTGGCGATCACCTTAGCGGTGATGGTCCAGCGCCCGTAGCGTTCCAGGCTGGTCAGGCTACAACTGAACGAGACGGGTGAATTCTTGTTGCCCACCACCGGGGTGGCCACGGCGCAGGCGCCGCGGTCGTCGCTCACACTCTTGAGCCGGAACTTGCCGTCGGAGAACATGGTGTCATCCACCACCACGTTGTTGGCTGCGGAGACGCCCAGGTTGTCCACGAAGATGGTGAACTGGAAGACCTCACCGGCCTGGATAGCGCCGTCCGGCTTGACGAATTTCTGCAGTTTCAGATCGGCCCAGCCGACCACGTCCACCTCTGCGCCCACCGGGTCGGGCGGGAAATCGCAGG
The DNA here is from genome assembly GCA_024277175.1 of Chloroflexota bacterium. Lineage (GTDB taxonomy): Bacteria > Chloroflexota > Anaerolineae > Caldilineales > Caldilineaceae > JAJRVT01. The sequence continues at coordinate 3,998 of JAJRVT010000218.1, read as the reverse complement.
TGTCGAAGACGCCGTTCAGGCAATCCCGAATCAGGGCCTGGTTCTCATACGGCCCGGCCAGGATGCTGGGCGGCAGGTCCGGCGCGGCCTTGACGACCACGTCGATGATCGCGGTCTCGCCCGCGGGCAGCACCGGGATCAGACAGTCATCGCCCAGGCAGTCCATGGGGACGTTACTGGAGGACATGCTGACCAGGGTCAGGTCGCCAGGCAGATCAACCACCTCCACGTCATAGGCGTCGGAGGACCCGTCATTGGTGACGTTGATCTTGAAGAGGATCGAATCCCCGCCGGCCACCAGTTCGTTCTCCAGTGCGATCTTCTCAATGGAGAGCGAAGATTCGGTGTAGATATCGAAGGGGAACCATATCTGGTTGTTGCCCAGTTCGGGATCCGGGTTGTCGGCGGTCACGGAAAGCTGGTGAATGCCTTCGCCGAAGCTAAAGCCTTCAGTCACCGTATCCGGCGGCAACAGCACCCGGAAAACGCCCACCAACTCCTTGCCCACAGGCATGGCGCCGGTGCGCGTGCAGGTGGCTCCCTGGCCGTCGCACTTCCAGTCAGGCGTCGTTGCGTTAGGATCATCCACCACCTGCCAGTCGCCGGGAATGCCGCCAAGAATATGATGGACGGTGACGCCTTCGGCCGGAGCCGGTCCCAGGTTCTCCACATAGAGTTCGAATTCGTAGACTGCGCCGGCCACCGCGTTGTTCAGCGGAACCACGGTGGTGGTGGCGTCCATGTCAGCCTCGGGCAGATAATTGCCGATGGTCAGGCTGGCCGAGGCGTTGATGGTGTTGTTCAGATTCCCCAAGTAGCCCGAAGGATACGCAATGGGATCCAGGGTCGAGAGGCCTGCGTCCAGCGCGTCGATATTGACTGTCGCCTGGTTGGTCAGGATGTCGCCGGGTGCGGTGGCCGCATCCACTTCGACGGCAACCAGGACGGTTGCGCTGCTGTTGGCCGGAATGTAGAGTCCGCTGCCTGCGCCATTGGCGTCGGCGCGCGCGGGGCTGATGGAGACGATGGTCCCGTTACCGGTGACGATCTGGTCATCGATGCGGATGCCGTCAATGTCGGCCGGCCCGTCGTTGTAGAGGGTGACCGCAAAGAGCGCTGTGCCGCCGGGCGCGGTGTTGGGCGTCAGCAGTTCTTTCTCCAGGCGCACGGTGGCTTTAGGATTGACGTCCAGGAATTGCTTGCGGAAGTTGTTACCCGCTTTGGGATCGGGGCTGTCCGCGGTCAGCCATGCCTCGGCCCGAACGGCGCGGCCGGGGTGGGCGTTCAGATGTGCATCCGGCAAAGCCCGGAAGCGGAAGGTGATGGTGTCAACCACGCCGTCCGGCATGGGTTCGCGGCGGGTGCAGTTGAAGCCGGTGGAGCAGTTCCAGAGTTTGCCTACGTTGACGCCGCCCTGGGTTGTGGTGACGCCGCTGCCTCCGACCGTCTGGTTCTGGGGGATGAGGTTGCGCAGGCGCAGGGCCAGGGTCGCGTTCTGAGCGCTGCCGGGACCTTTATTGGTCAGCGTAACCGTACAGGTGGTATCGCCGTTCGCCCCTGGCTTCACCTCGGTGCAGGTCAGATCCGTGATGCGGAGATCGGCTTCAGGGAAGAAGTCGCCCACGTCCATCACAGCCTGGGCGGAGCTACCATTGCCATAGCTGATTTGATAGCCGTTGCCGGGCAGGGTGGATTCACCGGCGATCAGGCTGCCTAGATCGAAGGAAACATCATTGACGACCGTGTCCGTCCCCGGGATCGCGCCGTCACTGGCCTGACAACTGGCCAGCACCGTGATCACGCCAGCCGCGTCCGTGCCGTTGCCGGCGCCGGGCACGTACAATCCCTGGTCGCCCAGGAAGGATGCCGGGCTGATGTAGACCGGATTCGGGCTGGCGACCGCACCGCTACAGACGTCATCCAGCCGTAGGCCGGCGATGTCCGACGGCCCTTCGTTGCGGATGGAGATCTCGAAGAGCGCGGTTCCGCCTGGCTGGACCTGGGCCTGCAACGCGCGCTTGAGGATGCTCAGGCGCGCGGCGGGCTCCATATCCAGAACGATTTTCAGATCATTGTTATCGTAGTTCGCGTCCGGATTGAGTGCAGTCACGGACGCGTTGTTGCCGGGAGAGCCATTGGCGATCAGGTGGGCATTGGCCGGGGCGCCAAAGCCAACGTAGATCGTATCTGTCACCCCAGCCGGCATGGGCGCGCGGCGCACACAGGTGAGCCCGTTGGCTCCACCGCAGGCATAGAGCTCATTGTTGATGTCGAGCGTAAGACCTGTTTGATCGGTGTCGAAATCAGGTGGATTATCCACAAAGGCCATTAAATCGTCGAACTGGTCGCTCACTGTCACGCCCTGGGCGTCAGCGTTGCCATTGTTACGGATGACGATCTCGCAATCGAAGGCATAGGCGTCGCCGGGCACGACCGGGTCGCAAGATTTAGAGACCAGTTCGATATCGGTGGCAGGCAACAGATCGCCGACCCGGCCTCTGGCCACCGCCGGCCCGTCATCGCCAATGTCGAAGGGGACGCTAAACGCGCCACTGTCCACCGATGATGTATCGAGGCTGACCGTATTCCGGATCAGATCGCCGGGAGATGTGGTGTTCTTGACCTTAGCCGAGACAATGAAAGTGCGCCCGCTGTTGGCCGGCAGATCGAACCCGTTCACTGCTTCAGGCGGCAGGATTGGGTTCCCCAGATTGCTGTTGACCGTATCGACCAACTTGAGGCCGCGGACATCAGAGTGGCCGTTGTTGCGCACGGTCACCTCGAAGAGGGCCCGGCCACCCGGGGCCACCCGATTGTTGAGCAGAATTTTATCCAATTCGATCTCGGCTTCGGGTTCGAACTGGGTGCTGAGATTGATCGTCGATTCAGCCATGGCTGAGACCAAGATGCCAAATCCGGGGTCTTCGGTCTGATACACCGCCATATTGGCAACCAAGCCGTTCGGCCCCACTGCGTAGTGGGCATTCGGCGGAAAATAGTACTCGACAGTGATGTCGACGCTTTGGTTTTGGGCCAATCCCTCGGCCAACACAAACGTCGATCCGCCGTCGCCGATGGCGCTCACCGGACCGGCAGGCGGCCAGGAGGGCGCGTTCGCGACCGAATTGGGTGCGCCGCCAAGGCCGGTGTCCACTATGATGGGACCCGCCAGAGGAGCAGCCCCTCCCAAAAGGCCTGTAGATACGTTAGTGACTGTATAGGTGCACTCGAAATCGCTCTCACCGGGCGTAGCGGTCGAATCACAGTTGATTGCAATATCAACATCAGGATTCACTTGCGCCCGGGCCGTCTGGGCCAGTTGGGGCGACAGCAACCACAGGACCGCCAACGCGGCGACCGCCAAGGTGAGGCGTCCCCAATATTGAACGGATAGTTTTCGTCGATCCATCTTCTTTCTCCTTTTCGCGCCGGACGTTGCACGGCAGACTATAAGGTCAAGGGGGGAACGTTACGCAAGCCTGGACCCGCACGTCCCTAAGGACGTGGATAAACGCAGGCCTGAATTCGATACAGATTGGGATCAAGGGATCTATGTGGACATGTGCGCCGGGTTCACCTCCTCCTGCATTTGCGTGTGTAATGCATCGCGTTGGGTGCGCCCAGAGTGGGATGAAAGATGCGGCGGGGCGGCCAAAAAAACGAACGGTTGTTGACGACAAATAGTGACAATAAAACGAGCGCAACGGAAGCCAATCATACGGCAACCGAAATGTAACCGGATACTCCTCTCATGTTTATCGTATAAAAAGGCTCAATCCTTCGCCAATTTTATCTAAAATCAGCTATTTGGAAAAACTCTGTTCACTACTCAGCGGGTATGCCATGAACCCTCGAATTTGACAGAAAACATCGATTTACATACACTGTGTCCACGCTAGGCCTTTGTAGGTTTCCCCGATCGTGGCGCATTCGTCTAGAGGCCTAGGATACCGCCCTCTCAAGGCGGAGACACGGGTTCGAATCCCGTATGCGCTACC
>JAJRVT010000217.1 GCA_024277175.1 Chloroflexota bacterium | reverse complement strand
CAGCCTGCCGGCGATCTCCGTCAGCCCCGCGCTCGACGCCAGCGCGTAGCCGTTCTGCATGGTCCAGAGGCGGTTGTCGGCGTTGCCCAGGGCGTCGCCCAGCCCGGCCAGGCAGTCGATCTGGTTGTCCGCGGTCTGGCCGGTGCGTCCATTCACGGGCGCGAAATAGTTGCGGTAGATGGTCCCCGCGCCGGCCGCGATCGCGCACGCCGGCCCCTGGGTATGATCGTGCTCGTAGCCGCCGATGCCCTCCTCAGGCGTCACATGGGGCGAGACCATCTCCAGCAGGTTGAACTGGGACGCCACCTGAAAGAGCGCGCCTGTGTTCGATGAGTCCGCGTGCAGGGCCTGGACGTCGGCCACCACCTCGCGCAGGGACAGCTTGCCCGCCTGGGGTTCAAGCGCACGAACCCGCTCCCGCAGGTCGGCCAGGGACGGCGTCTCCAGCCGCCCGCAGGCCATGGCCCGGCCGTTGACGTGTGAGGTCAGCATTTCTCCGTCGAGGCTGATCTGCTCGCGCACTTGCTGGGGTGACGTTTCGCTGAAACCGGTGAGCGTTTCGAACCATGTCATTGGGTTTTTGTCCTGTAACAGTGGAAACTTCCAGGAAGCTGGCAGCTTCCTGGAAGATCATTGACGGCGAAAAGAGCTTCCGGGAAGGCGACTGGACAGCGATGGTTGGCAGGGGAAAGCTTCCCGGAAGGCGCTGGCGAAAGAGATCGACGCAACCAGGTTCTCCCCAATCGCGCCGATCTCCCCGCCAACCAATCTTCAATCCTCAATCCTCAATTTCCGGTTTTCCAATCTCCAATCTCTTCCTCTCCCCTCTACGGCTTCGTCGGCCGCATCACCCCATTCTCATCCCGCTTGAGCGGATAGGGCTGCTTGGGCAGGGGCGCGCCCGGGGCCTCGGTGACCGAGACGCCGTAGGGCCAGTCGGACGGCGCGATGGCGATGTAGCGCGCGTAGCCGCCCGTGCCGCCCAGGGGCTTGGCGAAGCCGATCAGGATCAGGCCGCCGGCTTCGGGGACCTTGTCCAGGTTGGCCACGCCCTCGGCCTGCGCGAACTGGTTGTGCATGAGCCAGTACTCGCCTTCCAGGGTGGGCGTGGTGTCCGTGTCCAGGGGCTCGTGGCCGTGGAAGAGGATGTTGCGCTCCAGGTGCAGGAACTTGAGCGCGTCCAGGCTCACGCCGGGGAAGGGGGCCTGGCCAAAGCGTTCGGTCTCGTCCCACAGCTTGTAGAAATCCGAGCGCACCATGACCACGGAGCCAGCTGGGATGCGCCCATACTCGGCCTCCCAGTCCAGGATGTCCTCCACCTGCAGGTGATAGCCGATGTCCTCGGCCACCTTGTCGGCGATGTTGATGACCACCAGCGGGCGGATGGCGTAGGTGGCCGGCAGGTCACTGATGGTGGCGCCGTACTCGTCCCAGTGGGCCGGCGGATCCAGTTGGGTGCCGTACTGGTCGGTGGGGATTTCATAGGCCGTGGCCACGAAACCGTGATCCTCGTAGGTGTACTCTTCACCCTTCTTCACATAATCTTCGATGTCCTGGCCGGCCACCGCGGGCTTGAATTTGGCGTTGCCAAAGCCGGGCCACACCGGCTGCACCGGCTCGAAGGCGTGGGTCAGGTCGATATATTTTGCGTTCTTGAAGATGTCCTCATACAGCCCCCAAAAGCCGGGCAGGTTGCTCTTGGATGTGAAGGAGGCCGTGGGGCTGTCCAGGTACTCCAATACGATGCGGTTGAATTCCTCCGGCCTTTCCCACATGGCGAAGTGGCCCGTGTCCGGGATCAGCACCAGTTCAGCCGTGGGGATCAGGCGGGCCATCTCCCGGGTGTGTTCAGTCTTGATGGCTTCGTCGAATTCGCCATCCAGGATGAGGATGGGCGTGGTGATGGCGCGCAGCTGCGCGGGTGTGAAGTTGGGTTCCGTGGCCCACATGTTGCCGATGTTTTCGAGGAAGGCGTCCCACTTCTCCGGTTCGGGAGACAGGGCCTGATAGTCCTCGATGGCCTTCTCCACATAGGCGTTGAAGGTTTCGTTTTCCTCGATATCTTCGCGCACGCCCGACGGATCGTAGTTTGCGCCATAGGCGATGATCTTGTTCACACGATCCGGGTAGTTGATGGCCATGTCCAGGCCGATGATGCCGCCATCGCTCCAGCCCAGGATGTCGGCCTTCTCGATCTCCAAATAGTCCATCAGCCCGATGACGTCGGACATCATCAGGTCGTAGCCGATGGGCGTGTCATCAAAAGTAGAGCGGCCATGGCCCCGGCTGTCCATGGCGATGACCGTGTACTCCTCGGCCAACACCGGGATCTGGTTCTCCCAGTAGTCGGAGTTGCCCAGGCCGCCGTGGATCAGGATCAGGGGCGGGCCTTCGCCCTGGACGGTGTAATAGATGTCGACGCCGTTGATGGGCGCGGTCTCGCCCTCCTGGGCCAGAGCCAGCGATGGCGTCATGAGCAATAAGAGCATGAACGACAGGACGATGAAGAGCAGGCGCGATCGCGCAGGGTGCAAGCGGTGATGGATCATGAGTCTTCTCCTCTGTTGTTGAACGTGGACAATAACGGTGCGGTGTGCGCTTCGGTATGTGTCAAGTACTTTGAGACAGATCGACAAAAGAAATTACTGTAGCAAAGGAGGCTATGCAGACGATTTTCGCCGCGTAGCCAACATTCGACGTAAACGAGCTGGTGAGTTTATCGCATTTCGGACAATGCAGAAT
>JAJRVT010000216.1 GCA_024277175.1 Chloroflexota bacterium | reverse complement strand
TATCGCCTATATTGAAGGTGTTCCGATTACAGATTGGCCACAGCACGAAAATTCTTATGTTGATACAAATATCGAACATTTAGCCAACTCAATGTAAAGGATTGGGGGCCGGGGGGCCGAAACCAAACCCACCACAACGCCGAAAGAACCGAACCCAATGGCCCGCAGAAAAAAGCAATCCAAAGTCGTCGAAACCATCCTCCACGAGGAAGCCACCCGCACCTACATCCCCACCGCGGAGTTCCAGTCCGTCCTGCCCGAGGAGGACCTGACGCCCATCCAGGCCGCGTTCGTGCGCCGCAACCCGGACCTGGACCCGCAACTGGTCTGGCGGGGCAAGGACCTGCTGGACTGGTCCGACCTGGTGGTCCCCGCGCCGCCCCTCTACATCCAGGAGAAGATCCACCCCAAAGTCCTGATCGACGACCTGGTGCGCCAGACCCAAGCCACTGGCCACCAGCCACAAGCCACCCAACTCGACCTCTTCGCGGACTTCAACGGCGTGCCCGACGAGCAGGCCCGCACCGAGTTCTACCAACACGACGCCAACTGGACCAACCGCATGATCCTGGGCGACTCCCTGCAGGTCATGGCCAGCCTGGCCGAGCGGGAGGGGCTGTACGGCAAGGTGCAGATGATCTACATCGACCCACCCTACGGCATCAAGTTCAACTCCAACTTCCAGTGGTCCACCACCAGCCGGGACGTGAAGGACGGCAAGGCCGAGCACATCACCCGGGAGCCGGAGCAGGTCAAGGCCTTCCGCGACACCTGGCGGGACGGCATCCACTCCTACCTCACCTACCTGCGCGACCGCCTGACCGTGGCCCGGGACCTGCTCACCGAGTCCGGCTCCATCTTCGTGCAGATCGGGGATGAGAATGTGCATCGGGTGCGGGCGTTGATGGATGAGGTGTTTGGAGAGGAGAATTTTGTTTCTCTTATCGTAGTTTGGAAAACGAGTTCCCAAACTTCGGCAGCATTACCATCCACTTGTGATTACATCGTGTGGTTTTGTAAAAACCGTGACGATCTCAAATATCGAAATCTATTCACAAAAAAAGACTTTGATGATCCAACAAGTTCTGCGGGTGAATATAAGTATTTTTGGCTCGGTGATGGGGAATATATTACTGAAAAGAAAGCAACGGACGACGATAGAAAAAAGCTACGTCGGTTTAGACCATCACCAACAACAAGCCAATCAGGATCAGAAACCACACGGTTCTTATTCAAATTCAATGGGCAAATATTCAAACCTGGTACCGGAGGTTGGAAGTCAAATCAGACGGGTTTTGAGCGATTGGCAAAAGCTGATCGCATAATGGCTCGAATGAAGAGTATATCTTATGTGCGCTTTTTAGAGGATTTCCCAGTTGTTCCAATATCAGAACTTTGGACGGATGTACGATGGGGATTTGATGCGTCACAAAAGCGTTACGTCGTTGAAACTAATCCGAGGGTCATTCAACGCTGTATCCTCATGACCACCGACCCCGGCGACCTCGTCCTCGACCCCACCTGCGGCTCCGGCACCACCGCGTACGTGGCGGAACAGTGGGGCCGGCGCTGGATCACCATCGACACCTCCCGCGTGGCCCTGGCCCTGGCCCGGGCCCGGCTCATGGGCGCGCGCTACCCCTACTACCTCCTGGCCGACAGCCCGGAGGGGAGGAAAGTGATGAGTGAGCAGTGGGCAGTGGCCAGCGGCGACCAACCACCAGCCACTGATCACCAACCACTAACCACCACCCACTACTCACTTCGCCAGGGCTTTGTCTATCAACGCGTGCCCCACATCACCCTCAAGTCCATCGCCAACAATGCCGAGATCGACGTCATCTGGGAGGAGTATCAGACCAGGCTGGAACCCCTGCGGGCGCAACTGAACCAGGCGCTGGGCACAGCGTGGGAAGAGTGGGAGATCCCCCGCCAGCCCATCCTCCCCTGGCCGCCCGAGGCCGTGAAACTCTACGAGGGCATCGGCAAGGTCAAGACCCAGAAGACCAAGCTGCAACGGCTCTACCAGCTCAACCAACTGCTGGGACGCAGCTACACCCTGGAGACCCTGCCCGACGCGCCCGGCGATCCCATGCCCGAAGCCGCCATTCCCATCCACCAGGTGTGGTGGGAGCAACGCATGGCCCGCCAGCAGGCCATCGACGCCTCCATCGCGGCCAAGGCTGACTACGAATACCTCTACGACAAGCCCTATGAGGACAAAAGCCGGGTGCGGGTGGCCGGGCCCTTCACCGTGGAGAGCCTCTCGCCCCACCGGGTCCTGGGCGTGGACGAGAACGACGAGCTCATCGATCCCCTGGCCCGGCTGGAGGACGAGTACGCGGCCGACTTCGTGCAGATCATCCTGGAGAACCTGCGCGCGGCCGGGGTCCAGCAGGCCCACAAGGAGGACAAGATCGAGTTCACCTCCCTCACGCCCTGGCCGGGGACCTACATCTGCGCGGAGGGGAGAGTGGCTAGTAGTGGCCAGTGGCCAGCGGCCAGTGATCAGAGGCGCGAGCGCGGCCCACTACCCACTAATCACCAACCACTACCCGAATTCGGCACCGTCACCCGCCCCGACCTGGTGGCTGCGGCCCGGGAGGCGAGCGAGGCCGGCTTCGACGTGCTCATCGCCCTGGCCTTCAGCTACGACGCCCGCTCCACCGAGTTCGACAAGCTGGGCCGCATCCCCGTGCTCAAGGCGCGCATGAACGCGGATCTGCACATGGCTGAGGATCTGAAAACCACGGGCAAGGGAAACTTGTTTGTCATCTTCGGCGAACCGGATGTGGAAGTGGTTAGTGGGCAGTGGTTAGTGACTAGAAATGGGAGACTGGTGGTGAACTATGAACAATGTAAGAAGTTATCGGGACTTGACAGTCTGGCAGAAATCAATCGACTTGGTGGAGATGATCTGTCTCGATTCAAGGAGCTTTCCAGCGGAGATCAGCCGCATGCTCGGTGGCCTCAAGCGGTCGCTGCGATCCAGGCGCTAAAGCCGAGCGACTTCCCGCTTGCACTGTCCACAAACCACTACACACAAGTCACTATCCGCGGCGTGGATGTTTTCCATCCTAACACGGGCGAAATTCGCAGTGATGGGGCCGAGGGCATCGCCTGCTGGTTCATCGACACCGACTACAACGAGGAGAGCTTTTTCGTGCGCCACGCCTACTTCCTGGGCGCGGGCGATCCCTACAAGGCGCTCAAGACCTCGCTCAAGGCCGAGATCGATCCCGACGCCTGGGCGACGCTCTATAGCGACATTTAGCGGCCTTTCGACAGGCCGAAGTCGGGGCGTATCGCGGTCAAGGTGATCAATCATTTGGGGGATGAGGTGATGAAGGTTTATCGGGTGGACTGAGGATACGGGTAAGCCTGGCTACTGAGCGCGCGATGAAAACAGTAGTTTCGTAGGTCACGCATCCTTGCGTGACGTTCTGGCTACCGTCGTCGTCGGGCAGGGATGCCCGACCTACGAAACCATGATCTCGTCGCGTTTTCAGTTTAGGATTACAGCCCCCATATCCATTTTCACGGATTGACGCATCGTCGTTTCGATGATAGCATGAAAATGTAGATGCTATCCGAAAACCAAACCGCTTTTATGGAGTCCCCCGCCATGTCTTCTATTTCCACACCCCACGACCGCTATTTCAGGGAAACCTTCGCTAGGCTGGAGATCGCACGCGACTTCCTGGACAACTATCTGCCGCCGGAACTCCGCGCCCGCCTGGACATCTCCACCCTGACCTTACAGAAGGAGAGCTTCGTCGACCCGGACCTACGCCGGCACTTTTCCGACCTGCTCTATGAGGTCGAAACCGTCGAGAACGACCCCGGTTACGTCTATCTGCTCTTCGAGCACAAGAGCTACCCAGACCCGCTCACCATCTTTCAGATGTTGCGCTATTGCGTGCGTATCTGGGAGCGGGCCCTGCGTGCAGACAGCACTCTGACTCGGCTACCGCCCATCATTCCGCTGCTGGTCTATCATGGCGAACAGGCATGGAATGCGCCCAGGGACATGGTCGAACTGTTGACGGGAGATGAAGCGTTCCACATCTACGGCCCCCGCTTCAATTGCAGTCTACTGGACCTCTCGCCCTGGAGCGAGACGGAGATCAAGGGGAAAATCCGACTCCGGGTCATCCTGGAGGCCTTTCGCAGCGTCCGCGACCCGCGGCTGGGTCAAGAACAGTTACCCAAGTTGTTGAAATTGTTGGTTCAGTTGACAGAGAAGGAAAGTGCGGTAGAATACATCCAGGCATTGCTGGTCTATCTGGGCGCGGCCAGCCCCCACCTGACCGAAGAGGAAGTGCGGGCCGCACTTCAGGAGACGATTACAGAGGAAGGAGAGCAACTCATGCCCACATTGGCTTCGAAATGGTTTGAAGAGGGCCTTGAGCAGGGCATTGAACAAGGCATTGAGCAGGGCATCGAGCAAGGTATCGAACAAAGTATCGAACAAGGTATCGAATTAGGTCGTCGAGAAGGACGGACAGAAGGCGCAGCGCGTACGCTTCTCGGTCTGCTGACCCATCGCTTTGGCCTACTGGACGATGGGCTCGTTGCTCAAATTCATGAGTTGGACATGCATCAACTTCAGGAACTGAGTCTCTTCGCCCTGGATGCGACCTCTATCGATCTGGTGGAAGAAAAAGTCCGGCGTATCCATGCAGGCAAATAAAACGGGTGTGTCTTAATGGGTTGGAACCGCATTCCGGGATTCGGCCAAACCATCTGCCGTTGTAGCGCATCTTGTGGCCGAATCCCGGAATGCCAACTCATTTAGGACGCACCCAAAAGATGTTAATGGAATTCCTGATCGCCGACACCTTCACCGACAGCCTGGCGCGCCTCACCGGCCAGGAGCAGCGGGCGGCCAAGACCACGGCCTTCGACCTGCAGCTCAACCCGGTCGCGCCCGGGCTTCGCTTCCACCGCCTGGAGCGAACCAAGGACTCCAACTTCTGGTCGGTGCGCGTCAGCCGGGACCTGCGCATCATCATGCACAAAACCGCGTCCAGCCTGCTGCTCTGCTATGTGGGCCACCACGACGACGCCTATCGCTGGGCCGAACGCCGCAAGCTGGAGACCCATCCCCGCACCGGCGCGGCGCAGTTGGTGGAGGTGCGGGAGCTGACCCGGGAGGTGGTCATCCCCCACTATGTGCTCAAGGAACGCCCCGCGCCGGCCAAACCCCGCCTCTTCGATCATATCGCCGATGACGACCTGCTGGCCTACGGCGTGCCCCCCGAATGGCTGGCCGATGTGCGCCAGGCCGACGAGGACGCCATCCTGGACCTGGCCGATCACCTGCCCGCGGAGGCCGCCGAGGCCCTGCTGGAGATCGCCACAGGCGGCCCGCCGCCGGCCATCCCCGTGGCTCCGGCCGGCGTAGGCCCCTTCGAGCACCCCGACGCCCAGCGCCGTTTCCGGGTGATGAGCAATGTGGAAGAGTTGCGGCGCGCCCTGGATTATCCCTGGGAGAAATGGGCCATCTTCCTGCACCCCGCCCAGCGGGAGTGGGTGGAACGGGAGTACAGCGGCCCGGCCCGGGTCTCCGGCTCCGCGGGCACGGGCAAGACCGTGGTGGCCCTGCACCGGGCCGTGCATCTGGCCCGCGCCCATCCCCAGACCCGTGTGCTGCTGGCCACCTTCTCCAGCACCCTGGCCAACGCGCTCAGGACCAAGCTGCGGCGGCTCATCGAGCACGAACCCCTTCTGGGCGAACAGGTGGAAGTCCTCTCCATGCAGGCCATGGGCGAGCGTCTCTACCGGCCTCGCTTCGGCCGGCCTCGCCTGGTCAGCCGGGAAGAACTGGACCGGATCATGGCCGACGCGGCCGCACGTACGCCGGACCACCGATTCACCCAGCGATTTCTCATGGCCGAATGGGAGCAGGTGGTGGACGCCTGGCAACTGGACGCCTGGGAGGCGTACCGGGATGTGAAACGGCTGGGGCGGCGCACCCGCCTGCCCCAAAGCCAGCGTCAGGTGCTGTGGGAAATCTTCCAGCAGGTGCAGGCCGAACTGCTGGCCCGGGATCTGCTCACCGTTTCGCAGATGTTCACCCGGTTGGCCCAGCGCTTCGCGGCCGGCGACCCCTCGCCCTACGACTTCATCGTGGTGGACGAGGCCCAGGACATCAGCGTGGCCCAACTGCGGCTGTTGGCCGCCATGGGACTGGACGCGCCCAATGGCCTCTTCTTCGCCGGCGACCTGGGCCAGCGCATCTTCCAGCAGCCTTTCTCCTGGAAATCCCTGGGTGTGGACATCCGCGGCCGCTCCCGCACCCTGCGCATCTGCTACCGCACCTCCCACCAGATCCGCATGCAGGCCGACCGCCTGCTGGACCCCAGCCTCGCTGACCTGGACGGCAATGTGGAGGAGCGGCGGGGGACCATCTCTGTCTTCAACGGCCCGCCGCCCGACATCCTCGAGTTCGATTCAGCCGATGAAGAGGCGGCGCGCGTCGGTCAATGGCTGCACGCGCGGGCCGCCGAGGGCGTGGAACCCCACGAAATGGGCGTCTTCGTACGCTCCCAGGCCGAGCTGCCCCGAGCCCGGGCCGCGGTGGCGCAGGCCGGGCTGCCCTTCAAAATCCTGGACAAAGATGCTGCACCGGACGCCGGCCACGTCTCCCTCAGCACCATGCACCTGGCCAAGGGGCTGGAGTTCCGGACCGTGGCCGTCATGGCCTGCGACGAGGCCGTCATCCCCCTGGAAGCGCGCATCGAGGCCATCGGCGACATGGCCGACCTGGAGGAGGTCTACAACACCGAGCGGCATCTGCTCTACGTGGCCTGCACCCGGGCGCGGGATCGCCTGCTGGTCTCGGGCGTGGCGCCGGTTTCTGAGTTCATCGATGATTTGATAGGCATGGCTGAATGAGTCGGAGAGTGGCAAGGGTTCTGGTGCAGGAGCGCCACAAACCCGGGTTTACAAACGATTCAAGGACGGGTACACTAATCATGTAGGTGAAAGGAGCCATATATGAGCGTCAAGACCTATCCCATAGAATTGCCCCTGTCTGCATTTTCAGCCCTACGCAAATCTCCACCGGAGTTTATCCAGGAGATGAAATACGCCGCTGCGGTCGAATGGTATGAGGCGGAGATGGTTAGTCAGGATAAAGCCGCCGAAATAGCGGGGCTTTCCCGGTACGCCTTCCTAACTCTGTTGGCTCGCTATAGCGTCTCTGCCATTCAATACACCCCCGAGCTTTTGGATGAGGAGCTACGTCATGCCCGTGGACAAGATCGTCCTTAATGCTTCGCCTCTGATTCTGCTGTGTAATGGCGAGTTGTCTTTTGTGTTGCCAGAATTGTTCTCCAAAATCGTTGTGCCGGAAGCGGTCTGGCGGGAAATTACGGATGGTCCTCACCTTGATCTGGCTGCCCAAATGCTGCCAGAGATGAATTGGTTGGAAAAGGTGCGCATCCACCCTGTCCCCGATGTTGTCCGTTGGGATCTGGGAATGGGTGAAACGGAAGTGTTGAGCTTTGCCATGGAACGTAGCGATTACACTTCCGATGCAGACCCAACGACAAGGATGCCAGCGTATGCGCCCCACCACCCCATTTCTGCTCCTCCCCCTGCTCATCGGCATGGCGCTGAGCGCGGCGCTCATGGCCGTCACCGCGCGGCCGGCCAGCGCCCAATGGACCACCGGCGATCAACCGCCCGACGCGCGCCAAAACGAGGTGACGGTGACCCTCGCCATCACCAGCGCAACGCCGACCGTCAACCAGCCCGTGAACGTCACCGTGACGCTCACCAACCTCACCGCCGGCGCAACCGTCAGCGACGTCATCAGCCGTCCGCTGTATACCCTGCAGGTGGAACCCCCGGGCGAAACGCCCATTTTGCTGCCGGACCGCTCGCAGACGAGGCGTGACGTCATCCTCGCGCCCGGCGAAAGCGACGCCGCGCGCTTCGCCCTCTATCCCGTCAGCGGCGGGCGGATCACCCTGACCGCCCAGGTGACGGCGACGGTCCGCCTCTCTTCGGGGACGCAAACGCAGATGGGCTGGCGCGCGCAGCCGGTGACCGTCACCGTTCCAGCCCCCTCGCTGGCGGCCTCCGTCATCTATGAGACCGCGGCAAACAGCGCATGTGCAACCGGCCCGGATCTCTCGATCGCGGCCGGAGCCGACTGGGGCGCGTTCTCCTGCGCCTATGCGCCCGGCCACTCCTTCAGCACGCGCCTGGACGAGACGAATTCCCCGACCGCGGTCATGGTCGCGTTCAACGCCGCCCGGGGCGATCACCCCCTGGGCCCCTTTCACTGTCACTTGGCCTATGCCTGGAGCGAGCGGCCCGGCGGCGGCCCCATCACCGATTCCGGGCATGGGTGGACGGCCGGCCGCTGGGTGAACATTTCGGAGGCCGCCGACGACACGCCGTACGGCGGGGCCGCCGCCGCCTCGGAGAGCGTCTACAGGACGTTGAGCCGGCGTGGTTTGATCGAGCCTTGCATGTCCACGTATCTGCCGGTGGCCGGCCGGTAAGGACAAGGAAGGAGAAGAAAATGAACAGCAACGATTCAGACGCACAAGCCGTCGTGAGGGGAAACAACGCCTTTGCACTCGATCTCTACCGAAGGCTGAAAGAGACGGAGGGGAATCTGTTCTTCTCGCCGTACAGCATCTCCACCGCGCTTGCCATGACCTACGCCGGGGCCCGGGGGAAGACCGAAGTGCAAATGGCCCGAGTTCTCCATATAGCGCTGGATCAGGAACGCCTCCACCCTGCGGTTGCCACACTCGATAGCATGATCGCTGATGTCGAAGGGCGGGGGGGCGTCCAGTTGAGCGTTGCCAATGCGCTCTGGCCCCAGCTGGGCTATGCCTTGCTGGAGGAGTATCTCGCGCTGATGAAAGCGTATTATGGCGCGCACGTCACCCCGATTGACTATGCTGACCCAGAAAGCGCGCGCCAAACGATCAACGACTGGGTCGAAGCAAAGACGGCGGGAAAGATCCGGGACCTGATCCAGCCGGGCGCCCTGGAGACGCTGACACGCCTGGTCCTGACCAACGCCATCTATTTCAAAGGAATCTGGGAGCACAAATTCGACGAGATATTGACAGGAAACGCTCCGTTTTGGGTGACACCTACTGAGACGGTCAGCGCGCCCATGATGACTCAAACACGTGAGTTTGGATACGCAAAAAGGGATCAATGGCAGATTCTTGAATTGCCCTATTGTGATAAGGCGCTGTCGTTGATCATTCTCTTGCCCGAGTCAGTCGATGGCATCGCAGAACTCGAAGATGCGCTGACAGCAGAGACACTCATGGCTTGGACAGCCAAACTGAAGTCGCGAGACGTAAAGGTCTTCCTGCCAAGATTTAAGATGGATCATCAGATCGAACTGTCCGACACCCTGTCTTCCATGGGGATGGCTGACGCGTTCGATGAAGACAAAGCTGATTTTTCCGGCATAGATGGCAGGGCGCCTTGGCTGTATATCAGCGCCGTCCTCCACAAAGCTTTTGTGGACGTAAACGAGGAAGGAACCGAAGCCGCCGCCGCAACCGCGGTTGTTATGAAGAAGAGGGGCATACGACGGACGCCCCTGCCGATTTTCCGCGCCGACCATCCATTCATTTTCCTGATCCGTGAGAATTCCACCCAAAGCATCCTCTTTCTTGGCAGGGTGACGAATCCAGTCATGGAACACTGAGTCTCTGGATGATCTGCTGATATGATCTCATCACATTCGTTGGGTATTCCTGATGACGCTGAACGCGTGCTGATCTTGGCCGAGTCCAGTCACTGGGACCCCAATTGGCTCTTCACATCCGAGGAATACTACGAACGCTTTGTGCGCCACAACCTGGACCAGGCCATCGAAGCGTTGCTGCGCGAGCCGCGGCGGGTTTATTCCATTGAGTGCATCTTCTTCTTGCGCATGTACTGGGAGCGCCGCCCTGAGCAACAGCCTGTCGTGCGCGAGCTGATCAACGCCGGGCAACTGCGCCTGACCAGCAGCGGCGTCACCACCACGGACACGCTGTTGCCCAGCACAGAAGCCCTCCTGCGCGATTGGCTCATGGGCCAGGAGTGGCTGCGGGCCAACGGCATGGAACAGGAACCCACCCTGGCCTATTTCACGGACAGCTTCGGCTGTACGCCCAATCTGCCCTCGCTCCTGCGCGCAGCCGGCTTCGATCGCACGGCCATCACCCGGGTGGATGGGATGCACTTTCCCGGCTGCGAGGTGCCCCTGCCCGGGCGCTTCCCCAGGCCTGGTTCCAGCGCCCAGCGTCTGCTGGAGCAGGAACGCACCCTCGATTTCATCTGGCGCGACCGCAACGGCGCAGAAGCGCTCTGCCATTGGAACGCCTTCACCTACGGCCAGGGCGACATGCTGGCCTCCGTGGGCCTGAGCCGGGTCTATCTCATGCGGCTGGCGCTGGCCAGGCGCACGGACCGCCACATCGCGCGCCGGATCAAGCGCTATGTGGCCCAACTGGCCCCCTATAGCCCCACCCGTTACCTCTTCTGTCCCATCGGCTATGACTTTGTGGAGCCGATTCCCGATCTGCTGGCCCTGCTCGACCGCTACAACCGCAACCACTACCCCGCGACCGGCGTCTGGGCGGTCAATGCCGGGCTGGACGATTACCTGGCGCTGGTCGAAACCCACCGGGAAAGGTTGCCCGTGCTGGAGCTGGACCCCAACCCCTATTGGACCGGCTTCTACAGCGCCCGCCCCACCCTTAAGCAGCGCTGCCGAAACCTGGTGGATCGACTCCTGCTGGCTGAGAAGCTGGCCTGCCGGCCTGAACAGGGCCACGCCCAGCCCGCCATCTCCCAGGCGTTGGAGGACGCCTGGTGGTGGGCCGCGGTTTCGAACCACCACGATTTTATCACCGGCACTTCGCCGGACAGGGTGGTGGAGGAAGAGCAGCTCCCCTGGCTGGACGAAGCCGCAGACGCGGTCGACGGGGCTATCCAGCGGCTGGCTCCTGCGTCCCCTGCGCCCCAGGTCGCGACGACGAGCGCCAACACACCGACCTGGCAGCGGCGGGGAAGCCGGATTCAGGTCAGCACCCCGTTCTATGAGGTGGAGTGGGATGAAAACGCCGGCGGGGCCATCGTCCGCCTGCAGGAGCGGAGCACCGGCGCGTCCTTGCTGGCCGGCGTCGCCAACGACCTGGTCAGCTATCGGGATTCGGGCGGGCTGTGGCGCATGGGCTATGAGTTCAGCGGCGGCGTCTGGAAAGAGTCCGCGCGGGCCAGCCAGCGACCGGCCGAAATCCAGGTGCGCCAACGGGACGGCGGCCTGGAGATCGCGAGCGTCTGCGAACTGGACGGAGAGACGTTCCGCCGCCGGGTTTGGTTGAGCGACGACTCGCCCCTGATCCACTTTTTCGTGGAAGGCAAGGCCGCCGAAGGTCACTCCGTCACCGTGCGATTCGCCACCGGCATGGCCGCCCAAAAGCTGCTAATGGACGCCCCCGGCGGGATGGTCGCCCGTCCTCCCCACCGGGTCTACGATCCCACCTTCTGGCCGCTGCACACCTTTGTTCACTTCCAGGATAGTGAAAGCGGGCGCGGGCTGGCCGTCATGCAGCCGCTGCCGGGCGCCGTCGCCTATGGACCGGATGGGCGCCTGGAACTGGTGGCCATGCGCAACGCCACCCGGGAAAAGATTTTCGGCTGGATCGGCATCCCCGGCAACCCCGCCAGCGGCCACGAACGCGAGCCTTACGTCTGCCACTACGCTCTGCTCTTCACGCCCCACGGCGACTGGCGGGAGAATCACATCCACCGCCTGGCGCGGACCATCGCCCGCAGCCCCTGGAGCGACGCCGGGGAGATGGGGCTGTGGGACCTGGCGGACTCCGTCGTCACCACGGATTCTCCCGACGTTTGGGTGACTGCGGTCAAGCCGGCCGCGCGGGGAGAGGGGCTGATGGTGCGGCTGCACGCGTACATCGCGCCGTCGCAGCCGGTGGAGATCGCGGCCCCGGGTCTGGATGTGACGGCCGCCTGGCTTTGCGATGCACGCGAGCGCGATATGGAGCCATTGCCCTTACATGATGGAGCGGTCCGGGTGCCGATGACGGGGCCCATCGCCACCGTTCGATTGTTATCTGGCAGTCGGTAGCCGTCCCGCTCGGCCGTGGCGTTTCAATCTCCTCAATCTCCTGATCGGGTGAAACGTGCCGGGGACGGACCAGGAGATTCCCGGTTAACGAATTTGCTCTGGTCCGTCCCCGGCACGTAACCCACCCCCATCTCCGCCCCGGCCGGCTTTGGCAAGACCACGCTGCTGAGCGAGTGGATTCACAAAAAATGGGAGATTGAAGAGATTGGCGATTCGAGATTGGAGATTGGGGGGGGGGGCGCACATCGTCCAATCTCCAATCTCCCCAATTAGCTACGCTTCACACGCCTGCGCCGGGTCATCGAACCAGAAATGAATCGTCCAATGCTCGAACTCCATCCCCGGATGCCCGCCGTCCAGATGTTCCCACGGCGGCGCCGGCTGCTCGCTCAAACTTTCCAGCTCAACGCCAATCAAATCACCCGCCGGGTTATACAACAGCACCACCGGCCCCGGCTGTTCGCCCATCATCTGCAAAAAATGCCGCCCCATGTTGGGCACGCACTCTCCGGTATCTATCCAGCCCGCCTCTTCCGCTTCCGCTGCGGTCAGGGGTAAACTGTCAAAAACACCTTCCGTCACAATCAGACGGTCGCCAATAGAAGGCGTCGCGGCTTCTGATAAGGGCGTCGCATCCTCGGATATAGCTAGCAGAGGGGAACAGGCTGCCAGCACGGTGAGCAGCAGCACAGCGCCAACCAACAAAACCAACAATCGAACTTTTTGCGTAAACACTATTCTCTCCTTTTGAGATTTTTGGTTCATCACGATTCATTATCCACAAAAAAGATGCCATGCTCGGCGCTGATTTCCACAATGCGCTCCATATCCGGCGGGCCGGGCTTGGCGAATTCGGCGGCGCAGCGGGTGAAAAAGGTCTCAAAGCCGGACGGCGAGGTGTGCGTCAGCAACACCAGCGGCCGGTCACCAATGTTGCGGAAGGTATGCACCGTACCGCGCGGCAAAAAGACCAGCGTCCGCATAGGCACTTCCCGCCATTCGCCGTCGAGGAAAAATTCCACCCGGCCTTCCAACGGG
>JAJRVT010000215.1 GCA_024277175.1 Chloroflexota bacterium | reverse complement strand
GGCCAGGGCCGGCGACTCGCGGATGTCGTCGGTGTTGGGTTTGAAGGCCAGGCCCATGAGGCCGATGCGCTTGCGCCGCAAGGAGCCGCCCAGCATCTCGCGCAGGTTCATCTCGGCCCAGCGCCGCGCGTCCCGGTTGATGTCGATGACCGCGCGCAGCAGGGAGGGATGCCGCCCCTGGGTCAGGGCCATGTGCTCCAGGGCCTTGACATCCTTGGGGAAGCAACTGCCGCCGTATCCCAACCCCGCGTTCAGGAACATGGGGCCGATGCGCCGGTCCATGCCCATGCCCACGGCCACCTCCTCCACGTCCGCACCCAGGCTCTCGCAGATGGCCGCGATCTCGTTGATGAAGCTGATCTTGGTGGCCAGGAAGGCGTTGCTGGCGTACTTGATCATCTCGGCCGTGCGCAGGTCGGTCATGACGATGGGCGCGCGCAGGGGCAGGTGCAACTGGGCCACC
This sequence comes from Chloroflexota bacterium, assembly GCA_024277175.1. Lineage (GTDB taxonomy): Bacteria > Chloroflexota > Anaerolineae > Caldilineales > Caldilineaceae > JAJRVT01. The sequence goes on along the minus strand of JAJRVT010000215.1, from coordinate 22,234 downwards.
TTCTCGGCCGCGTCCTTGTCGTGGGAGCCCAGCACCACCCGGTCCGGGTGCATGAAGTCGTAGAGGGCCGAGCCTTCCCGGGTGAATTCGGGACAGCTCACCACCGCAAAGTCCACCGGTTCGCTCTGATGCTCCTTGATGATGTCCGCCACCCAGTCGCCCGTGCCCACGGGCACGGTGCTCTTGTTGATGACGATCAGTTCCTCTTCCATGTGCTCGGCGATGGACTGGGCGGCCATGCGCACGTACTGGAGGTCGGCCTCGCCGTCTACGCCGCTGGGCGTGCCCACGCAGATGAAGACGAATTCGGCGTCCTGCAGGGCTTCGGCGTAGTCGGTGGTGAAGAAGAGCCGTCCGGCCTTGACGTTGCGCAGAACCATCTCGTTCAGCCCCGGCTCGTAGATAGGGGACTCTCCTTGCCGCAACATCTCGATCTTTCGCTCATCGATATCGAGCAACGTCACCTTGTTGCCCAGGTCGGCGAAGCAGGTCCCCGTGGAAAGTCCCACGTAGCCCGTGCCTGCAACTGCGATATTTTTTCGCATAATTGTTTCTCCTCGAGAGATAAAGCGTAAAACGTGAAACGTAAGGCCATTCCGAGATTTAACGTCCCCGGCACGGGCCACTGATTTCGACGCATACCAGAGGACATCTGGCCCGTGCCGGGGACGTTACGCGGGATTCAATTGCTTGGAGCGGCCTAAGGCGTGGTTGGCAGGAGGTTCAGGGAGAACGAGTGTTAATCTTCAATCTCCCCAATCTCTCAATCTCCCCGGCGACCTCACGTTTTACGCCTCACGCCTTCACACCGCCATCAACGTCGCGTCCACGCCCAGCCGGTCCAGATCGCGCTGGATTTCATCCACGTAGATGGGATTCATGACGATGACCAGGTCAGGTTGGTAGTCGATCAGGAAGTCGGGGCCCACGATCTCGTGGCCTGTGCCGGCCATGAAGGTGCCGTGCTTGTTGGGGTTGATGTCCACCGCGTAGCCGATCGCATCACCCACGCCCAGGGTAGTCAGGAAGGCCACGCCCTTGGAGCCGGACCCCCAGATCACGGCCCGCTTGCCCCCGGCCTGGAGATCGTCCAGGATCTTGCGCCAGTAGGCCTGTTTGACCGGGACGTTGTCCACAAAGTAGCGCACATCCGCCGCGGTCTGGGCCAGCAGTTCAGCGTGGATGGCCCGGTTGACATTAGCGCCGGCGGCCGATGGCCGGGCCTCGATCATCAGGTACTGGTCATCGTACTCGGTGGCCATGCCCAGGACCTCGAAGCCGTTGTCCTCGAAGAGGTAGCGCAGGGACGCGGGCGTGAAGTAGGTGCAGTGCTCGTAGTAGATGTCCCAGAACGCCAGGTCCCGCAGCACGTAGGCCCCGTTGGGGATTTGGAAGAAGACGGTCGTGTCCAGCCGGTCGCCAATGGATCGGCGTACGGTGCGCACGAAGTTGGCTGTGTCCGGGATGTGTTCCAGCGTCATCTTGCAGCAGACGAAATCAGCGTGGTAATCGGTGTACTGCTCACCGTAAAAGTCATCGATGAAGGTGAGGTTGGGGTCGTTGGCCGCCTCCGGGACCCGCCCGTCATAGGCCGGGTCGAAGCCATAGCCGCGCACGTTGCCCAGTTGGCTCAGCAAAGCCAGGAACTCACCCTGACCACAGCCGATCTCCAACACTGTCTTGCCGGTGAGGTCGTATCGATCGATGAGACGCTGGGCCAGGTTGCGGTGAAACGTGTTGAAGGTGGGCGAATAGGCCTGGGTGGATTCGTACTTCTTCTGGGTGTACTCCTGCACTTCCGGCTGAAAGGCCATGTTGCCTACGAAGCCGCAGTGGTTGCAGTAACCCAGGTGGATCTCACCCTGGGGATAGCTCAGCGCCTCCTCCCGGCTCTCCATCAGCAGCACGCTGTGAACCGGTGCGCCGTTCATCTCGTAAATGTTGACCATGCCCGCGTGCCCGCAGTTGGGGCAGGCCGCATCGATCGCTTCGCCATCGATCCGCACCGGCGCGTCCAGATTTTTCGTCGTCATTTGATTTCCGTCCATAAAACAACAATAGAACACGGATTTGACGGATTAAGCGGATCTGCGCGGATTTTTCAAAAAATCCGCGCAGGTCCGCTTAATCCGCGTCATCCGCGTTCTATCCTATTCCACGATCTGTGGGTGGGGGATGGGGACGATGAACTTGCCGCCCCGCTCCTTGTATTCCGACTGCTGGGCCATGATCTCCTTGGCGAAGTTCCAGGCCAGGATGAGCACGTAGTCGGGCTGGTCCTCCAGCAGCTTGCTCGGCGGGAAGATCTCCAGTTTGTTGCCGCCCATGAAACGCCCGTGCTTGTACGGGTTCAGGTCCAGCACATAGTCCAGATAGCGCCCGTCGATGCCGCAGTAGGCCATGAGGGTGGTGGCCTTGGCGGCCGCGCCATAGCCCATGATGGAGCGCCCCTGGGCCTTCAGATCGTCCAGGATGGCCATCAGGCCGGTCTTGACCCCCTCCACCCGGTCGGCGAAGTCCAGGTAGAAGTCGATCCGGTTCACCTTGCGCTCCTGCTCCATGACCAGCAGATCCTTGACCGACGCCTGGACGTTCTCCCGCGGCTCCACGAAGAGGCGCAGGGTGCCGCCGTGGATGGAGACCCGCTTGATCTTGTTCAGGTAGAGGCCGTGACGGCGGAAGAGCTTGTCCAGCGCGCTGACCGAGTAGTAGCAGAGGTGCTGGTGATAGATGGTGTCGAACTCGCCGTGGTCCACCAGGTCCACCACGTAGGGGGCCTCGATGACCGCCACGCCGTCCTCCTTGAGGATGGTGGCGATGCCTGCCACGAAGCCGTTGAGATCGGGCACATGGGCCAGCACGTTATTGGCCAGGAAGACGTCGGCTTGCTTGCCTTCAGCCACCAGCTCTTTGGCCAGCTCGCTGCCGAAGAAGGTGATCATGGTGGGGATGCCCTCTTCCTGGGCTTTGGTGGCCGGCGCTTTGGCCGGGTCGATGCCCAGGACGGGGATGTCCAGCTCCTTGAAGTTGCGCAGCATGTAGCCGTCGTTGCTGGCCGCCTCCACCACCAGGCTGTTCTCGTCCAGAGAGCGTTCGTCCATGATGTCCAATGCGCTTTCCCGGAAGTGGCGCAACAGAGAGGGTGAGACCGAGGAGAAGTAAGGGTACTCGGCGAAGAAGAGAATCTCCGGATCCACCGTCTCAATGATCTGGGCCAGGGCGCAGTCATGGCAGAAGGCCAGGGTCAGTTGGGCCTTCAGTTCCGGTTCATCCAGCTGATCGGCCCGTAGCAGTCTGTCGGCCAGGGGCGTCATGCCGAAGTTGATAATGGGTTCCAGCTTGTCGGAGCCACAGGAGCGGCAGGTGGTCTCGTCATGCCAGATCTTCTGCCGGGTTTCGGGCGCTGCTAAAGTTTGTGTCGTCATCGGTTTTCCTTCATTCCGTAGGTGCAGCTTGCAGCTGCACGTGTTCGCATGCCATCCAATCCCAGGTCAACGGCGACCGTCACGCAGGGATGCGTGACCTACGCGGACATCTCCGGTTGACGCCAACGCAGGGTGTTGTCCACCTCGCCATTGGCCATCAGTTCCTTCAGATGCTGGAGGCGGCGATAGCGAGGCCCTTCGAACTCGGTGCCGTTGAGGCCGATGCGCTTGTAGGTCTCGTACAGTTCGATCGCGCCTTTGTGTGCGTCCCATTCGGGTTTGAAGTTGGGCAGCACCCGCTCGATCTTGCTGCAATCGACCCGGTAGTTGCGCTTGTCGGGACCGGCGTCGGGCGCGAATTCCAGGCGGCTGCCCGGCACCACGTCGACCACGATCTCGGCCAACTGGCGGATGCGGTAGTTCTCCTGGGTGCGGCCCACGTTGATGGCCTGGTTGAAGACGGCCTCGCGCGGGGCTTCCAGCGCGGCGATGAAGGCCCGGGAAATGTCGCCGATATGGACGATGGGCCGCCAAGGGGTGCCGTCGCTCTTGAGATAGACTAGGCCGGTGGTGTAGGCCCAGGCCGTCAGGTTGTTGAGGACCAGGTCGAAACGAAGCCGGGGAGAGACGCCGTAGGCGGTGGCGTTGCGCAAGAAAACAGGGGTGAAATGCTCGTTGGCCAGCTTAGAGACGTCCTGCTCCACCTTCACCTTGGAGACGCCGTAGGGCGTGACCGGGTTCAGCGTGGCGGTCTCGTCCACGGGCGCGTCGCCCTGGGCGCCGTAGTTGCTGCACGAAGACGCGAAGACGAAGCGCTCCACGCCGGCCTGCTTGGCCAGTTCCGCCACCCGCACCGACGCCTTCCAGTTGATCTCCTCCGTCAGGCCGGGGTTGAGATCGCCCAGGGGATCGTTGGAGAGGCCGGCCAGATGGAAGACTGCGTCCACGCCTTCAAAATCTTTCACATCGGCGTCGCGCACATCTTTCCGGATTTCAGGAATCACAGGGACGGCGGACTCATCGCCAAAGGTGCAGCGCTCGAACAGATTGCTGTCCATGCCCACCACATCGTAGCCCGCTTCCAACAACATGGGCGTCAACACAGTGCCGATATAGCCATTATGACCGGTAACCAAAACTCGCATGATTTACTCCTCCCAAACTTTCCATGGCGCCTGGCCAGATTGCCAGTACTGTTCCAAAATATGTTTTTCACGCAACGTATCCATGCACTGCCAGAATGACGTGTGCTTGTAGGCCATCAACTGGCCGTCGCGCGCCAACCCTTCCAGGGGCGCATGCTCCCACATGGTCTCATCGCCCTCGATATAGTCGAACACCCCCGGTTCGCAGACGAAGAACGCGCCGTTGACCCACCCTTCGGCCAACTGGGGTTTCTCCTGAAATTCCACCACCTTTTCGCCGTCGAAAGACATATAGCCGTAACGGGCCGGCGGGCGCACTGCGGTCAGGGTGCAGAGCTTGCCGTGGGAGCGGTGGAACGCCAACAACTCCTGTAAGTTGACATCCGAAACGCCATCGCCCCAGGTGAGCATGAAGGTGCTGTCGCCCAGATAGGGTTGCAGACGCTTGATGCGGCCGCCGGTCATGGTCTCGGCCCCGGTGTCGATCAATTCCACCTTCCAGTCCGGCTTGTAGCCGCCGTTCATGGATATCTCGCCCGTCTTCAGATTGATGGCGAGATTGCTGTTCAACGAAGCGTAATCGACCATATAACGCTTGATCACTTCGCCCTTGTAGCCCAACGCGATCACAAATTCGTTGAAGCCGTAATGGGCGTAGTGGCGCATAATGTGCCAGAGGATGGGGCGATCGCCGATCTCCACCATTGGCTTCGGCTTGATCGTGGTTTCCTCGGAAATGCGGGTGCCCTTCCCCCCCGCCAAAATTGCAACCTTCATACCGTTCTCCTTGCCTCCTCTTTTGTTCATCTACATAATGACGTGGCGGCTTTAGCGCAATTGACGTCCATTGGCTATTCACACTCATTTATCGGCGGGTCAATTCCAATCCTTCGCAGGCGGAACGCAGATTGGGTGGATTGGACGGGTATCCACGAATTTTCTCACCCAACCCGCACAATCGACGTCCCATATCCGAAGAGGATAACCCATTGACGTCCGGCGGCAAAGGATTATCGCCGCCAAAACGATTATACTCCCAGCGGGCGACTGCTTGGGGCCTTACAAACGATCAGCGCGTCGCCGGCGGTCAAAGCGCCGTGAGTTGGACGCAAATTCACTGGGCGCGTATACTATAGGCGGGTGCAAAACGCCGGCGTAAGGACGCGTCGTACGGCGATGGCCAGCCCCATGAATGGGCATGACGTCTACACCTCGCAAACGCCGCGATTCACCGTAACTTTTCTGAGCCGCAAAACGTCCTACTAACGTATGTATCATAGTTAAGGCAATCCATGGATAACTACCCTGAACAGATCGGTCCGTTCCGCCTCCGCAATGAAATTGGCCGCAGCGCCCTCTATGTGGACTACAGGGCTGAGGATACGCGCACCGGCCGGGAGGTCACGCTCAAACTGCCGGGGCGCGCCTTCCCCCAACGCCCCGCGCGACTGACCCGTTTTGTGAGCGCCGGGCAACGGGCGAGCGGCTTGCAGCATCCCAATATCGCCCAGGTGTACGCCGCCGGCGAGGTCGATGGCTACCATTACATTGCATCCGCCTTTGTGGCCGGCGAACGGCTCACCGATCTGCTGGCCAATCAGGAGACGCCCCTGGAACCTGAAAGGGCGTTGGAGATCATCTCCGGGGTCGCGGCCGCACTCGACTACGCCCATGGAGAAGGCGTGGAGCATGAAGGGCTGACCACCGACAACGTCATCATCGCCGATGACGGGCGTATTCTGGTGACGGATTTTTGCCTGGCTGAGGGCGTAGCTGTAGCCGAAAGCAATTCCGCTGAATCCAAGCCGGCCTTTGAAACGTTCTTTCTGGCGCCGGAACAGTTGCGCAGTGATGTAGAGAGCGACTACCGCGCGGACGTGTTCAGCCTAGGCGTGGTGGCGTACGCCATGGTCACTCGCCGCCTGCCCTTCGAAGCCGAGCCCCAAGGCGCGCTGTTACGCGCTATCATCAACGATCCCCCCTATCCCCCGCAGGCGGCGAATCCGGATTTGCCCACCGGTCTGGCCTATGTGTTGCGCAATGCATTGGCTAAGGAGGCCGACGTCCGCTACGGCGGCGCGGGTGAATTCTACGATGCATTGGTCGCGGGACTGGCCTGGAACCCTCATCCTGTGGCGGCGGCTCCTGCGGCGGCGTCAGGCGGTGGTAGACGGCTGGGTGGCGTTCTGATTGTGACAATCGGCCTGCTCATTGTGGTGGGAGCGGCGTTCTTCTTTCTACGCCCCGGCCAACAGCCTGCCGGCGAGGGGACTGATGTCGGGCCGGCTGCATTGGCTACCACGGCCGAAACGCCAACCGCAGTTACGCGGACGCCTGAAAGTGTTGTTGTCGCGGCTGCAACCAATACGCCGGTCGCGACCCAGGCGGCCATGATTACGGCCACCCTGGCATCCACCTCGACGTCCGTCTTGACGTCTGCGTTGACAGGTGGAGAGAGCGCCGTGGTCGTCACGGGGGCGATGACGACTACGGTGGCAAGTATGGTGACGGAATCAACGGCGGTCAGCGTGGCGAATACAGTGGAGATCACAGGGACGGTTACAGAAGAACAGTTGGCGGGCGTCTCTGGTGAGGATCAGGCGGATGGGACGAAGGACAATGGCTCCGATGATGGCGTACGAGATGGAGGAGTGGGATCTGCTACAGCCACGGTGGCGTCGACTGCGGTTTCACCCCAAAGCGTCGTCGCGTTAGCCCCTACGATGACGCCGAGCTCCACTAACACGCCCAAGCCGACGGCCACGGCGACCAACACGCCCAAACCGACGGCCACGACGACCAATACGCCCGAACCGACGGCCACGGCGACCAACACGCCTAAACCGACGGCCACGGCGACCAATACGCCCGAACCGACGGCCACGGCGACCAACACGCCCAAGCCGACGGCCACGGCGACCAATACGCCTAAACCGACGGTCACGGCGACCAATACACCCAAACCGACGGCCACGGCGACCAACACGCCCGAACCGACGGCCACGGCGACCAATACGCCCGAACCGACGGCCACGGCGACCAATACGCCCGAACCGACGGCCACGGCGACCAATACGCCGTTGCCTCTGCCCACCCCCACCTTTACGCCGGCGCCGACGAGCACGCCTTCGCCGACGGCTACACCGACCCGCATTCCCACCCCCACCCCTCTACCGGTTGGGGCAGTGCAGTTGCGTCTGCCGGTTGATGGCAGCAGCGGCAACGGAAGTCTGCGGTTCGAATGGACCGCTAATATAACGCCAGGGCCGGGACAGGCATTTGAACTGGTCTTTTGGCGTCCCGATCAGGACCCCCTTGCCAATGGGTTTGGGGTGGCGGCGACCACCACCAATAATGGGGTAACGGTCGATTTGAACGCGCTGGACAGCGCATTGGGCGATCTGTTGGAACCGGGCGACTATAAATGGGGTTTGTTGTTGGTGCAAACCGATCCTTATCAGCGCATTCAATTTTTAGGTGCACAGAACAACTTTAGATTCTACCGGGAAGGCGGTAGTTCATCAGGTGGTCCATCATCAGGAGAGTAACCATGCACGTTCCGACACGGAATCGGGTATTGAAATTCATCGCAGCCACGATCACCACACTTGTCTTTGGCCTGTTGTTTGTACTTGCTTTCAGCGTGCCGGGGCGCACCGCCGAAATCGAACAATGGACGCCGGTCCGGGATTACGCTTTCCCGGTCCGATGGCCGGAGGCGGTTTTTCACAATGGCTTCATCTATGTGGCGGGAGGCCGATTGAGCGACGACGTCCCGACGGACACGGTCATGTACGCAGCCGTCAATTCAGATGGTTCGTTGGGCCCCTGGACCAGTACAGCGCTCCTGCCAGGTAAACGCTATCTGCACGCCGCCGTCGCAGACGAGAACTATCTCTACATCTCAGGCGGATGGGACTCGACCGCGCCCAAGGGTAGCGAGGCCTACCAAGACGTCTGGCGGGCCAAATTCCTGGATGAGGGTGGCATTGGTCCCTGGGAGAAGCTCAGGGATCTCCCCCAACCCATCCGAATTCATGATTCCGTTGTGGCCAACGGGTATCTCTATATTGTCGGCGGTTATACCGGAGAAGAGACGCTGAACACGGTGTTTTACGCCAAGATCGAGCCGGACGGGTTGGGTCCGTGGCAACAGACGGCCAATCACATGCCCCGCGGCCTGCGCGGTCTCTCTGCGGCGGTGGTCGGTGATTTTCTCTATGTGACCGGCGGATTTTACACGAAGACAAAGGCCAGCGAAAACGTCTACGTGACGACTCTGCAGGCTAATGGCGATCTCTCGACCTGGCGAGAGGTGAGAGACCTGCGTCGGCCAACCAATTACCATCAGGCCGTCATTCACAACGGTCGTCTCGTTATCATTGGCGGCACAGACCGCAGCAGTTCCAACCCCGCCTTCGCTGAGGTCTATTCAGCGGCTATTGAGGCCAACGGAGACCTGAGCGCGTGGCGGACGGAGCCGTCCCTGCTCCAGGGCGTTTCCCGTTTCGCCGCCGTGGTCGTGCAGCGCGCCGCCAATGAATACATCTACACCATCGGCGGCCAACTTGCGGGGAAACAGCTCATCCTGATCAACACCGTCTACCACTCTACCCCCTTGGGCGTTCCGACGCCGACGCCGACGCCGACGCCCCGACCCGGGCTGACGCTGAGATTGATCAACACTCCCCGAGGATGGATCCCACCCAGCGGCGAGATCACGTACACCATCCAGTATGAAAACCCAGGAGTGGAGAGCGTCACCGAAGTCGAAATCAGGAGTTGGGTCCCTGAGAACACGGAATTGATTTCAGGCAGCATCAGCACGGGGACCAGCGACGAGCAGTTGTCCGCCGGTTTCCGCCCGGGCGACCAGATCACCTGGCGCTTTGATGAGATCGGCGCTGGCGAAAAGGACAGCGTCTCCTACCGGGTGTTGCGTCCCTTGCAGCCCACATCGTCAGGCAGTCTGGTGGAAATCGCCAAGACGGGGCCCGCTGCGGTCGCGCCCGGCCAGCCGATCACCTACACCCTGACGGTGACCAATAATCTGGCCCAACCGCTCAATAACCTGATCGTGGAAGACCTCCTTCCCAGGCGGGCGGCCTACGTCAGCGGCGGCGTGCTCAATGACGACGGCTATGTGCGTTGGGTGATTCCGAATTTGCCAGCTCTGGATACGCTCTCCGTCTATTTTGTCGTCACCGCCAACGAATCACTGATCAACAGCGACTACCGGGTGCGTTTCGAAAATTTTCCTGACGTTGTAGGACGTGACATCGTCATCACCCGGGTGGGAGACACTCCACTGCCGCCGGAGGGTGACGGTGCGATCATCATCAGCGAACCGGCCGAGGCCGCCTGGCGTTTCAATAGCGAGTCGCGAAGCGCAACCAGCAATATCGTGAGCAATCCGTCCTTCAGCATCTACATGCCGGCCATCAGCCGGTGACGGCCGCGGAGAATATGAATCGAGGTTAAGTTGAGGAGAATCACCATGATGGCTACCAATCGCCGAACCCGGGCGCAAACGTGGGGCGTCAGCTTGTTATTCGGGGTGACATTTGCACTCTTTTTGTTTCTGACGCTGAGCGTACAGACCCATGCTCAGCCGGCGTCGCCCCAGCAGACGTTGCCCCAACCCACGAGCGTCAATGCCGGGTTGGCGGTCGATCGCGAGGTGGATGAAGATGCGGACTGGACGCCCCTCGGCGTTCCCATCACCTCCACCATCGCGGCGACTATTACCGCAGTCACCGACCCCGCCAATGGCCAGGCCCGGGTCGCCCTGCCCGCGCGCCGGGATATCGAATACAGGCCGGACGCCGATTACTGCAATGCCCCGCCTGGAACGTCACCGGATTCGTTTGTTTATACGGTTGCGTTTGATGGCAGCGTCACCCAGGTCAATGTTACGGTGACCTGTGTCAATGACGCGCCCCAAATCAGCGCGCCTGGCGCCAGCCAAACCATCAATCAGGACGAAACGCTGACCTTCTCCGTCTCCACCGGCAACCCGATTACAGTCAGCGATATAGACGCGGGGGCTTCTGATATGCGCGTGTCGCTATCTGTGGCGCGTGGGTCGTTGACGGTGGGCAACACCGGCGGCCTGACTTCGATTGTGGGCGACAATTCGGGCAACGTCACCATGGACGGACCTGTCACTGGAATCAACGCCGCCCTGAATGGCCTGGTCTACACGCCAGCCGCCGGTTATTTTGGCAGTGACAGCCTGGGCGTAGGCGTCAACGATCTGGGCGCCACCGGCGCTGGCGGGTCTAAGGTGGATAGCACTGTGGTCGGGATCACGGTCAATCCGCTGATCCCCAATGTGCAGGATGACACCGCTTCCACCAACGAGGATGTGGCAGCGAACATCGATGTGCTGAACAATGATGTCGCTAATTCCGGATCGATGGACCCAACATCGGTGACGGTCACCGGCGCCCCGGCCCATGGAACGGCCGCGCCTATTGGCAGCGGACTGGTGCGCTACACGCCCGCCGCTGATTACAACGGACCAGATGTCTTCACTTATAGGGCCTGTAATACGGCGGGGCTATGCGACACAGCGTCGGTCGATGTCACAGTGACAGCGGTGAATGACAAACCGACCATCGATCCTATCAATGATCGGACGATCAAAGAAGGCGTCGACGCCAGTGTGGCCGTTCACGTTCAGGACATTGACGGCGATCTTTTGACGGTGACAGCCAGTTCCGACAATCAGAGTCTTATTCCCGACGCCAATCTTTCCGTCACCGGCACAGGTGACAACCGCACCTTACACATCACGCCCGTGGACAATCAGGTTGGCCGGGCCACGATTATGGTTACCGTGGATGACGGAGCAACGTTCGCCAGCACGACCTTCACCCTCAGGGTAACGGCCCCGAATCTGAGCGTCTCCATCACGGATGGCGGAACTTCCGTGCGCCCGGGCCACGCGGTTGCGTATACGGTCAACTATGGGAACAGCAACGGACCCTTCGTCCGCGCGGCCACCGGCGTGCAGATCAGCGTCGATGTACCTGACAACACCCGCTTCAACGCCGGCGAGAGCAGCAACGGCTGGAGCTGCGCCCAGGCCAGTCCGCCGGGGACGATCTGTCGGCTCGACGTAGGTCGGCTCGATAAAGGAGAGGCGGGGGCGGCGGCATTCGCTGTGACAGTGGACGCCGCCATCCCGGACGCAGTGGATGAGATCGAGGTTCGCACAGCCATTGCCGACGACGGGTCCAATGGCGATGACATCGATCCGAGTAACAACAGCAGCAGTGACAGGACGCCCATCGACCGTTCGGTGCTTCTGATAGCCACCAAACGCGATATGCTTGATCTGTCGGGCGGCAATGACGGGATCGCCGGTGAGGGCGATCGGATCAAATATACGGTGATCATTCGCAACGATGGGCTGACGCCGGCGTTGAATGTCATCTTCAACGACATTCCGGACAGCAACAGCGCCCTGGAGGTCGGCAGTGTGACTACGAGCCAGGGAACAGTGATCCGGGGGAACAATACCGGCGATGGTGATGTATCGATCGAGGTGGGTGAAATCGGCCCGGATGGCGAAGTGACCATCGCCTTCAATGTGATCATCATTTCACCGCTCCCGGACGGCGTCACAAAAATTGGGAACCAAGGTTTCATCAGCGGCGATAATTTCGCCACTGTTCAGACCGATGATCCCGATACGCCCAACATCAATGATGAGACTATCACGCCTTTGGGCGCAATTCCCGTCATCAGCGCCAACAAAGAGGACGGCCTGCTGGTGGACGCCAACGCTGATGGGTTAGCGTCCCCGGGCGACACGCTGATCTACACAGCCACGCTGGCCAACACCGGCGTGGCGGACGCCACCAATGTCGTCTTCGATGATGCGGTCGACCCCCACACAAGCCTGGTGGTGGGCAGCGTCACCGTCAGCACTCCGGGCGCCGTCATCAATAGCGGCAACGGCGTCGGCGACACAAACGTGAATGTGAGCCTCGGCGCGCTTGCCGGCGGTGAAAGCGTCGAGATCGCGTTCGCCGTGAAGATCGACGCGGCGCTCCCCGATGATGTATCGCAGGTGACGAATCAAGGCGTCGTCTACAGCCAGGAGATCCCATTTACGGTGACCGATGACCCGGACACTCAGGAAAAGGGCGATGCCACCAAAACCGCTGTGGTCACCCGTCCTCTTCTGGTGGCGCTGAAAAGCGATTCGTTGGTCAAGGATGTAGACGGCAATAATGAGCCTAGCCCAGGGGATGTCATCGAATACCTGATCAATATTCGCAATGATGGCGTTCGGGCCAGCGCCATCGTCCTGGACGATGTGCTGAGTCCCTATGTCAGCCTCACCCGGGAGACCCAGGATCAGGATTACGTGCAGACCAGCCGCGGCGTGGTGCTTTCCGGCAATGACGGCGGCAATCGCGTCACCGTCTCCATCGATGAACTGGGCACAGGCGAAGCTGTGGATATCAGCTTCAAGGTCAGGATCGCGGGGAGTTTGCAGGAAGACGTTCTCATCATTCAGAATCAGGGCGTGGTTTCGGCCGCGGAGCTTGATGAAGATGTGCTGACGGATGCCCCCGAAACGAGCGTGCCCAACGATCCCACGACGACGCCAGTCACCGGCCAGATCGTGCTGGATGCAGTCATGACCACGCTGATGGGCGATCGCGATGGCAGCGGCGGCTACACGGAAGGTGATATCATTCTCTACAATATCATTGTAGAGAACAACGGCAACCGGGCCGCGCCCGCGGTCGTTCTGGAGGTGACGTTAGACGTCCATACGGTCCTGTATGGGGACGCCAACATCGTGAAGCCCAATCTGCCCATCGAACTGGGAACCATCCCCGCCGGCGATCGCGCGCCGATTGGCTTCGCCGTTCAACTGGTCAATGTGCAGGACATCACAGAGGTGGAGAATCAGTTCAAAGTCACATATCATGACCCGGACGCGCAACAAGACAAGTTCATCCTGACCGATGATCCTGGTACGCCGGATCTGGACGATCCCAACCGCACGCCCATTCAGCCGGCGGATATGCAGCTTTATCTGCCCATTATTTCCGCCCAGGATCAGTAACCGCCCCTGGCGGGACCAACCGTTACGAATCAAAAAGGCCTCGTCTTTCCGCCCGCGCTTCGCCATGGGGGAAAGACGAGGCCTTTTCACAGGGGCAAAGAACGCGCTTTCTCTGTTCCCTTGCCACTCCTCAATAGTAGGGGCGAAAGAAACCGATTATTGGGAGGACGCTTCCTCATTTGCTTCCTCGCTTGATCGATGGTTGCCCAACTTCAGTCTTTTAGAGTACCATAAGCCAGCCATACGTTCGCGTCTATGTGAAAATGATATCTCATGGCGTCAGTCGGCGTTTCCTGACGTATCAATTTGACGTTCGCAAACGCGGCCGGACATCATCGCTCCTTCATCGCTCCTCTTCGGTCCACCAAAACAAACTATTCAAAACCTTCTTGTAGACTTAAGCCCTACGGCTGTCAGACGGAAAACGGGCAGGCGGGCGTCGAACGAAGGATTCGAACCGCCATAACGATTAACAAAGCGGGAGGAGAACCTTGAGCAAATGGTTCAAGGGCGACGGAGACCATGCTCAGCCAGGCGCGCAACAGAGTAGCGGAACCGATCCGGTATTTCTCAAACGCTTGCAGGCCGGCGATGAACGAGCGTGGGAGGCGTTGCTCCAGCAGTGGCAACAGCCGCTCTACCGTTACCTTTGCTATACCCTCTCCGACGCCGAACAGGCCAGCGACATCCTGGGCGAGACCCTGGTTGCGCTGGTGCAGGCGATTCAGAATTTCGATGGGCGGGTGGCGCTTTCGACGTTCATCTTCAAAATCGCGTCCAACAAAACGATCGATTATTGGCGCAAGAAAAAAGTGACCACTCGTTTGCTCTCATGGGAGTTGAGCGTCGATGGACCTAACAGCCAACGGCTGGAGCTTCAGGAGGCGCTGGCGACCCTGCCGGAAGAGTATCGACAGGCGTTATTGTTACGATATCACATTGGACTGAGTGTAACGGAAGTTGCGGAGGTGCTGGGAAAATCCTACAAGGCGACGGAGTCCTTGCTCAGCCGAGGACGCAAACGATTGAAAGCCGCACTGAAAGGTGCAAGTGAATAAGCATGTCTAAACAACTGAGTGAGCACGATCTGGAGACCTTGTTCCAGGAGCATCTTCCCTCTGTGACGATGCCCCGGGAACTGGCCGCCCGCCTCGAAAAACGAGTGCTGGCGGAGGTCGCGCTTTCCACCAAGACAGCCGAATATCACATCGCCGCCACGCCAACGCCTGAAACGCGACCACAGCCTATCATCAAGGATGTTCTTGCCGGGGATGCACGATGGGGTGCACGCGAGGATGCCGAAAAACCGGGGCGCACCGCCTGGCTCAAACGCTGGACCGCGTGGTCCAGCCGATTTGAGCGGGCGTCGTCACTGGCATTGGTTGGCGCCAGCCTTGCCGTCCTCCTCCTGTTCGTGGCGTTGCTCCCCCGTCTGCTCTCATCCGGGCGGACGCCGGGGAGCGCGCCTACAGCCGCTCAACCGGAGGTGTTGCCGCCGGTTCAATCTGCGCCCGCCGCCATCGCCACCATTCGTATCAGCGACGGCGCGGCCACTTTATATCACCGCACCGGGACCACCGAAGCGCTCACAGCCAACTCCGCCACCGATATGGTCCGGGGCGACGTGTTGCAGGTCATCGCCGGCCAGGCCGAAATCGTCTACTTTCCGGGGCAGAGCTCCCAATTGGAGACGGGCGCTCAACTGCGGTTGGTGGAGTTGAGCCAAACCGGAGCCGCCACCCAAGTCATCACCCTTGTCGAAAATGGGCGCACCCGTCATCGGGTCGAGAGCCCGCTTACGCCCGTCGACCATTTCGAGGTGCGTACACCGGCAGCCCGCGCCCTGGTTCAGGGAACGGATTTCGCCATCGAGACCCGCTCTATCGACGAAACCTATGTAGCCGCCTTCTCTGGCGTGGTTACGGTGGAGACCGCCAGCGAACGGGTCCAGGTGACGGCTGGCCAACAGGTGATCGCCCGCACTGGGCGCACCCTGGTTGTCGAGGCGCAATCTCTCCCGGCCCAACAGATCGCCCAGGTGACGGGCGCGCCTGCAAAAGCCGTCACACCCGCGCCTGCTGCAACCGGGCGAGCCATGACTTCGACCGCTGGCGCTACGGCTGTGGCGATGAGATCGAATTCCACCGCTTCCATTTCCCGCATGACGGCAACGCCAACGGCGCGCGTGACTCGCGTGGCGAGCAGCGCCAATCCGGATGCATCCGTCGACGACATGACGCCGCCGACCCGGACGCCGACGCGCCCGGCTTCTTCGGCGTCTGCGTCCACACCTGTGGCGACCTCGACGCACACACCGGTCACGACCACAACAAACCGGACCCCGACGGCCACGCCGATCTATGCGTCGCCGGCCAGTTCACTGTCCTCTGTCACGCCCGCGGCCACCTCCTCCGTTTCTGCGGCCGCGAGCCAGGTGACGCCCACCGGAACTGCGCCCACGCCGACGCGTACGCCGATCGCGACGAGGATGCCCACCCGCACGCCCACCCGGGGGGCAACGACGCCGACGTCCACGACCGTCGCCCCACCGACGCCTGAACCCACACCCCCTCCTGCGTCTGTGGCGGGCAACCGGGCGCCTATCGCCGTCGATGACCGCATCACTGTCGCTGAAGACGGGGCCGTCACTGTCCATGTGTTGTCGAATGATCAGGATGCCGAGAATGACGTGCTGATCATCATAGACGTCACTCAACCCCGGCGCGGGCGAGCCGTCAACAATGGCAACGGCACCATCACCTACAGTCCCGACGCCGATTACGCCGGCTCGGATCGCTTCACTTACCGCATATCGGACGGACGCAGCAGCGCCAGCGCGACGGTGAATGTCAACGTCACGCCCGTCGATGACGCCCCCGTTCTCAGCGATGTGGCGGATCAATCCACCGATGAGGATAAACCACTGACGGTGCGCTTCACGGTCAATGATGTGGAAACCGCGCCCGACGAACTGATCTACGCCGCCACGGCCGCAGACCCATCCCTGATCGCCAATGAGGGGTTAATCCTGGGCGGGGCGGGCGTGAATCGCACCCTGACCATCCGTCCTCAACCTGACCGGGCGGGATCGACGTCCATCACCCTCACCGCCGATGACGGCGAACGTCAGTCCCGGCGTACATTCGAGATCAACGTTGCGCCCGTCAATGACGCTCCGGTCATCAGCGGAATCGCCGATCAGGTCATTGATGAGGAAACGCCAGCCGCGTTCGATTTCACCGTCACCGATGTGGACAATGAGGTCACCGACCTGCGGGTGAGCGCTGTTTCCAACGACCCGACGCTGATCGCCAATGAACGCATTCTCATCGCCGGTCTGGGTGACAATCGCACCCTCACCCTGATTCCGGAGCCGGAGCGGAGCGGTGACGCCGATATCACGGTCACCGTGAGCGACGGCCAACAGACGACAGTCCGGTCCTTTACAGTGACGGTCAACCCGGTCAACGATCCGCCGACCCTGGCCGCCATTGCCGATCAGGCGACGGCGGAAGACGTATCGGTCACGCTTGAGCTTGGTGTGGGCGATGTTGACAACGACGTCAATAGCCTGACGTTGAGCGCTGTGGCTGATGATCCCGATCTGATCGCCCCTGACGGCCTGGTCATCGAAGGCGTCGGGGCGACGCGCACGCTGCGCATCACGCCCAACGCCGATCGCTTCGGCGCAACGGCGGTGACCGTTACCGCCGGCGATGGGCAAGCCCAGACCCAGCGCTTTTTCCAGGTGCTGATTGCGCCGGTCAATGACCCGCCGGCCATCGCTCCCATCGCCGACCGTGACGACGCGCTCGAAGACGAGCCGATCGAAATTCCCTTTATGCTCTCTGACCCGGACAATGATCCGGCTGCTCTGGCGGTGAGCGCAACATCGAGCAACCAGGATGTGGTGGCTGACGCCGGCATTCAGATCGGCGGCGGCGGCGGCGATCGCGTCCTGCGCATCACGCCTAACGCCGGGCGCAGCGGCTCGACCGTTATCACAATCACGGCCAATGATGGCCAGTTCCAGGCCCAATCCAGCTTCACCCTGATCGTGCTTCCTGTGGATGATCCGCCCGTCATAGGCGTCATCGACGATCAGCGGATGTTGGAGAGTCAGGCGCTCGAAGTGGGGCTGACCCTGGCTGATCCTGACACCGACCCCAACAGCCTGGTCGTCGACGTTCGTTCTGACAACCCGATCCTGGTGGACGCCGCCGGCCTGGTGGTCGAGGGGACCGGGGAAAATCGCGTTTTGCGCATCACCCCGGTGGCCGGTCGCGCGGGCACGGCGACCATCACGGTCGCGGTCAGTGACGGGATGACCCGGATGGAGCGCTCCTTCCTGCTGACGGTAGAGGCGGTCAACGACTCGCCCTCCATCGGGTTCATCGGCGGCCAGACCACGCCGGAGGACGCGCCCATCGGCGTCAATATCCAGGTAACGGACCCGGACAATGATCTGGAAACGCTGACGGTCACCGCATGGTCGAGCAATGGTTCAGTCGTGGCGGATGACGGCATTGCGGTCGAGGGCGCGGGCGAAAATCGCATCCTGCGCATCACGCCCGTGGCCGATCAGGCAGGGGTGACCACCATCACCGTGCGCGTGGATGATGGGGAGTTGCAGGCGGAGGCGAGCTTCGACCTGACGGTAACGCCGGTCAACGATCCCCCGATCGCCAACAATGATGACTATCAGGGCGCCAATGGCCCCTTCACCTTGTCGGTGTTGGGGAACGATGTGGATGACGGCTTCAGCCCGTTGCGGATCGTGGCCGTGGGCGCGGCGGCTAACGGGACGGTGACGACCGACGGATCGGCGATTTTCTATAGTCCATCGCCCGATTTCAGCGGAACTGAAGTCATCACCTACACCCTGTCTGACGGACAATATGAATCCACGGGACGGATCACCATCATCGTCGAGTAAATGGCTGTCCGCCGCGGGGTGGGAACCTGGCGTACAGGCGTTATCGAAACCGGACGCCGCCCAGGCGAATAGAAAAAGACTGCGACGTCCTGTGCGGGTCGTCGTTTTTCTTTAGACGCGTCTTGCATGGGGGGCGCATTCCGGGATTTGGCCACAAGAAGCGCTGCAACCGAATATAGCCTGACCGCATCCCGAAATGTTGGTATGCATTGGGGACGCTGGCATTCTTTTCTCACGCTCTGAGTTTACACGAAAGGCATTTGCAAGTAAACTGACTGTGAAATCAACGTTTAAAGCGGCTCTTCCGGTCAAAGGGGTGAGATTTGATGATACGCTTGGTGCGAGGCGTGGTGACAGGCAAAACCAAAGACGCCCTGATCATTGAGGTGGGCGGTGACGGCGGCGGCATTGGCCTGAAAGTGCTGACGCCTCTGCCCACCCTGGCCCAGTTCACCCCTGGCGCCCAGGTTTCGCTACACACCTATCTTCAGGTGCGCGAGGATGCGTTGACCCTTTTCGGTTTTCTGAGTGAGGACGAGTTGACCATCTTCGAGTTGTTGCTTGGCGTCAGCGGCGTGGGGCCCAAGGTGGCTCTCTCCACCCTGAGCACGCTCAGCCCGGACGCCATCCGGGTGGCCCTGGCCAATGAGGAGCCGGGCGTCATCGCGCGCACGCCGGGCATCGGCAAACGCACGGCCCAGAAGATCGTGCTGGAATTGAAAGACAAGGTGAAAATCGGCGATGACAGCCTGGCCTCCTTGGCCCGGATCTCCGACGTGGACAGCGAGGTGATCGAGGCCCTGATCGCGTTGGGCTACAGCGTGGTGGAGTCTCAACGCGCGGTCCAGGGGTTGCCCGGCGACGCGGTCACCGTAGAGGAGAGGCTACGCCTGGCCTTGGCCCAGTTCGCGGACGCTGGCTAAGGGGGCGAGGGAAGAATTATCGATCAACCTTCGCCGCCTTTGACACCGCTTCTTCCCGCGCGTATAATCGCTTAGTTTGACGGCAAATTTTAGATTCGCACAGGAAAACAAACATATGATTGAAGTGCAGCAGTTGCGACGAGGCAATATCTACGAGGAAGACAAACAACTGTGGAAGGTGCTGGAGCATCGCCACATCAAAATGGCGCGCGGCGGCGCCACCATTCGCCTGAAATTGCGCAATGTACGTACGGGCTCGACCGTGGAAAAGACGTACAACAACGGGACGCGCGTCAATGACGTGCGACTCGATTCGGATGAAGTCCAGTATCTGTACACAGATGGCGATTTCTACTATTTCATGAACACAGACACCTACGAGCAGGTGCCCCTTTCCCCCCAGGCGCTGGAAGGCGTCCTCGATTACCTGGTCGATAATCAGGTCGTGACCCTGGAGACATACGAGGGTGAGCCTATCGACGTCTCGCTCCCCACCACTGTCGATTTGGAGGTCACCTGGGCGGAGGCCGCTATCGCCGGCGATACGGCCAATGTGCCCAGCAAGCAGGTGGAAGTGGAAACCGGTTATCGCCTTCAGGCCCCCATGTTCGTTCAGGCCGGCGACGTGATCCGCATTGACACCCGTGACGGTAAATACGTCACCCGCGTGAAGAAGTAGAAGAAGTGACTGCCGCCTTCCACCTGCCGGGGGAATTCTGAGTTCTTCTGGCAGGTGAAAGTGAAACGTACGATTTCGATCGAACGTCACTGTGCTGATACTCATGCCGAAGGAATAGCTCTCCGGGTGCATTCTGATTTGGGGGCGCTGGCATGTGCCGGGGAGTTCGGAACTCCCCGGCACGTTCGAAGCAGGTAAATTTCGCCCCCAGTTCCGAATGCACCCTAGCTCTCCTGCATTTTTGATTTTTTCGGATGAGTTGGCTATACTTGGAGGGCTTACGCCGTTGTAGCTCAGCTGGCAGAGCGGCGCACTCGTAATGCGCAGGTCATCGGTTCGAATCCGATCAACGGCTCACAAGAGGCTTCCTGGGTGGGAGGCCTTTTTGTTTCCCTGAAGATTTTTAGAACGCGGATTATCGCTGACAAAATCCGGTTCCATCCGAAAAAATCCGCGTTCCAATAAAACTTCTCTCTACGCCCCCGCCACCTGAGCGGCGAAGGTGGCGACGTCGATATTCGACCCGCAGACGATGACGCCGACTCGCTGGCCGCGCACCCGCTCGCGCAGGGGGCCGCAGAGTGCGGCTGTAGCGGCCGCGCCGGCCGGCTCCACCGCCAGCTTCATAGAGCGGTAGAGCAGCCCCATGGCGTCCCGCATGCCGTCGTCATCGATTAGGACCAGATCATCCACAAAGCGGCGGCAAAGCCCAAAGCTATAGGGCGCGGCGTGGGGCGCGCCCAGACTATCGGCGATGGTGCGCACCCGGTCGATGGAGCGAGGCTCGCCAGCCTGGAAGCTGCGATGCATGGTGTCCGCGCCCACCGGCTCCACGCCGTAGACCTGGCAGTCCGGCTGCATCTGTTTGATGGCGGTGGCGATGCCGGCGCAAAGACCGCCGCCGCCAATGGGGACGATCACTGCGTCCAGGTTTGCGACCTGTTCCCCCAATTCCAACCCGACAGTCGCGGTTCCCAGCGCTGTGAGAGGACCTTCGAAGGGGTGAACGAACAGGCGCCCTTCCTCACGCTCGATGCGCTCCACCTCGGCGAACGCCTCCGTTACGTCCGCCACCAAGACGACCTCCGCGCCGTAACCCCGGCACTGCGCCACCCGATACGGGTTGGCCGTCCTGGGCATGACCACTTTGGCGCTTATGCCCAGGTGTTGAGCGGCGAAGGCCACGGCGATAGCGTGATTGCCGGCGCTGACCGCGGTCACGCCATTGGCCAGCGAGGCTTCCTCTGCGTCCAACATGACGGTCAATGCACCGCGTGGTTTGAATGTGCCCGTGTGCTGAAACAACTCCAATTTAAGAAAGACCTGAGTTTCCTCACCCACTTGCGCGATCAAGTCGCGGTGGGTCCAGTGAAAAACCGGCGTTTCGATGACCAATCCCTGTAAGCGCGCCCGCGCGGCGCGAATCTGAGACAGCGTTGGATAGTCCTTCATGTAGT
This sequence comes from Chloroflexota bacterium, assembly GCA_024277175.1. Classification (GTDB taxonomy): domain Bacteria; phylum Chloroflexota; class Anaerolineae; order Caldilineales; family Caldilineaceae; genus JAJRVT01. The sequence goes on along the minus strand of JAJRVT010000215.1, from coordinate 578 downwards.
CCTCCAAAAAGAACGCATTGTATGTAATTTGAACCGTAATGATTGACCGTTATAGTGATAACTCAGTGTAGCTAGCATTGTCATCCACATCATCCACAGCGTACGTATTCGATCAACAGAACGGATGCTATTAACTTCAAGGGCCACGTCCAGGTGTGTATATGTCAGACTATTTCGCAACGGTTCTCATTATGGAAGATGACGTTGATTGCGCCTTATTGATCCGTCACACATTTATCGAAGCCGGTTATAGAGTGATTTTCGCCCCTGACTCCCCCACAGCCTTCGCCAATTGCAGCAAAAATCAGATTGCTCTGGCCCTTATCGATATCAACGCCCCCCGATGGGACGGCGTTACCATCGGCCTTGCGTTGCAGGATGTGGTGGGAATTCCCGTTATCGCCCTGGTGGTGCAGGCCGAGATGACCCGACGACAGGTTCACTTCCTTGTCGAAGAGGCTGAAGACTACATCACTAAGCCATGCACACCCAGCGAGTTGTTTTTGCGCGCAGCGCCGTTCCTGCGCAATTGGCGCTGTGAACGCCGGCCCGATACCCTGATGACAGCAGGCGATCTT
>JAJRVT010000214.1 GCA_024277175.1 Chloroflexota bacterium | reverse complement strand
GGCATCCCCAAGGACCTGGAGGACGCCGCGCTGGTGGATGGGGCCAGCCGTCTGCGTATCTACTGGAACATCATCATCCCCCTGAGTCTGCCCGTTTTCGCCACCGTGGCTATTCTCCAGTTCATCACCCACTGGGGTGATTTCCTCTGGCCGCTCATGGTGACCCGGGGCGTGACCTATCGTCCGCTGCCCATCGCCATCCAGCAATACTTCGGCCGCGACCCCAAGCTGTGGGGCGACATCATGGCCTTCGCCTCTATGATCACCATTCCAGTGTTGGTCGTCTTCCTTCTCTTCCAGAAATGGTTTGTCCAGTCCATCGCCTCGACGGGTATCAAGGGGTGAGAGGCGGTTGGGAGATTGGAGATTGGTCATCCGCCGATCGAACGCTAATCTCCAATCTCCTCAATCTCCAGGCCCTCTTTATTTTGGGCTGCACGGGCGCGCGGGCGTAAAATTCAGGTAGGCAATCAACCTTCCAGGAAGCTCGCAGCTTCCTGGAAGGTTCCAGATAGCAACCGGAGGAAAGTACATCATGCGCACCGAAGCTCGCACTGTCGCCGTCCTCAAACTGGCGGCGATCGTTTTCATCGTCCTGTTCACGCTCAGCGCCTGCAGCGGGGCGAAGTCTCCCCCGGATAACGCTACAGCGGATGCGACGGCCGTGGATGTTGTGTCTGAAACCACGTTGGTGGAAACCATGCCCGCGCTGGAGCCGGTCGAACTGGCCCCGGGCGAGAAGCTGCGCGTGGTCGCCACCCCCACCATCATCGCCGATGTGGTCGCCAACGTGGGCGGCGATCACATCGATCTGACCGCACTGCTGCCTGTAGGCGCGGATCCCCACAGCTTCGAAGCCACGCCGTCCGACTATCGGGCGCTGGAGGGCGCACACGTCCTCTTCATCAACGGCCTGCACCTGGAAGAGGCCCTGGCGCCTATCCTGGATTCCGTGCGCGACGAGACGCCGGTCGTATCGGTGAACGCGGGCGTGCAGCCGCTGACTTTAGCTGACGAGGCCGGGCATGGAGAGGAAGGGGCGGCGGATGAGGAAAAGTCTGGCCACGGAAACGTCGATCCCCATACGTGGCTGGATGTCAGGAATGTGAAGCAGTGGGTCGCCAACATCCAGCAGACGTTGAGCGAACTGGATCCAGTCAACGCCAGCGCCTACGCGGAGAACGCCGACCGCTATCTGGCTGAGCTGGATGCCTTGGAGAAGGAGTTGGCGGACAAGGTGGCCGAGCTGCCCGTGGATCAGCGCAAACTGGTCACCGATCACGGCGCTTTCGGCTATTTCGCCAATGCCTACGACTTCACCGTGGTGGGGACCGTCATCCCGTCATTCAGCACCCTGGCTTCGCCGTCGGCCCAGGACCTGGCTCGTCTCCAGGATCAGATAGAAGCTGAAAATGTCAAAGCTATCTTCGTGGGCATGACCATCAACCCCAAACTGGCTGATCAGTTGGCCTCTGATCTGGATATCCAGGTCGTCCCCCTCTACACCGGCTCGCTGAGCGACAGCGATGGCCCCGCGGCCACCTACATCGACTACATGCGCTACAACGTCAACGCCATCGTGGACGCGCTGAAGTAAACAATAGACCGCGGATTGGGCGGATCAGGCGGAAACAGCCGGATTTTTTAAAAATCCGTGTCGATCCGCCCGATCCGCCCGATCCGCGGTCTATCCTTTCCCGATAATGACCCCTTCGTGGGCGCGCAGGCGGAGGGTCGGCGTTTCCAGCGCGCCCTCTCGATCCAGGTGGGTGGAGAGGAGTAGTTCGCCGCCTGCGTAGGCGTCCCCGTCCAGCACCCGTTCTTCACCACTGAAGTTGAGCGCGATCAGCAGGTGTTCGTCTTCATGCTCGCGGACGTAGACGAAGCAATCGTCCGGCCCGCCACCCAGGGAGCGGTAGTCGCCGAGCCGGAGCGCGGCCGACTGGCTGTGCAAGGCCAGCAGCCGCTGATAAAGGGCGAGCATGGAGGTCGGATCGGCCACTTCCCGGGCCACGTTGACTTCGGGATAGTCGGGCGAAATAGGCAGCCAGGTGCGCTCGACTTCGGCCGGTGCGAAGCCGGCGTTGGGACCGTCGTCCCACTGCATGGGCGTGCGCTCCGGGTCCCGCCCCAGCCCCAGCCCGGCCACCTGCTTGCCCCACGGGTCCTGGACCCGTTCAGGCGGGATCTCCACATCGGTCATGCCGATTTCATCGCCGTAGTAGAGGGTGATCGCGCCGCGCAGGGTCAGCAGGAGCATGGCCGCGGTGCGGGCCTGGGTCACGCCAAAGCGGGAGGCCAGCCGGTGCTCGTCGTGGTTGCCGAGCACGTAGTTGGGCCAGGCCCCGGGCGGGACCACGGCCTCGATCGCGTCCACCCGACGGCGCACTTCCGCCGCATCCCAGGGCACGCCGATGAGGGTGAAGTTGAAGGGCAGGTGGAACTCGTCCAGATTCGGCCCGTAGTAGGCCGCCCATTTTTCCAGATCAAACTCATGGATCTCGCCCACCATCATTCGCGGGCGTTCTGCGCTATATTCATCCAGAATCTGGCGCAATTCCCGGTAGACCTGATGAACGTCAGGATGTCCCTTGTCATGGATGTGCAGCCAGCGCCCGTATTCGCCCATATCTTTGAACGCAGACGCGTACTCCTCAGCCTGGGGATTGGGCGGATTGTCGCGCAGATCCGGGTCTTTCATGATGTGGTGGGCCACGTCGATGCGGAAGCCGTCCACGCCCCGGTCCAGCCAGAAACGGTAGGCGTCGAACATGGCCTCCTTGACCTGGGGATTGCGCCAGTTGAGGTCCGGCTGTTCCTTGAGAAAAGAGTGGAGGTAGTATTGGCCGGTTTGTTCGTCCCAGGTCCAGGCCGGCCCGCCGAAGACGCTCAACCAGTTGTTGGGGAGCGAGCCATCGGCCTTGGGATCCCGCCAGACATACCAGTCGCGCTTGGGGTTATCGCGTGAACTGCGCGATTCGATGAACCACGGATGCTGGTCAGACGTGTGGTTGGGGACCATGTCTACGATCACTCGCAGACCGCGCGCGTGCGCAGCCTCCACCAAGCGGTCGAACGTAGCCAGGTCGCCGAAGAGCGGGTCCACATCACAGTAGTCGCTCACGTCGTAGCCGAAGTCGGCCATGGGCGAGGGGTAGAAGGGGGAGAGCCAGATCGCGTCCACGCCCAGCGCGTCGCTCAGATAGTCCAGCTTCTGGATGACGCCGGCCAGATCGCCCACGCCGTCGCCGTTGGCGTCCATGAAACTGCGCGGGTAGATCTGGTAGATGACGCCGCTCTGCCACCAAAGATGTTGTTCGTTCATTGTAACGATAGCTCCTGCATGACGGTCCCTAAATCCTTGTCGCCCCGCCCGGAGAGGTTGACCAGGATGATCTCATCCTTGCCCATGGTTGGGGCCAGCTCCAACAGATGCCCCACCGCGTGCGCGCTTTCCAGCGCGGGGATGATGCCCTCAAGTTCGCATAGCAATTCGAAACCTTCCATGGCCTGGTCGTCGGTGCAGTAGAAATATTCGGTGCGCCCCAGGTCTCGCAGCCAGGCGTGCTCCGGCCCGACGCTGGCGTAGTCCAGGCCGGCGCTGATGCTGTGGGTGAGCGCGATCTGGCCGTCGCTGTCCTGCATGACGTAGCTCATGGTCCCTTGCAGCACGCCCAGCCGCCCCAGTTCCGGGTCCGCGAAGCGGGCCGCGTGCTCGCCGCTCTCGATGCCCCGGCCGCCGGCCTCCACGCCGATCAGGCGCACGTTCTCATGCTCCAGGAAGGGGTGGAAGATGCCGATGGCGTTGCTGCCACCGCCCACACAGGCCACGATCGCGTCCGGCAGGCGGCCCGGCCCATCGCCTTCGTCCAGCATCTGGACCAACGCCTCCCGGCCGATGACGCTCTGGAAATCACGCACCATGACCGGATAAGGGTGGGGGCCCAGCGCGCTGCCCAGCAGGTAGTGGGTGGTGCGCACGTTGGTGACCCAGTCGCGGATGGCCTCGTTGATGGCGTCCTTGAGGGTCTTGCTGCCGCTCTCCACGCCCCGGACCTCTGTGCCCAGCAGGCGCATGCGGAAGACGTTGGGCTCCTGGCGGGCCATGTCCACCGTGCCCATGTAGACCACGCATTCGATGCCCAGGAGCGCGGCCGCGGTGGCCGTAGCCACGCCGTGCTGGCCCGCGCCCGTCTCGGCCACGATGCGGCTCTTACCCATCTTACGCTTCATGAGCAGGGCCTGGCCCAGGGCGTTGTTGATCTTGTGCGCGCCGGTGTGGGCCAGGTCCTCGCGTTTGATGTAGATCTGTGCACCGCCCAGATGCTCGCTCAGCCGCCGGGCATAGGAGATGGGCGTGGGGCGTCCCACGTAGGTGCGTTGCAGATAGGCCAGCTCGGCCATGAACTCGTCGTCGTTGACCGCCTTCAGATAGGCTTCTTCCAGCTCATCCAGCGCCGGCATCAACGTTTCAGGGACAAACTTGCCGCCATAGGGGCCAAAATGGCCGTCCTCATCAGGATAGGCGCTGTAGTCGATCTTGCCAGTGGGCGGGGTCTGGGTGGTGGGTGACATAATCTTCCTCGCAGGCTATGAATTTGCAGGGATTGGATAGACCGCGGATTGGGCGGATTAAGCGAATCCTCACGGATTTTTATAAAAAATCCGGCGGTTCCCGCCCAATCCGCGGTCTATTGGTTGTTAGTGTACACAAGCAACAGCTATCGTTCAAACGCGTCCAACGCCGCGGAGCGCATGATGGAGACGGGCGCGGCCTGGCCGGTCCAGCGTTCGAAAGCGATGGCCCCTTGCCAGATGAGCATACCTAACCCGCCGATGGCCTGCGCCCCGTCTTCCTCGGCCTTTCGCAGGAGGCGGGTGCGGGGCGGGTTGTAGACCAGATCGTAGACTACCTGGTCCGAACGGAAGGCCAACTCCGGGTCCCAGGGCAGCCCCTCCACGTGGGGCGTCATGCCCAGGGAGGTGCAGTTGACCACCAGGTCCGCGCGGTTGGCGACCCCAGGCAGGTCATCGGGAAAGAGGCGAGCCTCCAGCCGGCAGGCCTGGCAGTGGCTTTGCAGGTGCTCCACCAACGCCTCGGCCCGGGAGAGGGTGCGGTTGACGATGGTGATGCTGGCCGCGCCGGCGGTGGCCAGCCCGTAGACCACGGCTCGCGCCGATCCGCCTGCGCCCAGGACCAGGGCGTGGATGTTGCTCGGCTCCACCCCGTGGTCGCGCAGGTCGGCGATGAAGCCGGGCGCGTCCGCGTTGTCGCCGTGGAGCGTTCCATCCGCCTGCACGCTGATGAGGTTGACCGCGCCCATGGCTCTGGCCGCGGCGCTCAACCGGTCCAGGTGAGGCATGACCGCGGCCTTGTGGGGCACGGTCACGTTGGCTCCCTTCATGCCCAAAGCCCGCAGCCCCAGCACGGCCCGGCGCACGTCACCTGACCGCTGGGCGTCGACGGGTAGGGGAATATAGCGCCAGTCCAGGTCCAGGGCGTCGAAGGCCGCGTTGTGCATGGCGGGACTGACGCTGTGGGAGACCGGCCAGCCGATCAGGCCGACGATTTTTGTGCTTCCGGTGATGTTCATGGCGATTGTCCGCTTTAGGTGTTGGGTTGGTTGGGGGATTGTACACCATTCTTCCGTCCTGGCCAGATTTTGGTGGGCGCGGTGATTTGCGAATGGAATGGACGTGGGGAGAGATTGACAATTGTAATCCATTGGATTACAATTGTGTTCATGATAACTGTTGTGGAACTCCCCGAATTTGATAGCATCAAACAAGGGTTGACCGAAGCGATTGGGTTCGCCCAAGGGAAGCCGGGTAAAGCCGTTGTGCACGGGTTCGAGCCCATTGACATCAAAGCCGTGCGTGCGAAAGTCGGCATGACCCAGGCCGAGTTCGCCGCGGCTTTTGGCATCAGCCTCGGCACGCTTCGCCACTGGGAGCGAGGAGACCGAACCCCGCGCGGGCCGGCTTTGGTCCTGTTGAACGTGGTTGCGAAGGAGCCGGAAGCCGTTTTGAGAGCGTTGCAATCTACATAGCGGGGGAACTCGGAACTCCCCCCAAAAAGCGGAGAGATAAAGGGACTCGGCAACCCCAATCTCCAATCTCCCCAATCTCCCCAATCTCCCCAATCTCCAATCCTCAATTTTCAATCCTCAATCTTCACCTCCGCCCCCAACGCCCTTAACGTCCCCCCAAATCCGGGAAAACTGTCATCCACCACCTCCGCGCCATAGACCGTGGTCTCTCCCTTGGCCACCAGCCCGGCTACGGCCAGGGCCAACGCCAGCCGGTGATCGCCGTGGCTCTCCACCGGACCACCCAGCAGCCGCGTGGGCCCGTCGATGATCAGGCCGTCGTCGGTGGGTTCGACCCGCGCGCCCAGCTTGCGCAACTCGCTGACCGTAGTGGCGATCCGATCCGTCTCCTTGACCCGCAGCTCGCCGGCGTCGCGGATGACGGTGCGGCCCTGGGCCTGGGTCGCGGCCACGGCCAGCACCGGCAGCTCGTCGATCATGGTCACGATCTCGCGGCCGCCGAAAGTAGTTCCCTGGAGTTCGTTGTAACGCACCTCCAGGTCCGCCACCGGTTCGCCGCTCTCTTCGCGCAGGTTGTCCAGGCGGATTCGCGCGCCCATCGCCTGGAGCGCGTCGACGATGCCGGTGCGGGTGGGGTTGACGCCCACGTTGGCGATGGTGATGCGACTGCCGGGCGTGATGCTGGCGGCCACCAACAGAAACGCTGCCGATGAGATGTCACCCGGAACCACGATCTCCAGGGCCTTGAGGGGTTCGGTGGGGCGCTCGATATGGATGGTGGGTCCCAGCACCTGGATGGGCGCGCCCATGGCCTTCAACAGGCGCTCGGTGTGGTCCCGGGCCGGGCCGGGCTCGCGGATGATGGTCAGGCCTTTGGCGTACATGCCCGCCAGCAGCAGGCAACTTTTGACCTGGGCGCTGGCCACCGGCAACTGGTATTCCATCGCGCGCAGGCGCGCCGGCGCGATGCCCAGGGGCGCGTACCGCCCCCCCTGGCGGCCGATGATCTCCGCGCCCATGCCCCGCAGGGGGCGCACGATGCGATCCATGGGCCGCCGCCGGATCTGCTCCGTGCCGGTGAGGAAGGAGGTGAAGGGCTGCCCGGCCAGCAGGCCAGCCAGCAGGCGCAGGGTGGTGCCGGAGTTGGCGCAGTCCAGCACCCTGTTCGGCTCGATCAGGCCGTCGATCCCCTGGCCATGGACCGTCAGCTCCGTGGGCGCGTCCACGTCGATCTGCACGCCCAGGTCGCGCATGACCTGGACCGTGGCCCGGCAGTCATGGCCGTCGAGAAAGTTGTGGATGACGGTCTCGCCCTCGGCGATGCTTCCGAACATGACCGCGCGGTGGCTGATGGATTTGTCCCCCGGCACATGGCAGCGGCCAGAGAGGGGATGGTTGGGGTGGATGGTTAGGTGGGACATGGTTAATTCTCAATTCTTAATTGTCAATTTTCAATGGTTAATGATCAATTTTCAATGGTTGCGGCGGCGGGTGGTGGTGATGCTGGCGTTGATGATTCGGCTAAGTTCGTTGCATTCTTGAATGATGTTGGTCATTTGGGTTGGTTTGAGCAGGTGGCTGCGTTTGATGATCTGGAGCCAGATGGCGCTTTCGTTTAGTTCTTTCAGGCAGAGTTTGAGTTTGTGATTGATCATTGAAAATTAACAATTGATCATTGATTAAACCTCTCATGCCACGCCATCCGCGCCCCCCGCGACCCCTCCATCTTTTCCCACAGCGCCTCTTCATCGCCCTCGGTCAGCAGACGGCGGATTTCGTCTAGGTGAGCGTCCAGCGTGTCCAGTTGCTCCAGGACGGCCTGGCGGTTGGTCATGAGGATGTCCAGGAACATCTTGGTGTTGCTGGCCGCGACCCGGCTGGTGTCCCGGAAGCCGCCCGCGGCCAGCTTCCAGACCGCGGGGTCGTCTGCGCCCACCTGGGAGACCGCGTCCACCAGCGCGCTGGCCAGGAGATAGGGCAGGTGGCTGATGCTGGCCACCAGCCGGTCGTGGCGCGCCGGCTCCATGAGCACCGGCTTCGCGCCCACGGCCGTCGCCAGCTCCTGGGCCAGAGCCAGGGCGTCAGGGCTGGTGCGGGCCAGGGGGGTGAGCACCCAGGTCGCGCCCCGGTATAATCCGGGCTCGGCCGCGGTGAAGCCAGACGTCTCCTTGCCGGTCATGGGGTGGCCGCCCACGGGTTGGAGCCTGGCCGGCAGTCGCTCCATGGCCGCGCAGACCTGGCTCTTGGTGCTGCCCATGTCCATGACCAGGGTCCCGGGCCAGAGCAAGGGGGCGATCTCATCCAGCAGATCGACGATGGCGCGCACGGGCGTGGCCAGCACCACAATATCCGCGCCCAGGATGCCGGTGTGGAGGTCGTCGGTGGCCAGGTGGACCGCGCCGCTGAAGAACGCGTCCAGCACTACCCGGGTCCGCAGCGCGACCCCGCGCACCTCACGGCAGAGGTTGTTTTCGCTCAGGTCCATGCACAGGCTCGCGCCCATCAGCCCCAGGCCGACCACGGTGACGTGACAATCGCGCAGCGGTTTCGTCATGCAATAGGTCCAATCAGATCGTGTGAATCATTGGACGCAAAGGCGCGAAGGCGCAAAGGCGCGCAGAGAACTACAATTGGGGGAAAAGCTTCTCTTTGCGTCCCTCTGCGTCCCCGCGCCTTCGCGTCGAAATCGTCCTTCGTCATTGGTCCTTCGTCGTCCATCAAATCTCTCGCCCCACGGCCTGGGCCACCCCACCCAACTCGCGCATGAGGGCGGCGAAACGGTCCAGGGTCAGGCTCTGGGCGCCGTCGCTCCAGGCCCGCTCCGGCTGGGGATGGACCTCGATCATGAGCGCGTCCGCGCCCGCGGCGATGCCGGCCTTGGCGATGGGGCCGACCAGGTCCCATTTGCCCGTGCCGTGGGAGGGGTCCGCGATCACGGGCAGGTGGGTGAGCTGCTTGAGCACGGGGATGGCGTTGATGTCGAAGGTGTTGCGGGTGGCCGTCTCGAAGGTGCGAATGCCCCGCTCGCAGACCATGACCTGCATGTTGCCGCCGCTGAGGATGTACTCGGCGCTCATAAGCAGTTCCTGGATGGAGCCGCTGATGCCGCGCTTGAGGAAGACGGGCTTCTCGGTCTTGCCCAGGGCCTTGAGCAGAGAGTAGTTTTGGGTGTTGCGCGCGCCCACCTGGAAGATGTCAGTGTAAGCGCCCACCAGTTCCACTTCGCCCGGCGTCATGACCTCGGTGATGATGGGCAGGCCAGTCTGCTCCCGGGCCTCGGCCAGATAGCGCAGGCCCTCCTCGCCCAGGCCCTGGAAACTGTAG
>JAJRVT010000012.1 GCA_024277175.1 Chloroflexota bacterium | reverse complement strand
GAAGAAATGACTCAACACGAAGAGAGTATGTGAATACGAACTTCGTCGGACCTGACCGAACCGCCGGATGCGGACCCGCATGTCCGGTGGTGTGGGAGGGGTGGAGCCTCACGGCTCCCCCCTATCCCGATTCAGCCTGAACTTGTAGTTCAAGGCGCCCTCTGAACCGAAAGATTTCGTCTGACATTTTTACGGTTCTGCGGTATACTGGGGCGAACATGAGCGTATGCGCATCCTTGCAGTAACCGGATCATCCACAGGTGAAAGCATGAACACACAAGACGTCACCCTGCCCCTGCCGGAGCCTCTCTTCCTGCGTTTTCAGCAGATGGCCAGGGCCACCCGCCAGCCCCTCACCGACCTGCTGGTGCGGGCCGTGGAGATGGGCGGGCCGCCCAGTTGGGAAGATGCCCCGGCTCGCTTCCAGGCCGATCTGGCCGCGCTGGACCGGCTGGATGATGACGCGCTCTGGCGGGTTGCGCGCAGTCGGTCACCCCAGGCCTCCGTCATCCGCCTTCAGGAACTGCTGGACCAGCGGGTGGAGAGACGCTTGACCCCAGAGGAGCAGAGCGAACTGGAAGAGTTGGTGGAGGAGGCCGATCGACTCATGTTGCGCAAGGCCCATGCTGCTGCGTTGCTCCGCTGGCGCGGCCATGCCCTTCCACCGGCCGACAAATTGTAAATCGCCATGAGCGCTCACATCCCCGCAGCATTGCGACGCCAACTGGTGGCAGCGGACGATCACCGCTGCGCTTATTGTCGCACCAGTCAGGCCAATTCAGGCCATCCTATGGTGGTCGATCACATTCTGCCGCGCAGCAAAGGCGGCTCGACCGAATTCGACAATCTTTGTTTCGCCTGCCACCGCTGCAATCTGTTCAAACACGCCACAACAGAAATGGAAGATCCGCTCACCGGGGGAATAACGCCTCTCTTTCACCCGCGACGACAAAATTGGTCGGACCATTTCGCATGGGATAGCGAAGGGGTTCGCCTGGTGGGGTTAACCCCGTCTGGCCGCGTCACGGTGATCGCACTCAATATGAATAACGACGTCATTCTCGACGCCAGGCGCAACTGGATGAGGGTCGGTTGGCATCCGCCGGAAGACCCTGTATGACGCGCGGATTCCATTCCACCCTTCGCATCCTGGACATTGGCGGCCTGATCTGGGAGAGCGACGAGGACGATAAGACGCTGGCCGACGCGGAAGCGGCCCTGGCTGAGACCGGTTTTGTCGGTTTGACCTGAAAATTGTCTTTTCTTTGCGCCCCTCCGCGCCTTTGCGCCTCCGCGTCAAATTATCCCCCTCCCGCGCCTCCCCACTTTCACATTCCAGCCAAAACCGTGTAATATTCCTCCAAGCGCAACGTCCGATAACCTCCATCATTTCCCAATCGCAAGGAATGCATCCATGAATTCAAACAATCACTACGAAAAACGAGGCCTCTTCATCGCCGTGGACGCCAACATCGGCGCCGGCAAGACCAACGCCTGCCACGCCATCTCGTCGGCCGCCAGCACCCACGGCTGGCCATCGGTCGTGCTGGAAGAGCCGACCAACCACCCCAAGTTCGCCCATTTCCTGGCCCGCTACTACGACGATCTGCGCTCCGGACAGAACCGGGGCGGCGGCTTCGCCATGCAGATGTTCATGCTCGCCCAGCGCTATGAGCAGCACCGGCTGGCCGTGGAGCTGGCCTGGGGCAGCCAGGGCAAGGTGGTGATCCAGGACCGGCCCATCTACGGTGACACGGTCTTCGCCACCACGGCCATGGAGGAAGGCTTCATGACCCAGGAGGAGTACGAGCTCTACACGGACGTCTTCCGCAACATGAGTCGGGACATCATGCCGCCGGATCTCTTTATTTTCCTGCGGGTATCGCCCGAAGAGTGCCATCGGCGCATGGCCATGCGCGCCCGGGATCAGGAGGCTGGCGTGCCCCTGGAATACCTCCAGCACCTGGACAAAAACTACGAGATCATGATCCAGGAGATGCGGCGGCGGGGCGTGCGCGTCATGGTGGTGGACTGGCAGGAGTTCGGCCCGCCGGTGGAACTGTGGAAGAAGATCCTCTACATGGTCAACTCGTCCGATCTCTGGTACGATGAACTGACCTTCGCCTACGCCAAGCACCCGCGCATGCTGGTGAATTCGGACGCCGCGGGCGCGGGGGAGATGTGATATACTGGGGGGCGAGCGACTGGGCGGCCAGGCTTCGGTGGAACGCGAATTTTCGCTGATTAAAGCTGATCTTCACGGATTTTTTCATAAAAAATCCGTGAAGATCCGGCTCTATCCGATAGAATCCGCGTTCCAATCGTGCTCGCTGAACGAATAGTTACAGATGTGATCGGTGACTTTAGAAACGCATGTGAGGAATGTTATGGCGATTTTGCAGGAGTATTACAGGCCGGCCACGGTGGCGGAAGCCGTTTCGTTGCTGGCGGAGTCCGGCGGACGGCTGGCTCCGCTGGCCGGCGGCGCGGAGTTGGTGGGACAGTTGGAGACCCGGGCCATCCCTGAAGTCCAGGGCGTGGTCGATCTGCG
>JAJRVT010000213.1 GCA_024277175.1 Chloroflexota bacterium | reverse complement strand
CGCCCGCATACTGGCGATAACCCGGTCGTACGTCCCACGCCATCGGTTAATTTCGGCATCCAGTCGCTCTACATGGCGTGGGATGGACGGAAATGACCCGTCTGTCCCACGCCCGCGGGGTTGGCTGGTCAACAAGGATTCGATCGGGCGTGGAACGCACTCGTCGCCCTGCGCCTGTCACCCACTCAAGCTCATCTCAAACGCCTTCCCCTCCTCCACCTTCTCTTTCGACCACGGCATGCGGTGATAGACGCCCTCCAAAAACATGGCGATCTGGTCGTCGTAGTGGTCGGAGAGGGGATGGCCGGACTGGCCGGCTGTGGTCACGGTCTGGGCCATGTCCCACGCGCCTACCTCGTAGAGCTGGCGGTAGGAGGGCGTGACCAGGACCAGGCCGGGCGGCAGGACAGGCGCTTGCCGGGTCTGTAGGGGAGAGACGCCGTCGCCGCCGATGGGGAAGGGTCCCCGGTTGAAGAAGTTGCGCAACATGCGCGCGTTGCCGATAGGATGCGCGTACTGGACCTGGTGGCTGCGTCCCCAGTGCCACTTGAGGGTGCTATCGCTCACCTGTTTGCGGATGTCCTGCACCGCGCAGGTCAACGCCTCCTGAAGCAGGTCATCCCGGCTGCGGGCGCGGCCGGTGCGCGCGTCCGTGTACCAGACCGACTGCTCATACCCGTCGATGAGTTCCAGTAGTTTTGACTCCGCGCGCAGCATGAAGGTGTTGAGCCGGAAGAGGGGGCTGAGGGAGAATCCCCGATAGCCTTCGGCCACCGGCCCCAGCTTGTCCCCAAAGACCATATCCAGCAGATGGATCAGCATATAGTGGAAGACCAGCCCGGCCTGGCTGTCGGTGTCCATGCGGTAGTTCCAGGTGCGGATGGCCTTGAGCGCGGCCCGTTCCCAGGGATCGTCCGAGTCCAGGCGTCCGATCCAGGGGGCGAAGGCCCGCGCGTAGACGCTGCCCGTGTCCAGTTGCACCCGCTCCATGTCGCGGATGGAGGCCCGCTCCATCTCTTCCAGCACCTCCTGGATGCGGGCCGCGCGCCAGCCGGGGAAGAAGTCCGCGCCCAGGAAATAGGGGTAATCGTCGCCCACCATCTTGTTGTTGGCGGTCACGATCAGGCCCGATTCGGGGTTGAAGAGCCGGGGCAGCTCGGCGTGGGGGATCATCTCCTCCCACTCGTGTTCGCCGCTCCAGCCGGGCGCGGGCAACAGCCCCAGCCGCTGCTCGTCCCGCTTGGGAATGCGCCCGGCCAGGATGTAGCCGATATTGCCCTCCCGGTCGGCGTAGGTCACGTTCTGGGGGGCCGCGCCCCAGTCGACCAGCGCGGCGTCGAACTCGTCCCAGTTGCGGGCCCGGTTGAGCCGGTAGAGCGCGCGCAGGGTCCGGCCGGCCGCGTGGCCCGTCCAGCGCAGGGCCAAGGGCGCGGGCTGGATGCGGGCGGCGTCGGGCAGCTCGCCCAGGATGCCGTTGATCAGCGGGCCGTGGCGGGTGACCGCGACGCGCACCGTCACCGGCGCTTCCCGGCGCACGCGGATGGTCTCCTCCAGCACCTGGGCCTGCTCCCACTCGCCCTGGAAGAGGAACTTGGTGGGGTCCTCGGGGTGGGCCCGCTCCAGGTAGAGGTCCTGCACGTCCACGGCCCCGTTGGTCATGCCCCAGGCGATCCACTCGTTGTGGCCGATGACCACGCCCGGCACGCCGGCGAAGGAGACGCCGCTCACGTCCAGCCCCGGACAACTCAGCCGGTTCTCGTACCAGATCCCCGGCATCTGCAACGCCAGGTGGGGGTCATTGGCCAGCAGGGGGCGGCGGGTGAGGGTGCGCTCCGGGGCCAGCACCCAACTGTTGCTGCCCTGGCCGTCGCCGCTCACGTTGATCCACTCCTTCACCTGTTCGTATTGGTTGAGAATCAGCCCCGCGGTGTAGAGCATGCGGGTGACCTCCTGGCTGCCCGCGGCCTCCAGGATGATGGGGTTCTGCTGGGGATAGTCCGGCTCCAGTTCGGCCGCGCGGTGGGGACCCAGCTCGTGGAGCAGGCGCAGGCGGGTCAGCTCGTGCTCCCAGTTGCCGGAGAGGGCCCAGGCCATGATCTTGGTGAAGGCCAGGGTGTCCAAGGGCGTCCATGGCTCCGGGTCCACGCCCAGGAGGTTGAACTCGGCCGCCAGGCGTTTGGGCTTGTGGGTCTCGATGAAGGCGTTGACGCCTGCCGCGTACCAATCCAGGACCTGGCGGGTCTGGGGGTCCAGCCCGGCCAGCTCGGCCTCGGCCGCGCGGCGGAAGCCTATAACGCGGCTGAAGCGGTCCGCGTCCACGGCCGCGGGGCCAAAGACCTCGGCCAGGGTTCCATAGGCCGTGCGCCGGTTCTGCTCCATCTGCCACAGCCGCTCCTGCGCGTGGACGAAGCCCTGGGCCTTGTAGAGATCGGCCTCGTTCTCGGCGTAGATGTGGGGGACCGCGTGCTTGTCCCGCACAATCCGCACCGGCTTCTCCAGCCCGGGCAGCGCGTAGGTCCCGTTCAGTTTGGGGACGGGACGCTGGATGCGGAACCAGTAGACATAAAAGAAGAATCCGCCCGCTAGTGCGACGACGATGAAGAGCAGGATGGCGAGAGTTTGCAGGATAGGTGTGAGCATGGATGAAGATCCTGTTTTCTGGTTTGGATATCGGTTCGTCGCATATTTTTCGCGCGGGGAGTAGGGTATCATAATCCTGGCCGGCCGGGAAAGCGCGCCCCATCGCGAGTGTGTCCTGCGCAGTGGGACGACGGGCGGATGTGACAGGATCAGGGGGCGGGGGTGCGGCGAGGCGGCGTGTGAACTCCGAGTCCGTCCTACGTCCGAGTGGTTGGCGTGTGGGCGTGGATGTCTGTGAGTGTGAAATGCACTCCTCTCCAAGGTAAGATTCCCGCCCATCGTCCCATCCAGACCAGTGGACGCTTTTTGCGCCCATTAACCGCCATGCGCATTCGAGGAGAAGAAGCATGTCACAGCCAGCCATCACCCTGTATGGGGCCCACTGGTGCCCGGACTGCCGCCGCAGCAAACAGTTCCTGGGCGAACACCAGATCCCCTACGCCTGGATCGACATCGAGCGGGACCAGGCCGCGGAAGAGCGCGTCATCGCCATGAACGAGGGCAAGCGCATCATCCCCACCATCGTCTTCGAGAACGGTTCCTTCCTGACGGAGCCGAGCAATGCCGAGTTGGCCGCCAAGCTGGGCCTGAAGACCAGCGCCAGCCGTCATCATTACCCCTTCATCATCATCGGCGGCGGACCGGCCGGCCTGACCGCGGCCCTTTACACCGCGCGCGAGGGCATCGACACCCTGGTCATTGAACGTGCGGCCTTTGGCGGCCAGGCCGCGGCCACCGAGAAGTTGGACAACATGCCCGGCTTCCCCGACGGCGTGGCCGGCATCGACTTCGCCAACCGCCTGCGCAAACAGGCCGAGCGCTTTGGCGTGGAACTACTCCAAGCCCAGGACGTGGTCGGCGTCACCAGCCACGACAACTATCACGTGGTCCATACGGCCGACGGCGCCAGCTACAGCGCCTGCGCCTTGCTGATCGCCACCGGCAGCCGCTATCGCCGCCTGGGCGCGCCGGGCGAGCGCGATTACATCGGCGCCGGCATTCATTTTTGCGCCACCTGCGACGGCCCCTTTTACCGGGGCAAGCATGTGGCCGTGGTGGGCGGCGGCAACAGCGCGGCCGAGGAGAGCCTGCTGCTGACCAAGTTCGCGGACAAGGTCACCATCCTGGTGCGTAAGGGCGAATTCCAGGCCAGCCGGGTGGTTCAGGATAGCGTCATGGAAAATCCCAAAATTCAGGTCCGCTGGCGCACTGACGTCCAGGCATTTCATGGCGCGCAGTCCAAGCTCACGTCCGTGACCTTGCTCGACAACCGCAGCGGCGCAACCGAGGAGATGGCGGTGGATGGGGCCTTTATCTTTATCGGCCAGGACCCCAACACCGGCTTCCTGCACGGGAGCGGCGTCCATCTGAACCCCTGGGGTTTCATCGCCACCGGCCACGATCTGATCCACGACCCGGTCTATCTGGCGGCGCGCCCGGCCGGCGACGCCGTTTTTCATGAACCGGTCACGTTGGAGAGCAGCGTTCCCGGGATTTTTGCGGCCGGGGATGTGCGTTCGGGCAGCACCAAGCAGGTGGCCAGCGCAGCCGGCGAAGGCGCGACCGCGGCGTTGTTGGTGCGTGAGTATTTGAAGATGGTTTGAGGGAGAAGCGAGGATTAAAAATTGAGGATTGAAGATTGGATGACGGCGGATGGCGCCGAATTGGGTGGGGGAGAAGAAACTGAGTTTTTAGCAAAAACTCAATTTCTGGGGCGAACCGGAGTGCGTCCCACGCCATGGGCCAATCCCGCCAACGAGTAGCGCCCCATGGCGTGGGATGGACTCACCGCTCTCAGGATCTTTCCGGTCGTCCGGAGTGCGTCCCACGCCCGGCGAGATTGGCGTGTGGGCGAGGTTGTGTGCGGGCGTGGAACGCACTTATGGGCGTGAATGTTGCAATCCAGGCCCATGACCCGCTATAATCGTAACCCATCCCCCCCGCACTATCCATCACGCATCACGTTTTACGTACCACGCCAGAAGGCCGCAACCGCCATGCCACCATCACACAAACCCCTCATCGGCCTCACCGCCCGCCGGGGCGGTGCCGCCTGGACCAGCAAAAACACGCGCCACTACATCGACGTGCTCAACGGCTACGGTGCTGACTGGGTGATCCTTTCGCCGGATACGCCGGTGACCCTGCCCGACGGCGCGGTCTATACGCCCGATGAACGGGGACGCCTGCCCCTGGTCGCGCTGGACCAACTGGATGGGCTGCTGCTGACCGGCGGCGGCGATGTGGACCCCCGCTACTTCGGCGCGCCCCTGGCCGGGGCCAATCCTAAGGCCATCGATCCCAGGCGGGATGAACTGGAACTGAACCTGACCCGCCATGCCCTGGACCTGGACCTACCCGTCTTCGGCATCTGTCGGGGTTGCCAGGTCATGAACGTGGCCGCGGGCGGCGGCATGATCCAGGACTTCGACGGTCACCGTTCGCCCAAAGAGGAGCCGTTCTATCACGATGTGATCTTCGATAGCGGCAGCCGGTTGCGCCGGACTGTGGGGCGGGAGGCGCTGGCGGTCAACACCTACCACCACCAGGGGCTGGACCGGGCGAGCCTGGCTCCCGGCTTCAGCGTAGCCGGCGTGGCTGATCCCGACGGCTGGCTGGTGGAGGCCATCGAAGGCCGCCATCAGGCGTGGGCGGTCGGCGTTCAGTGGCACCCGGAACGCCTCTTCGAACTGGATGACGCCCACCGCCGCCTGTGGGAGAGTTTTTTGGACGCGTGCCGGGGGATCGGGTAGAGGAATCACTTCGACGCAGAGTCGCGAAGACGCAAAGGGACGCAGAGAAAAGCAAGAACTCTTTACGATCCTTTGCGTCCCTGCGCCTTTGCGACAAATTTCTTCAAAGAAAGCGGAAACCGTGAATCCACCATTTGAACAGCACTGGGCGGCGTTACAGACCTTTGTGGCCGAAACCCTGGAGAAGACCGGCGTTCCCGGCGCGGCAGTGGGCGTGCTCCATCAGGGCGAGGTCCGGGTAGCGGGCGTTGGCCTGACCAACGTGGATCACCCCCTGTCCGTCACCCCGGAGACCCTCTTTCAGATCGGTTCCATCACCAAGACCTTCACCGGGACCCTGATCATGATGCTGGCCGAGGCCGGAGAGTTGGACCTGGACGCGTCTGTGCGCACCTACATTCCCAACTTCCGCGTTCAGGACGAGGCCGCCTACCGCGACGCGACTGTCCGCCATCTGCTCATCCACACCAGCGGCTGGGTGGGTGATGTCTTCGATGACACGGGCGAAGGGGGTGACGCCCTGGCCCGCTACGTGGCCAACATGAGGGAGACGCCCCAGCTTGCCCCTCTGGATCGGGTCTGGTCCTACAACAACGCCGCTTTTTCTATCGCCGGTTACGTCATCGAGCGGGTGACGGGCCAGCCCTACCATGTCGTCTTGCAGGAACGGTTGCTGGACCCCCTGGGCATGGAGCACGCCTACATCCGGCCCACTGACGTCATGACCCATCGGTTTGCGGTCGGCCATCAGGTAGGGGAAGACGGTCCCCAGGTGGCCCGGCCTTGGCCCTTGCCGCGCGCGGTCTGGCCCGCGGGCGGCATCGTCACCAGCGCACTCGACCTGCTCCGCTACGCCCGTTTTCATCTGGAGAATGGCGTGACCGCGGACGGCGAGCGGTTGCTCTCCGAAGAAGGGGCGGCGCGCATGCAGGAACCCCAGGTCACCGTCTGGGGGGACGAAGCCTGGGGGCTTTCCTGGGCGCTGAATGAAGTGGACGGCGCACGCGAGGTCTCCCACGGCGGGGGCACAGTGGGCCAGATCGCCATGCTGCTGCTGATGCCAGAGCATGATTTTGCGTTGGCGTTGCTGACCAATGCCGACCGGGGCGGTCGGATGAAACTCGCTGTGCGCAAGTGGGCGTTAGAGCATTTCCTGGGGTTGACGGTGGACGAACCTGCGCCCCAGGGCGCGAGCGAAGACGAACTGAGCGCCTACGTGGGCCGTTACACCCGTCCTTTCATGGACATCGAACTGGGGCTGCTGGGCGGGAAGCTGGTAGGGCAGGCGGTTCCCAGGGGCGGCTTCCCCACCAAGGATACGCCGCCCCCGCCCGCGCCGCCGCCCATGACCCTGGACCTCTGCGAGCCGGACCGCCTGCTGGTGCTGGATGGTCCCTTCAAGGACGCGACCGGCGATATCATCCGCAACCCCGACGGTTCCATCGGCTGGCTGCGCTTCGGCGGCCGCGTGCACCGGCGAGAGTAGAATAGAACGCGGAAACACCGGATTGGGCGGATTTTCACGGATTTTTTTCAAAATCCGGCTTTTTCCGTTCAATCCGGTGTTTCCGCGTTCTATTGCCCTTCTATACCGGACGCGTCACCGTCACCTGGGTGGCGATCTCCAGTTTCTCTAGTTCAGCGAAGAATGCTTCGGGGTTCAGGGCCTGTTCCGGCGGGTGGACGCCCGGGGGGACGCGGCCTTCGGCCAGCCAGACGGCGGTGATGGCCGGGGCCGCGCCCGTAGGCAGCGCGCCCTTGACCGTCATGGTGTCCAGCCGGTAGGTGACGGCCTGTCCGTCCTTGCTCCCCGCCACCTCGGTGCTGATAACCTTATTCCAGTTGGGCGGCCGGTTGGGAGAGGGGGCCAGGAACGCGGTCGATGAGGGCGCTTTATCAGCCAGCAGGGTCAGGAGCAGGTCACGGGGCGAGACCGTCTGTCCGCGCACGTCCACTGGCTCCCGGCTGTTCAGCCCGAACTCGGCCAGCACCCGCACCTTTTCCACCGTTTTCTGCGCCATGCCCCAGTAGTTGATCTTGAAGAAGCACTCTTTGACGCCCTTGTCCGCGAAGCTCACCGGCAGGGTGGCCACCTCCGAGTGCAGGGAGAGGTGCATGGGCAGCACGCCCAGGGGCTCCGGGAACCAGACATCCTCGAATTCACTCATGGGATCCATGTCCACGAACTCGCCGTCCTGGAAAACCATGGGCCGCTCGGTCAGCTCGTCCATGATGGTGGGCACCGCGTAGGTGAAGGCCACCTGGTCCGGCGGCGGGGGCTTGATGCCGTCGTAGATGTGGATGCTGTCGATGACGTCCAGCCGGTCGGCGGCGTAGCGGGCCTGGACATTGGGCACGCCGGGCGCGGATCCCATGCCCAGCACCGCGCTGACGCCCGCGGTCTGGAAGCGATCGCTGAGTTTGAGTTGCTTGCGGGTGGTGTGGAAGAGCCCACCCAGGTCCACGTAGGGGACGCCGGCCTCCAGACAGGCTTCCATCGCCGGCAGATTCGTGTAGTACACGGTGGCGTTGATCAGTGCATGGGAGCCGCGTAGGCTCGCCACGAACGAGTCGTGATCGCGGATGTCCACCTGCTGGAAACGCAGTTTGGGCGAATCCAGGGTATCCATCACGGCCTGGGCCTGTTCGGCGTTGATATCGGCGATGACGACTTCATCCACCCGCGGGTCATTGGCCAGCATTTGGGTGGCGATGCCGCCCATCTTCCCGGCCCCACCCAACACTGTGATACGCATAATCTGAATCCTTTTCTTGTGAAATGATCTTTCAGACAGACTTCATTGGAACGCGGATTACTGCTGATGAGAGCAGATTTTCACGGGGTTTCACAAAAAATCCGTGAAAATCTGACCCTATCCGATACAATCCGCGTTCCAATAGCCGCCGCTAAATAAATACCAGGGTAACTATTCAGCGGTTATCAGGGGAACGCGGATTTTCACGGACGAGAGTAGATTTTCACGGATTTTTTCTGAAAAAATCCGTGAAAATCCGTTTATATCAGCGAAAATCCGCGTTCTACCGGAGCCTGCCTGAATAGAT
>JAJRVT010000212.1 GCA_024277175.1 Chloroflexota bacterium | reverse complement strand
GTGAAGGTGATGTCCCAGGAACGCCGGGGCGCGCCTTGGAGGCCGCTGACGATCATGCCCAGGGAGACCAACAGCATGCCGAAGCCAAAAACGTAGGGCTGCCATGTCGCCCACGACTTGAACTTCAGCTCGCGGCGGAAGATGAGGGGGATCATGTAGTAGGTGAAGCCCATAAAGGCCAGGGTCGTGCCGGAGACCACGGTGGCGTGGAAATGCCCCGGCAGGCGCATGGTGTTATGGGCCGACATGTTGATCTGCTCGGTGCCAATAACCACGCCGGTGATGCCGCCGATGAAGCCGAAAAGGAACATGGAGATGACCAGGGTCGAAAAGCCCGGTTCCTTCCAGGGCGCCTTGCGCAACCAGTCGAACATGTCCCGGTTATAGCCTTTACGCCGTTGCGCCACCTCCACGGCCGCAGGAATCGAGAAGGCGTGGATGAGGCTGCCCAGCACGGCCAGGTACATGGCATAGGAGGTGTTGACCGCTTTCCAGGTGAAACCGGGACCGGGGTCCACCAGCAGGTGATGGGCGGAGCCAAGGTTGATGAAGAACATATAGCAGACGAAGGCGAAGCGGGAGAGTTTCTCGTTGACGGGGTTGGCGCCGACCGTAATCGCAGCCAACGCATACCAGATGGCGACCATGGCGGCGAGGTTGATCTGTTGCGCAGAGTGGCCAAACCCCCAGAATGTATTGCGATAGAAGCCGGGGTCCACCTTTGGAATCAGCCCAATGGACCACAGGAACGCAGATCCATAGGCCACCGCGCCGTTGAGCAGGGTGAAGACGGCGATGACCGAAGCTGCGATCAGGCCGAAGGTGAACAGCGGGATCGTAGTGAAACGCTTCTCCATCTTGGCCACGACAATGGTGGCGAAAAAGAGAATCACCGCGATCAGGGCGCCCACCGCGAATAGAATGATGC
The DNA here is from genome assembly GCA_024277175.1 of Chloroflexota bacterium. Taxonomy (GTDB): domain Bacteria; phylum Chloroflexota; class Anaerolineae; order Caldilineales; family Caldilineaceae; genus JAJRVT01. The sequence goes on along the minus strand of JAJRVT010000212.1, from coordinate 12,179 downwards.
CCAGATAGAAGATGGGGTGCGCCTTGAGAGGGACGTAGGCTGTGAACATCACATCGGCTTTGCCCACCAGGATGATGACATTGACCATGACCGCGCCCACCACCATCATGGCGAAGGTGATCCAAGCGACGATGGGCAGCACCAGACGGGCGTTGAGCATGACGGTGCAGCCAAAATAAAGTCCCGCCACCTCGAAGAAGACAATCCACACGACCAACATATTCACCCCGTGGCCAGTCAACAAGCGGTAGAACCAGTCCGCCGGCAACAGGTGAATGGCTTGCCAACGGGTCAGGGCCAGGAGTAGAGCGAAAAGACCGCCGATCAACAGAAAGACGACCGCGGCCACCGCATTGACCTGAATCAGTTTTTCCGCCGCCAGATCCACCCGCAACCCCGTCATCGGGCAGGTGCGAAAATGACCTTTCTCGGTGGCGGCCGGCGCTGTAGTTACAGCCATTGTAAAACCTCCTTCGCTATTCGGCGACGCTATTCTGTGACGATCACCTTGCTGGTCATGATGTGGTGACCGATGCCGCAATATTCATTGCAGATGATCCCATATTCGCCGCTTTGGGTCGGTATGATCTTGGCGACATAGTCATAGGTAGGCAGAACCTGCAAATTCAGGTTGGTCGGTTGCAGGGAGAAGCCGTGCTGCGTATCCATGGAAGAGAGATGGAGACGATACTCCTCCCCCTTCTTCAACTTCAACACGGGATACCATTGCCATTGGCGGGCCAGCAGATAGACGTCAGAGCCGGGCGGCGGCTCCACCACCGGTATACCCTGTAGGGTGTCGACTTGATACTCTTCGACAAACGCGTTTACAGATTCAAAATATTCCGCCTGCGTCACCCGATAGGTCGTGACCGGCACGTTCTGGCGGCCCAGGAAGAACCAGAGCGGCATCATTATCGTCAGGACCAGACACCAGACGAAAGCGACGATAACCCAACTTCTTTCCATGCGGCTAAGCGGCTTCCACCAATTTTGGGGTGGAGCGAGCATAGTACACCTCCTCACTTCTGGAATAGCGTTACGGTGCGGGCGGGACTCCCAATGTCTCAATCAATCCCCATACGTTGTAGAGTACGAAGCTGATGAGAAATGAGATGATCAGCAGTAAGAACATGTTGTCGAACAGCTTCTGTCCCAGGGTGATCTTGGCCGGCGGCGTCTGGCCGCCGTTCTCCTGTTTTTGTTCATCCATCTGTTGACTCCTTCTCAGAACACAAGCGATGGTGCAGAAGATGGGAGGGAGATAGGGACCGGGGCCATTCTCGCAACCTCGATCCCCCATCCACCCCCTTACGCTTGGTGAACGTCCAGACATACGTCCTGAACGGGGGGAGAAACTGGGTTTTGCGGGCTTGTGGATTTGCCACGCCGGCGGCTCGAAAACCCAGTTTCTTACCTCCCTATTCAGTGACGTCTTCTGAGGCTAGTAAATGTCATTCACCGTGTTGTAGACATTGAACTTGCCCGTGGGCGTGATCAGGTCCTTGATCCGCGTCTTCTCTTCCAGCGTCTTATCATCATAGATGACGATCTCGCCGGTCTCGCCCGGTTTGTCCGCGCTGCCCCAAACGCTGACCCAGACTTCATCCCCCTCTTTGTTGTACTCGAAGTGGACCACACGGCCATAGTCGGCCACCTTCCAGCAGTTGGGCTCACCTTCGGGATCTTCCTTGTCGATTACGCAAACACTGCGCTGGAGATCCTCATCAGGGTTCAAGGGCATGTCCGCCCACACCCACTGGCTTTCTGGGTGAGTTTTGATGAAGAGGCTACCGCCGCCCGGAAGTTCGATATCGCGCACCACTTTCCACGCGTTTTCTGGATAATTTTCCGGGTCCGTACCGATGAGCGTCAGCTTGCCTTCGCCCAGGTAGGAAGTCGCCCACACCGGGCCGTATTCCGGATCCACCCAGTTGGCGCCCCGGCCGGGATGGGGCGTCTCGCCCACGGGGATAAGGGCCACGAGTTTCTCTTCCTTGGCGTCGATCACCGCAATGGTGTTGCGTTGATTGGCGGCGACCAGGAAGTAACGACCGGTGGACTCGAAGCCGCCGTCGTGCAAGAAGCGTTCGGCGCCGATCATCTTGATGGTCGGGTTTAACGGATCGGTGTAATTTACGATCCAGACCTGGCCCGTTTCCTTGACGTTGACGATCCACTCCGGTTTGAAGTGGGAGGCAACAATGGAGGCCACCCGCGGTTCAGGATGATATTCGCCGGTGTCCACGGTGTAGCTCCGAGTGCTGACGATTTTCAGCGGCTCCAGGGTGGTCCCGTCAAGGATGACGAAGTGGGGTGGCCAGTAGCAGCCGACGATGGCGTATTTATCGTAAAAATCGCCCTCTTCGCCCTTATACTTGCTGCCGTCCACCGAGCGGGCGTCGTAGCAGGTCTGGACTTCGGCCACCTTGTCAGGCGTCTCCATCCACAGATCGATGAGCGCGGTCTTGCCGTCGCGACCAATGACGTAGATATAGCGACCGGTGGAGGACATGCGTGAAATGTGGACCGCGTAGCCGGTGTCTACGGTGTTGATCACCTCTTTGGTGTCACCGTCAATGAGGGCCACCTGGCCGGCGTCACGCAGGGTGACGGAGAAGAGGTTGTCCAGGTTTAGATCATTCTCCTGTTCCGTGGGCCGGTCTTCTGGTTCGATGAAAACTTTCCACGTTTCCATCATCTGTTCCAGGGACATTTCCGGCGGGGCCGGGGGTTCGTTCTGGACGAACTTGGCCATCAATTCGGTTTCCTCTTCTGTGAGGATGCCCTGTTTGCCCCAATCGGGCATGCCTTTGGGCGTGCCATTGAAGATGATCGCTTGCAGCGCGACGGTGCCCTTGGGTAGGGTGTTTTCCGGCTCCAAGTTGGGCCCGGTGGCGCCTTTTCGCAGCACGCCATGACAGCCGGCGCAACGCTGGAAGAAAATCTCCGTGGCCTTGGCGAACTCTTCCTCACTCAACTCTGGCGCAACCGGCGCGGCCTCTTCTGCTGCGGCCTTGCTCGCCGCCTCTTCCGATAGGGCGCCTTCGGGCAGGCTGGCCAGATAATCCACCACCGCGTTCAGTTCTTCCTCGCTGAACAGGTCCCCGAAGGTGGGCGGCATCAGGCCGGGCGCGCACACGGCTCCACCCGGGCATTCAGGGACGACGAAAGCGTTCGGATCCACGATGGATTCATGGATGTACTCGTCCGCAGTGGTCGCTTCTCCCTCATATTCAGGATCAAGGATGATCTCCTCGGCGACCGAACCTATCTCTGACAGATCCGGGCCAATGGTTCCAATAGCATTGGGGATGCCGGGGATCACATGACAGGCGCCGCATCCGCCTTTGGTGATGGCGGCGATTACGGCCTCCGGGTCCACGGGTTCCGGGTCAGTCTGGGAAAGCCCGGTCGCCGCATCCGCGGCAAAAGCGATTTTCGCCCCATATCCGGTGATGGCGATCAGGGCGACGGCCACCACAATAAAAAATATTCTCGACTTACGCATCGTTGAGGCTCCTTTGTGGAAGTTACATCTTGGATTGTATCCGGAAGCATTGAGACAGCTTCAGTTCCAGTTTATGCGAGAGGCCTGAACAGGGCCTGAATTGGATGAAGCGGGGACCTGAATAAATCCTGAAAATTGGATGGAGGCAGGGTTTGATAGAACACGGATAGAGCGGATACTGACAGATTTTAAAAAAATCTGTCAGTATCCGCTCTATCCGTGTTCTATTGTTTTTTAGATTTATGCGGCGATTAGAGTATACCCGACGCCGGGCTGGGTGAGGATGTAGCGGGGATTGCTGGGGTCTTGTTCGATTTTACGCCGCAGACGCCGGATATAGGCCCACAGATATTCCGTTTCGTCTCCGTACTCCGGACCCCAAACCGCCTGGAGGAGAGCGCGGTGGGTCAACACCCGCCCGGCGTTGACGGCCAGATGGGCCAACAGACCGTATTCGGTGGGCGTCAGCTTGACGGGCTGGCCGGCCAGGGTTACCTGGCGCAGAGAAAAGTCGATATGCAGATCGTCAACGTCGTAAGGAGGGCGCTGGGTGGCGGCCCCCTTGGCCGTTGTGCGGCGCAGGACGGCCCGCACCCGGGCCAGCAACTCCTCGGCCCCAAATGGCTTGGTCAGATAGTCGTCGGCGCCGAAATTGAGCGCGCGCACGATGTCTTTCTCCTGTCCCCGGGCGCTGAGGATGATGACGGGCGTGTCGGCCTGGCGGCGGATGGCCTGACAGACCTCGAAGCCGTCTATGCCAGGCATCATGATGTCGAGGATGACCAGATCGACCATATTCTCATCAAACGTTTTCAGCGCGGCCCGTCCATCCCCGGCCTGAAGCACGCCATAGCCGCGCGCGCGCAGGTTGGCGGTGATGTATTTACGCGTCTGGGGTTCGTCATCCACCACCAGCACTTTAAGCTTTTTCATAGATATTCTCGACCAAAGGAATGGGTTGGCGATGGCGCACCGGTAGGGCGAAAGAGAAACGGGAGCCCGCACCAACCTGGCTTTCGACCCAGATGCGGCCGCCATGGGCTTCCACAACGCGCTTACAAATGGAGAGACCCAGGCCGCAACTGCTGGCGCGATGATTCCGTTCATTCACCCTGGAAAAGCGCTCGAAGACGCTCTCAAGCTGCTCCTCAGGAATGCCGATCCCCTGGTCCTCCACCCAGAAAAACGCCTCGTCATCGTTGAACTCCGCGCCCAGGATGATGGGCGTGCCGGGATCCGAGTATTTGACGGCGTTTTCGATCAGATTGATCAACACACTCTCGATCTCCCGGGCGTCCACAAAAAGCGGGGGAAGGTCGGGCGCAAGGGCCAGGCTGATGCGGTCGCTGGCCGCCCGGGCGCAGGGCTTCATCAACACGCCGTCGATCAGATCGTTGACCGCGTACCACTCCCGATCCATGGGCATCCGCCCGGCCTCCAGCCGGGAGAGATGGAGGATTTTATCCACCAGCGCGGCCAGCCGGTCCGCCTCCTGGTTGATGCTTTCCAGAAAATCACGCTGGGTCTCAACATCCCACTCCACATCGTTCTGTAGCAAAGTGGTGGAGAATCCCTTGATATGGTGTAGGGGCGTGCGCAACTCATGGGAGACCATGGAGACGAACTCGTCTTTCAGTTGCTCGATCTCCTTGCGCTCTGTGAGGTCGTGGACGATATGCACCACCTGGGTCAGTTGCCCATCGGCGTCGGTCACCCGGCCATAGGAGATCTCCACCCAGGCGTCCTTCCCCGTAGCCGCGGGCATACAAGCTTCGATGGCTCCATCGTGCCCATCTGAATGCAAAAAGGGACAACTGGTGTCGCACAGCGATGCGCCGTCGAAGGAGCGCATCCCCATAAGGTATTGACATGACTGCCCTAGCAACTCCTCCCGGGATTTGCCGATCAGCCGCTCAAGGGCCGGGTTCACCATCGCGACCCGCCGGTCTGCATCGCTGATCCAGATGGCGTCACTGGACGATTCAATCGACGCCAGCACCGTGTTCTGCTCCTCCACCACCTTGCTATAGGTCTTGTCCAACTGTGCGACCATATCGTTGATCTCGTTGGCCAGTTCCTCCATTTCATCGCCCGTTTGTACATCCAGGCGATGATCCAAATCCCCTTGGGCGATGGCGGCGGCGCCGTGTCCGATGGTCTGTAGCGGCCGGATGACCAGGCGTTGCACTGCATAGAAGATGGCCACCAGCAAGAGCAGCAGACTGCCGCCGACCACCCGCAGCAGATAGTTCCGCCGTCGACGAAGGGCGGCGTCCAGGGTCTCCAGCGAAATTTCAGTGGCGATCACGCCGTTGACCGCACCGATCTCGGCATTATGACACTGCTGACACGCCTGCTCCACAAACACAGGCGAGGCGTAGCGCACCACCCGATGACCGTCCTGCTGTACGATCTCCAAGGCGGGCGTTCCCGTCAACGCCTGGAGGTCCAATTCATCCTGGGGAGCGTCCTCAGGCGTGACTCCATATTGGCGCGCCACCGGCTCCCCCTTGACCACATGCAGGGCGCTATAAGCCTCATTTCCGCGCAAACGCTCGATGACCTTCTGGTTACCCGCACGCCCGCCGCCCTGGCGCATGGAGGCGTAGAGGGCTTCGAAGGCCACGTGGTTCAGCGCCTCGGCCTGGGCCAGGCCGACCTGCTCGATCTGCCGGTTGGCGGTGACGTAGACAGCACCGAGAATGGCCAGGATGGTGATCAGAAAGACGCCGCCCACCACCACGATCAGTTTAGAATAGAGAGTTTTGAACACAGTAGTCCGCTCCGTCTGCACCCAATACTGACTGTAGATTTTAGGGGAGGGGATTTGCTGAACGTTTGCTGTCTTTACTATAGCAGAAATGAAGCCGAAATGCATCTTCCGATTTTTCCCCACTGCCCCCCTGTTCCCGCCAGACTCGGACAACTACGCCGATGATCTTGCAAAACGCCATTCACAAAGGCTTCACAATCGGTTCAAGGTGCCGCCACAAACCCTTGTTATACTGGAGGCAAGCAAGAAACCTGAACAGGCAGAGCGCTCTGCACAGAGCATCGATATGCTCATGGAACGGCAGATCGCACCGTGAACAGTCGCCTGTCAATGATGAACACAAGGAGAGAATGATCATGATGGGTTGGGGATATGGATTCGGAGGTTTTGGCATGTTCTTTATGTTGTTTTTCTGGATTGGGATCATCGCGCTGGTTTTCTGGTTTATCTCGCGAGCCATGGCTGGTCCGTCCAACCAGGCCGCGGGTAATGGCGGCGGTTCGGTCAGCGCTCAGGAGTCACCCCTGGATATCCTGCGCCGGCGCTACGCCAACGGCGAGATTTCCAAGGAAGAGTTCGACGCCATGCAGCGCGAGCTGACCGGACGGTAGGAAAAATTAAAAAACTGAAGATTGAGGATTAAAGATTGGATGGCGGGGAATTCAGGTTTTACCCTAAATTTTCCGCCATCCAATCTTTAATCCTCAATCTTTACTCTTCCCCCGTCAATCACTATAAGAGGAAACTATGACTGCAATCAACCGACGCAATTTTCTGCGTCTTTCCGGGGCCGGACTGGCGGCCTCAGTCGTGGCTGCATGCGGCGCGGCCACCACCGGGCTTTCCACCCCTGGATCAGCCACAGGCGCGCAGGGGATCTCTGCCGGCGCGGTCGCGGCTGCAACGCCCCGCCCCACGCTGACCGGAGCCGCCTTCTCCCCCGATGTGGAGATCGGCTTGACCGCTGCACCTGACAGCGTCAATGTTTTTTCAGGCCAGGCCACCAAGATCTGGAAACTCAGCGGCGACCTAATCCAGGGCGATCCTACGGTGCTGCAACCCCTGACCGACACCTATCTCGGCCCCATTCTGCGGCTGAACAAGGGCCAGCGGGTGCGCATCAACTTCACCAATCAACTGCCCCAGGAGAGCATCATCCACTGGCACGGTTTGCATGTGCCCACGGAGATGGACGGCCATCCCCGCCATGTGATCACCAATGGCGAGAGCTACACCTACGAGTTCGAGGTGTTGAACCGGGCCGGGACCTACTGGTATCATCCCCATCCCCACGGGCGCACCGGTCCCCAGGTCTACGCCGGCATGGCCGGCTTCCTGCTGGTGAGCGACGATGAAGAGCGTGCGCTGGGCCTGCCCGACGGCGAGTATGACATCCCCCTGGTCATCCAGGACCGGACCTTCAACAGCAGCAACCAGTTGGTCTATGGCGGCAACGGCATGATGGACCAGATGACAGGCTTCCTGGGCAACCAGATCTTCGTCAACGGCCAGCCCAACTTCAACCTATCGGTCTCCACCCGGGCCTATCGTCTGCGCCTGCTCAATGGCTCCAACTCCCGCATCTACAAGCTGGCCTGGGACGACGGAACGCCCCTGACGGTCATCGGCAACGACGGCGGCCTGCTGGAAGCGCCGGTCGAATATCCCTACATCACCATGGGACCCGGCGAACGGGTGGAACTATGGGTGGATTTCAGCGACCGCCCCGTGGGCAGCCGACTGGTGATGCAGAATTGGTATGTAGCTTCGTCACAGGGCATGATGGGCGGCGGCGGCATGATGGGCCGCGGCAACGGCGCTTCATCCGCCCAGGGGGGCGCGTTCCCCATCTTCACCGTCAGCGTGGACAAGCAGGTGAACGAACCGTCGACGCTGCCTTCCCGGCTCTCCACCATCGAGCGCATCCCGGAGGACGAAGCGGTTACGACCCGGCGCGTCAACCTGCGCATGCAGCCGCCCGGCGGCTGGACCCTCAACGGACGCACCTTCGAGATGACCGGCGTGGCGTCCGATGAGCGGGTGCGGCTGGGGACCACCGAGATCTGGGAGTTCGTCAACGGCGGCGGCATAATGGGCGGCATGATGACCCTGCCCCACCCCATGCACATGCACGGCGAGCAGTTCCAGGTGCTGGATCGGTCGGTGAACTCCTCCGGCCGGCGGGCCTGGGAGGCGGTCAAGGACGGCTATGTGGACGGCGGCTGGAAGGACACGGTCCTGGTCATGCCCGGCGAGCGGGTGCGGGTGCTGCGCCGTTTCGCCGACTTCACCGGCCTCTTCCTCTACCACTGCCACAACCTGGAGCACGAAGATATGGGCATGATGCGCAATTTCGAGATCATTGTTTGATAGACCGCGGATTGAGCGGATTGGGCGGATCTTCACGGATTTTTAAATCCGGATCTTTCCGCCTGATCCGCCCAATCCGCGGTCTATCGTACGCGCGCCTGTGTTGAACCCCTCTTCCGCCTGAAAAGCGTCAAGGATATTGGCGGCATGTGTGAGAGAATGAAGACCGTTCGCAATCATTCTCTCGCCGGAGGCCGCCTATGTTCGCGCGTATTCGTTTCTTTGCTTTCTCTTTTCTGATCCTCCTCATCGCAATCATTTCCTGCATCCACCCTACGGCCATACAGGCCACGCTCGAAATTCAACCCGACGCGCCAACATCACCCTGGACGCGCGCCAACCCAGGCGGCGGCGGCTGGTTCGCGACCATGGGCGCCGGACCCGACGGCCTCATCCTGGCCGCCAGCGACCTCAGCGGCTTCTATCGTTCCACCGACCACGGCCAGCGCTGGGATGTGATCGGCCTGGCCCAGGGGCTGACCACCACCCACGCCAGCGCCATGGGCTTTCACCCGACCGATCCCGACATCCTCCTGCTGGGAACCGAAGAAGGCGTCTTCCGCAGCGTCGACCGCGGCCAGAGCGTTCACCAGATGCTGGACAACGGCTACATCACCGACATCGAACTCTCCGCCAGCGACCCGCAGATCGGCTACGCCGCCCACCACTCGGAATGGAATGTGAGCGACGGCAGCGTCTACAAAGCGAGGACAACGGCCGGAGCTGGGCCAAAGTCAGCGCCGACCTGCCCGCCGGCCTGCGCATCCTTAAGCTGGCGCTGGACCCGACCGACGCCGACATACTCTACCTGCTTTCCGGCCAAGGGCGCTTCGCGACCGGCCCCGCTGCGGCCTATCGCAGCATCGATGGCGGCGTGCACTGGAGCCGGGTGGGCGGCGGGCTTGGGGAGGTCATGGACATGGCTGTATCTCCGTCCGATCCGGAGACCCTCTATCTGACGGCGTTCGATGAAGAGGAGGACGGACCCGGCCATTTGTATCGCAGCGACGATCGGGGAGATACTTGGTCACAGGTCGCTCAACGGTCGGGGCGCATCTGGCTGAAGCCAAGCCAGCCGCAGCTCATCCGCCTGATCGATCCCTTCCACCAGTTCCCCTGGGATGACCGCAACGGCGTCTGGGAGAGCGTGGATGGCGGGAAGCATTGGATCCAGGTTAGCAAGGTGGCGGATTGGGACCCGGGTTGGACCGGAGCCTATTGGGCGTATACGTCCGATATTCGCGCGGTCGGCGACGATCTCTCCGATCCCGAGGCGCTGCTGTGGACCAACAGCCAGTTCGCCTTCGCCACCGACGACCGCGGGCGCACTTTTCACAACATCTTCAGTGACGAAGTCAGCCCTGGTCGCTGGCGGTCCCGGGGGTTCGACAACGTGGTCATGTTCGATCTGGCCATCAGCGAGGCAGATCCCGACGATATCTATCTCGGTTATTTCGATATCGGCTGCTGGCACAGCCCGGACCGGGGGCTTTCCTGGGAAAACTGCAACCACGCGCCCAGCACCGGCGATTGGGAGGGCAATGGCGGCAACACCACCACCCTGGCGGCAGATCCCGATCGGGCGGGCGTGGTGTGGACCGCGCAGGCCCCCTCCTGGGAAGAGCCGGGGACCCTGTTGCGAAGCGGTGACCGCGGCGCGACCTGGGAGGCCGGCGTCGGCCTGCCGCAAGCGCCGCTCACGGGCCTGTCGCTGGACCGCAGCAGCCCCGCGCACAGTCGCACCCTCTTCGTGGCCGCGGCCGGGGACGTCTATCGCAGCGACGACGATGGCGAACATTGGGCGAAAGTTTTCGACTGTGACGCCTGCCGCTTCACCGCGGTGGACCGCTTCGACGGCGACCTGGTTTACGCCGGCGGCGAGGGGGGACTGTGGCGCTCGACCGCGGGCGGAGATGCCGGATCGTGGACGGCGATCGGTCTGCCGGAAATGGCGGGGACGGTCAGCGGCGGCATCTGGGAGTGGGGCTGGGCGGGCGTCTTCGCCATCACGCCGGACCCCCACGCGCGCGGGACTGTCTACGTGGCGGCCTATGGCGAGGGCAAGGGCCTCTACCGCAGCACGGACAGCGGCGATCACTGGGAAAAGCTATGGGACGATGACTTCCTGCGCGATGTGGCGGTCTCGCCCCAGGACCCTGCGGTGCTCATGGCGACCTCGTCCTCGGCCTTCGACTCAGGCGGCTACGATCCCGGCTCCAACGGCGTCCTGCGCTCCACCGATGGCGGCCAGAGCTGGCGGCGGGTGAACGAGGGCATGGCCTGGCCCTTCGCCAACCCTGTGGCGTTCGATCCGGCCAATGCCAACCATGTCTGGGTGGGGTCGCCCGGAACCGGCTTTCAGCATCGGGTCTTCGACTTTTCGGCCTCTGCCTCCGTCTACCTGCCCCTGGTGACAGCAGCCCCCTGATATGCGAAGGCTCTAATCTGTGTCCGGGGCTTCCAGGTGATAGACTTCGAATGTAAACTGCCGGGGAGTTCTGAACTCCCCGGCAGCCCCGCGCTGGCCAATCGCCCTCTTTTTTCAGAACTTGCCAAAAGACATGGCCTCTGATAGCCTCACGGCATCTCTCGTTTTCATCTACCGGCTACCCAAAACCCCAGTCCCGGAGAAACCACCATGCCGCTCATCGTCATTTCATTCGTCGCCGTCGCCATCTCGGCCTTCATCCATATCCGCGCCGACTACCGGGGGTCGCGGCGGGCCGTCTACATCTTCAAGCCCCTGACCACGTCCCTGATCATCCTGACCGCGCTGCTGCTGCCGGACGCGGTCCCCGCTCCCTACAAGTGGCTGATCATCGCCGGCCTGCTCTTTTCCTTGGGTGGTGACGTCTTCCTCATGTTGCCCCAGGACCGCTTCGTCTTCGGCCTGGTCAGTTTCCTCATCGCCCATCTCTTCTACATCGCCGCCTTCACCCGGCAGAGCGGCTTTCAATTTACGCCTTGGGTGCTGGCCGCCTATCTGATCTATGGCGCGGTCATGCTCTATCTGCTCTGGCCCCACCTGGGCAGCATGAAAGGGCCGGTGGCGGTCTACATGGGCGTGATCCTGGTCATGGGCTGGCAGGCCACCGAGCGCTGGCTGATGCTTGGCGGGCTGGGCGCGCTCCTGGCCGCGGTCGGCGCCATCCTCTTCGTCGTCTCCGACTCCACCCTGGCGCTGGACAAGTTTCGCGGACAGTTCGCCAGCGCCCGGGCTATTGTGTTGACCACCTACTTCGCAGCCCAGTGGCTGATCGCTTTGTCTGTGGCGTTCCCCCACGGGTGAAGGGTTAGGCGCTTCCCGAAAATTAACGTCCCCGGCACGGACCAGCAGCCCTCTGGTCGATGTCAGAACTCGTGGTCCGTGCCGGGGACGTTACGGATATAGATACCTATACTTTTGCACTTTTGCCTGCCAGATTTGCCATCGAGCCGATTCCGGTGAAAAGATAATAATAGAGAATCTTTCACCGGAGGGAGATGATGGACTTACTCATTCCAGAAATTCTGTACAGCTACTTG
>JAJRVT010000211.1 GCA_024277175.1 Chloroflexota bacterium | reverse complement strand
GGTTGATCGCGGTTGATCACGGCGACGCCGCCGTCCATCAGGTTGTTGGCGCCCGGATAGACCAGAACGGTGGTCGCAGGCGGCGCATCGGTCGCCTGGTCCACAGGGTTGGGAGACTTGATGGTAAAGGCGCCGATTTCGTCCACGAAGATCTGGGTGATCACGCCCTGAGGCTCGACCTGTCCGCGAATCTCGCCGGTCGGGTTGGCCGCGGTGTGGACGTTGATGTAGGTGTTGCCACCCAACAGCGCGGTCGCTTGATCCGGAGTGAGATCCATGACGACGCCGGCCAGAGTCAGCGTGTCGGTCACAAAGACCGGCAGGACGCCATCCTGATCCAACGACACGATCACATCGCCGTTTTCGCCCACCGCGCCCTGATGGAGATGGGCGCCTGTGACCGTGATCGGCGTGGTCGTGGTCGGAACCACGGTGACCTGGTACTGGAGCACATTCTGGTCGATGTTGTACTCGACGTTGAAACTGCCCGTTGTACCGGTGTCCACTGACGGAACCTCGTTGCCGCCGGCGAGATCGCCGCTGGCCGTATAATTGTGAGGTTTGCTGAGGTCAATCTTGACGTCAGCGAAGGCGACCGGCGCCACGTCCGACGCCTTGACGGTCTCGGTGGGTACGCCGAAGGCGGAGATGCTGTCCTGATACCAGTCGGAGCCCAGGGTTTGGTTGTAGAAGAACGAACCGTCACCCGTCTTAGCGGTATCGAAGACGGCTGCCAGATCCTGACCCATGGCGATAATCGTGCCGCCGCCATTCATGTACTCGGTCAGCTTATTCTGGTCGATCTCCGTCGGTCCTGTGGGGATGGTGAAGGTGCCGTCAGGGTAGTAGTTGTCGCCCGTTTCCCAGATGAGGGCGTCGTAACGGGCCAGGTCCACCGCGTCCGGGATGGTGGTGGGGCTGCCGAAGTGCATGTCCACATCGTAGATCTCATAGGTGAGACCCAGGTCTTCCAGAGCTTGGGCGTAGTACCAGGTGTAATCGTAGAACTTCTCGCCGAGGAAGGGGCCGATGAAGCTGAAGTCGTTGTCCAGGATCAGCACGTCGGCGGCCTTGGTGGCGTAGCCCACGCGCGCCCAGGCCGGCATGTGGGCGTTATGCCCCTGATCGCCGGTCATGGTGATGTAGCCCTGGTTGTCGCCATAGCCCATGCTCTGGGTGGAGTCGAAGGTGACCTCCACGCTCTTGGTCTCGCCCGGAGCCAGGGTGATGGAGGCGGGATTGATGCTGAAGCCAGGCAGCGTCGTCGTCTGGGTGAAGCTGTCGCCGGTGTAGACGGTGCCCAAGGCGTAGGTCTCGGCGGCGTCGGCCACACTGGTGACGTTGACGGTGATCGATTTTTGGGTGCCGGAGACCACGTTGCCAAAGCTCAGGCTCGGCGGATCCAGGATCACGCCGGGATCCATGGCCGCGCCCACGTCCAGGCGGCCTGCGCCCATGTCCAGCGGCTGGGCCGGCGAACCGTCCATGGTGTAGATGTCCATGTACTTGGAGGTGGACATCAGGGCTGACTTGATGTAGGCGTTGGACCAGGTCGGATACAGTTGGCGCAACAGCGCGGCGGAACCAGCCACGTGGGGCGACGCCATGGAGGTGCCCGACGCCTGGCCGTAGCCAAGATGGCGGGCTTCGCCGGTGGCGCCGGGGGTGTAGCCCTGGGCCAGGATGTTGACGCCAGGGGCGGCGATGTCGGGTTTCAGCACGTTGCCAACCGCGGGGCCGCGGCTGCTGAAGTCGATGATGCGGTCCGGGATATTGCCGGCCTGATAGGCGATGGAGTTGAACTCGAATTGGGAGGCGTCGCCATTGGCGTCATACCAGGCCACCATGCCCTCGCCATCGGTCTGGCCGATGAAGATGCTGGAGATATTGATCTCACCCGAGTCGCAGAAGTCGCCGCCGCAGGCCATGTTGATCAGACCGTCGCCGGCATTGTTATAAACGATGGCGAAGGTCGCGCCGGCCTGCTCCGCGTAATAGACCTTGTCGGCGAAGAAGCAGCCGCCGCGACTGATCACAGCCGCCACGCCGTCGAAAGCGCCGTCCGGGAAGGCTTCACAGCCGGTGACGTTGGCGGGGTCGACCGCCGCGGCCGTCTTGTACGAATAGCTGTTGACCACGCCGAGCGGCAATGGAGCGCCAAAGTCCGCGGTGGCGAAGGCGAAGTTGGTCAGGTCAGCTGGGACCGGTTCGGGCGCAGTCACGCTCACACGGCCGGAGGAGAGGGTGCCGGAAGTGGTGCTGGCGGCCACGCTGATGTACTCAGAAGAAGGATGATCGGTTGTGTTAGGACCGGGACCGGAGTTGCCCGCGGACATAGAGACGAAAATGCCGGCCTTGGTGGCGTTGATCAGCGCTGTGTCCAGGGGATCGTACTGGCCGCCCTCGGAGAAGGGACCGCCGCCCCAGGAGTTGTTGAGCACGTCGGCTCCGTCCTTGGCGATGTCTTCCAGTGCGGCCAGGCCTTCGGTGGTGTAGAAGGCGCCGTCGCCGCTGACGCTGGCGTAGAAGACCCGGTAGCTCATGACGTAGGCCTTGGGGGCCACGCCGCAGATGGTGCCCACATTGTAGCCGGCGTAGGTCACATTGTCCACGCAGTTGCCGGCCGCGGTGGAGCCGGTATGGACGCCATGGGAGGTGCCGTTGACGCCCGGCCACGGGTTCTCATCGCCAGGGGCAGGCGGGTCCCAGGAACGGAAATAGGTGCGGGAGGCGATGATCTTGCCGTTGTTGTTCTGGGTCAGGCCGATGCCGTCGGGCTTGAAACCGTCCGGGTACTCGTAGCCTACGCCACTGAACATGGGGGCGTCTTTGTGCAAACCGCCGTCCATGGAGGCGACTTTGACGCCGGTGCCAGCGTTCTCTACGCCGCCGATAGCCGCGCTATCCCAGACCATGGGCGCGTTGATCAGGTAGGTGCTGGTGTAGAGCTGGGTTTCATGGGCGACGTCGTAGGAAACCCGTTTGACGCCATCCATGCGCGAGATCAGCTCGCGGGCCGTCTCTTTATCCATAGAACCGGGGTTGATGGAAAGGCCATTGAACAGGATCTGGTAGGCGGCCTGTTCCTCGGCGCCGGTCTCATTGATGAAGGTCGCCACCGAGGCGTCGGTCAACACATTCTGCAGTTCAGCCACGAACGCGGCCTGCTCCGCCTGTAGCTGGCTGATGTAAGCCTGGGCGTCAGGTGCGTTCATGTCCAGTTTGCTGCGCGTGTTGGCCTGGATCGCGGCCAGGGGCGGTGATTCCAGCTCGACGATGAGATAGGGCGAAGTTGCGGGGCCAGAGGCGTCGCCAGGGCCGTCCACCAGCGTGGGCGGGTTGACATCGGCGAGCGCGACCGCGGCAAAGGCCATGATGAGGATCATGACCAATGCCATGACTTGAAGTAGCTTGGACTTGTTCATGTGTTGTTGCTCCATTGGTTGTCTGTGAGGTGTTGAACAATGACGAGAGATGATGAAGCCGTCGCTTCTTCGCTATGAAACGGAAAAACGCAGATATTATCTCCCAAACGAGCGGCAATGGATAGTGATCAATGCTCGATGTAGACCTCCTTGTCTTTACCCTTGCAACGAACTTTGATTGAATTGTGTGGGGCTTGAGCTTGGATCAGAGCGCTGTCTGTCTGACGACTACGGACTGAAGACGAATGCGGACATGGCGCAGACGCCATTGAGCCATCTGATCCCATCAAGTGCGCGCTGTTCTAGGGTTGACCCATATGGCTACGCTATGTCTAACTGTGTGCAGCGCTTATCATATCATCGAACCGCCTATGGGTTCAAATTGGAAAGATAAGGGGTAATTGGAGGGTGATTAAGGGGTATTTATGGGGAAACGTAAATTCCGGGGACGGTAGGACCTGGATCAATATGGTTATGGCGTCTGCGCGTAGAGCCTGTTATAGTGGTACAGGTTCTGCAAGATCGTCTGCACATAGACGCGCGGTTCGTTGAAATCCAGACGCTCGATGTACCAGGGATCGTCATCACCATACCGTTGGCGCCAGTTGCGCGCGTTGCCGGGACCGGCGTTGTAGCCCACCAACGCCGAGATCAGGTTGCCGTCCAGATAATCCCGGGCCCATCCCAGGTAGTAGGCTCCAAACCTTAAGTTTACATAAGGCAAATATATCTGGTCATTGCTGTAGTCAGGATGGCCAAGCTGGGCCGCTATCCAATGGCCGGTGTCGGGAATGATCTGGGCCAGCCCCTGGGCCGAGGCCACCGAACGCGCGCCCTCTTCGAACTGGCTCTCCTGGCGGATCAGGCTGAAGTAGAGCAGGGGATCCAGCCCGTTGGCCTCAGCCTCGCGCACGATCAGGTCAGCGAAGGGTTGGGGGTAGACCCGCTTCTGGAGAAAGATGGGGGTGTCCTCCACCAGCCGGGCCGGGCTGAACTCCAGCAGCCGGGCCATGCTGATCATGCTCAGGCGGTAGAGACCCATCTTTTCGAAAAGCAGGCTGAGGGCGTACAGGCTCCGGGGATCGTCCTTATTGTGCGCGTATAGCCGGCCGGCCGCCAGGAGCGCATCCCCGCGCGCATCCACATCCAGCAGAAAGCGGGCCGCGGCTAGGTCCGGGTCGTCGGCGATAGAAACAGGCGGCTCGGACAGAGGCGTTCCCTCTCCCTCGTTTTCATCTTTGATCCAGCCCGCTAGCCAGGTTTCGGCGTAGGCCTGGCTAGCATCGTCATCTTCCAGGGTGGAAGGTGGGCCAGCGATCGCACCCATGCGATCGATAAGAATATTTGTTCGTAGACGAGGTTGCTGTAAGCTTTGCGCGTCCAGAATACCGTAATAAAAATCTGGCGTCTGGGCCGCGCCCGCCTCCCACACCCGATTGCCGGCCTCGGCGTCGCCGGCGGCGTGATAGGCCCGCCCCAGCCAGTAGCTCACCGCCAGGGACCTATAGTCAGGGTACTTCTCCTGCACGCGCGTCAGGACCTCCACCGCCTGGTCGGGCAGTTCGGCCTGTAGTGCGCCCAGACCGACCACGTAGAGGGCCTGGGGCGTGCGTTCGCTGGCGGGGAAGCCATCGGCCAGAGCGAGAAAATCGAGAGTCGCTTCCACCTGATTGTCATCCGCAAAGGCCATCAGCCCACTGCGCCAGAGGGCTTCGGCGGCCAGGGGCTGATCGGGGTAGTCCCGGGCGAAGGTGCGGTAGACCCGCCGCGCGCCCACCCGGTCTCCCTGATCGGCCAAGGCGCGTGCGGTCAGCAGCCACGCCTGGCCGAAGCAGTCGCAATCTCCGTAGTCTTCAATTACCTGGGCCAGAGTTGCGTTGGCATTGGCGTAGTCCCCGGCCCCCAAATAGGCCTGGGCCAGTTCCAGCCAGGCCTGTCCCGTCTGTGGATCGCCTGGCTGGGCATTCTCCAGAAAAGTCTGGTAGGCGGCGATGGCGGGGCGCCAGGCTTCGGCCTGGAGATCGATATAGCCCCGCTGGTACGGATCGAAGGGAACCTCCCGGTTGACCAACTCCACCAGGGCGCTGTAAGCCGGCCGGCTGGCCGGGGCCTCCTCGGTGGCGGCCAACCAGCGTTCGATGGCTCCGTCTTCATCCCCGGCGCTGGCCAACGCCTGCCCCGCCCGGTTCTGAATGTCAGCCCGGTAGGCTGGGATGCGGGCCATGGCCAGGATTTCGTCGTAAACGGCCACGGCTTCATCATAGCGGCCAGCGCGCAGGTGCAGATCAGCCAGTGTTTCCAACAGCCGGGCCATAGCGACCGGGTCCCGATCCGCAGAGAGAGCATCGGCGGCGATTCGATAGGCGGTCGCGGCCCCATCCAGATCGCCGCCGCCTATCCTCGCCTGGCCGATGCGTTGCTGGATAAATTCGGTCATCCACGGCGCGCCTTCCAGGGCCAGGGCGTAGGCGGCGCTGGCCTCGTCGGTCCGGTGAAGCGCGGCCAGGGCTGCGCCGCGTAGGTAATGGGCTTTGGCGCGCAGGTCCGGGGCCGCGGCCGTCGGGGCCGCGTTCAGTTCATCCAGCAGGGTGTCAAAGGCGCTCAACGCCTCTTCGTAGAAGCCGTCGACCAGATAGGCCCGGCCCAAGTCCAGGCGCGCGACCAGACGGTCGCGGGGGTCTGCATCGGCCGCGTCCAGCACAGCGTTGAACTCGTTGCGAGCCGCGGCGTAGTCTCCATAGCGATGCTCCCATTGCCCCTGGACCAGCCGATCGTGGGGTATGGGCGTGGGCGAAGGCGTGGGGCTGGGGGTGAAAGTGGGCATGGCTGTGGGAGCGGGGGCGTCTGTGTTAGTGGCGGTAGGCAGGACGACGGGCATCCCTGTCTGGGCAGAAGGAGAGGATGTCTGGGCGCCCTCTTTTTGTGCGCCGCGGCCGCAGCCGGCCAGCAGCACAATCAGCATGATCAATGACGCAACCACAAACGTCCGACAAATTTCTTTGCGGTTCAAAGGGCGATTTGGTATCATCCAACTGACTATCCACATAAGACCGTCATTTTACATTGAATCGACT
>JAJRVT010000210.1 GCA_024277175.1 Chloroflexota bacterium | reverse complement strand
GCTGGCCAAAGGCTGACGTCGCGCTGACGATCAGGTCGCAGTCCCGCACCAGGTCGCCCGTCCGGGTGGCGATGGTGACCTCCGCGCCCGGCGTCTCCCGCTGGATGGTGCGCTTCAGTTCGATGAGCTTCTCCGGCTCGATGGAGACCAGGACCACGTTGCCGATGGCCTGAGCCAGCAGCCGCGCGCAAACCGAGGCGATGGAGCCGGTCGCGCCCACCACCATGACCTTGCCCCGGGTGAGATCGGTGGCCCCCATTTTGATCACGGCCTGTTTGGCGGCCTCCAGGGTGGCGGCCACGGTCAGGCTGTTGCCGCTGGTGATGGCGATGTCTGACTCGTGCGCGACCGTGATGCCGGCGTCGCCCACCACGCTGGTGAACGCGCCCAGCCCCATGATGCGCGCGCCCCGGCGTTCGGCCATGCGCGCCGCCTTGACCAGCCGGGTGTAGGTGAAGTGGGCGTCGCGCTTCATCATCTGCCGGGGGGTGGCCCCCAGCGCGTAGAGATAGCCCTCGATGCGCTGGCCCGTGGTGGGTGAGACCCCGCCCATGATGCGCGAGATGTACATAGGTGGCATGTAGGCGGACACATCCTCCACCAGTGCGTCGGGCAGATAGCGGGTCCAGCGGAAGAGGGGGTGCTTGTGGATGAAGCTGATGTCCAGCGGGTGGATGACGAAGGCGAAGCGGTTGATGTGGGCTTCGGACGGTTGCAGATAACGGATGGCCGGCGTCCAGCGGATATCGGCCATGAGGTCGAGGTAGGTGTCCTCGCTCAGGGGTTCGCCCCGGTCCGCGCGCAGGGCCGCCAACACGCCTTCGATCACGGCCGCGGGCCAACGCCCCAGGTCGTCGTCGGGATCCAGGGAGGGCATCATGGTAATAGCGATGCTCACGCCCCGCCGGCGCAGGTCAGCTAGGTCCTCCTCGTTAGCCGATTCGAGGATGACCGTCTTGTGTTTCAGGTCGCCGGGCGCGTAACGCCGGATCGCGCCCGCATCCCCGGCGATGAGGTCCGCCCACAGGAAGGGGTCGGCGGGTCTGGCCCGGCTCGGCTCGCCCGGCCGGGGGTGGATGCGCCGGAAGGGCTGGCGCTTCAGGCGATCCAGGGTGGCGGGGGCCGCTTGCTCCAGGGTCTTGGCGCTGCCCACGCCCGGGACGTCGGGCAGGCCAAAGTAGATAATGGGTTCGGCGTAGCGCAGGGTGCAGCCGTGGCGGGAGAGGGCCTCGGCCAGGCCGCTGTGGTTGAGGCCGGGGGCCATGAGCACCCGCTTGCGCGCGAAGACGCCCGGCTCGGCCCGGTCCGCGAGGATGACGCCCCAGCGCTCCAGGCCGGCGCGGATGCCGCAGCCATCCACCACCGGCGTCTGGGTGGCCAGGGCCGCCAACTGCGCGCCCACCTCGTGCTGGCGGCGGGTGGATCCAAGCTGTAACCAGATGGAGAGGCCGTCCAGGGCGATGGCGTCCACCTGGTCGTCGAATTCCTGGATCAGCGCCTCGGCCCGGGCGTACGCGCCCTCGCAACCCCGCTGGATGAGGGTGACGCGCTGACCCAGAAACTCGACTGTCGTTTCGGCGTCGTAATTGTTGAGATGGATGACCAGGACCTGTTTCACGATGGCGGCTCCCCCTACTGTCTAAGGCTACTTCAAGAAAATAAAGACACGTCATGTCCCCGGCACTTTCCAGTCGCACTCTGGTCAGCGCCAAACTCGTGACAAGTGCCGGGGACGTTAATTCCCAGGAAGGGCCTAAAGTCTAACAAAACGCGGATTTGGTGGATTGAGCGGACCCTCACGGATTTTTTCAAAACTGCCCGCGAAGGTCCGCTCGATCCGTTCAATTCACGTTCTATTCTGCATCACCCTGTTCTCATCTTATCCTGAAACACGGGCGCAAGACAGGTGCACCTGTCATCTGTCCGCTGGGGCGATCGTCAGGTATTATACCATTTGACAAATGAGAAAACCACCAGTATAGTAGCGACCACAATCGAACAGAAACGACGTTGAACTGGAAGAGTAGTCGTCGAAGCGGGCTTCAGAGAGTCTCCGGCTGGTGTGAAGGAGATAGCAGCGCAGACGGCGAATGGGCCGGGGAGTCGACAACCGAACAATAAATTAATGGTGAACAGTGAGTAATTAAGAATCAATGGGGCGATTCACCCTCATTCGGAATTAATTATTCTCAGTTCAGAATTAATTATTCAGTAGGCTTGTCCGGTGACGCCACCGTTATCAGGGCGCTGAGAATCGGAGTTCGCTCCTGTTCTCGATGAGTGAGACTGGCTGTTATCCCTGTCGTCACGCAGGGATTTTTTATTCGCCAGTCTAAGCGGGGTGGCACCGCGGGGAGACTATACGGATCCTCGTCCCCATGCACAGTGTAGGGTATTGTGCGTGGAGGACGGGGATTTTTTGTTTCAACGTAACTATTCAGGCTAGGTCACAAAACAGGTAGAGGGATAAAGGGCTGACCGATCAAAGCATTATAGAGAGCAGTAATGACATTACCCCCTTGTTTGCGGACGGTGGAGATGTAACTGCGAATGGCACAGAAAGTCTG
>JAJRVT010000209.1 GCA_024277175.1 Chloroflexota bacterium | reverse complement strand
TGGTCTACTTATGTCTCCAGTAAGCGTATCCAGTTTGGTGAAATGAGGCAAGATGGACCTATCTACGAAGCAAGTTCGATTCATCTTCAGGTGCGGCTCGGCCTCTTCTTGCCTCATCTATAAGATACCAGGTGCGGCTTGTAGCCGCACGTTCTCCGATAATCCAGCCAATTCCTCCCGGCAGCCAGCCTGTGCGGTTTCAAATCGCACCTATGACAGCCGGCCATTTTGAGCCGATTCACCCCAGCAGTAGGCGCGACTTGCAGCCGCACGTTCTCCGATAATCCAGCCAATCCCTCCTGGCAGCCAGCCTGTGCGGTTCCAAACCGCGCCTACGGTTGCGAGCCGATTTGAGCCGATTTAGCCCAGTTCCCGCCAGCCCCGCGGCTGTTGATCGCATACACTCTGGACGTCGGTCCTCGCGACGTTCCCCATTATCAACAGGCGCCAGCCATGGCGATAGTGCAATGTGTAACGAAAAAGGAGAACAACCATGAACGACAACGTCTATCTTCATTTGAGTCGGGGGATGGCAAGAGCGCTGATGGCGCTCGCCATCCTGCTGGGGGGCGTGTTGAGCGCGGCCCCACCGGCGGTGCAGGCGGCTCCCTCGGCCGCGCCCACCGCGCTCACCATCACCCTGCGCGCGGACGCGGACGCGACCGTAAAAGCGGCCGCGCCCGGGGCCAACTTCGCCAGCGCTTCCCTGGAGGCCGGCGCACAGAATCAGATCTATGTGAAGTTCAACCTGACCGCGCTGCCCGCCAACGCAGTCATCAGCGGGGCCAGACTGCGCCTGAAGACCCTGCCCGTGTTGACCGTCGCCTCGGCCGATGTGGGCGTCGCCCGCGCGGACGCCAACTGGACCGAGACCACCATCACCTGGAACAACAAGCCTTCCGCCACACCCGGCGGCGGTTCGACCACGGTCAACCTGCCCGGCGGAAACTGGGAGGAGTGGACGGTGACGCCCCTGGTCCAGGCCTGGCATGACGGCTCCCAGGCCAACTACGGCTTCGTCCTGGCCGCGCCCGAGTCGGCGAGCGCCATCCCCTTCTATTCCAAGGAGACGGGACCCGCGCCCCAGTTGGTCATCGAACTCACCGCGCCGGACGGGCCGGATGACCCGGATCGCCCCCAGGAACCCTATCCCGACCTGGGCGACGCCCCCGACTCCAGCAACCACCACGGCATCGCCAACACGGCCTACAGCGGCGTGAATGGGCGCTTCCCCACCGTCTGGGCAGGGACGCCGGCCGGCCAGGCCGCGGGTCCCCTCCATCTCAACCGACCGGCCCAGGCCTATCTGGGCGATCACATGTCCCGTGAGCAGGAAGCGGACATCGGTCCCGACGCCGACGGCCCCAACAACATCCTGCGCAACGCGGCCGGCGCGGTGGCCGATGTGGCCGACATGGACCGGGGCGATGACGGCTGGCGCAACCGGGGCGTCGCCATCCCCAACTGCCGCCGGGTCACCCTGAAGGTGCGCGTCCACAAGCGACCGGGCGCGACCGCTACCCGCGCCTATCTCAACGTCTGGTTCGACGGCAACCGGGACGGTGACTGGCAGGATACGGGCGTCTGCACCAGCGACGCCGGCCAGCAATTCCGCTCCTACGAGTGGCTGGTCCAGGACTTCGCCGTGGACCTGACGGCCATCCCGGCCGGCGGCTTTGCAGACATCCCTGTGACCACCCTGGCAGCCTACAACCAGACGCCGGGCGAGAGTCACTGGATGCGCTTCACCCTCAGCGATGCACCCGCGCCTCGCGACCCGGACGGCGGCCTCTCCGACGGCCGCGGTCCCCATCCGAGCGTCACGCCGGCCACCTACGCCTGGGGCGAGACCGAGGACGTGTTGCAGAACCCCAACCCGCCGGGCGAGCCGGGCCAGTTGGTCCTGCACAAGGCCGTGGAGGTCAATGAGACGCCGGTCCGTTACGCCGGCGTCGTTACCTACAAGATTCGCCTGAAGAACGACGGCGGCAGCACACCCGTGGCCACGGAGATCCGCGACGCACTGCCCTATCCCTTGCACCCCCTGGGTCGCATTCGGGTCACGGAGGTTTCCCCTGGCGTCAGTCCCCTGTCTGCACAGGTGAGTCTCAAACGCAATCCGCCATCTCGTCGGCCGGATTATGAGATCCGCTGGCAGGGAACCCTGGATCCGGGGGCGGAGGTGGAGGTCGCCTTCGATGTCCATGTACATCCCGTCTGTGGTCCGGACCAGGAGAGCAAAGAGATCGTCAACGTGGCCAAGGCCCTCAAGCCGGACGGCTCTTTCCTGGAAGACGAAGTGCGCTTCACCGCGGCCTGCCCCAGCTATAGCGTGAGGGATATCGAAGTCGGCCAGGAACTGATCACCGGCGAGGGCGATGCCGGCATGGCTGCGGCCCAGGCTGGCGCGGCTGAAATGGCCGACATCCCGACCTTCGGCGACGCGGCCCACGCCAAATTGCGCGCCACCCTAACCAACAACGCCGGCGAGCCGGTCACTGTGGGGATCATAGCCATACTCGTCGGTATTAAGGCAGACGAACCTGGCGCAGCGCAGACCGATGCGCCCAGCGTGCGCTTCACCGAAACCGCGACCCTGGGTGCAGGCGAGAGCCAATCCTTCGACTTCCCCTTGAAACGCCTGGAAGAGATGGTGGCCCGGCTCCTGGAACAGATCCCCAACAGCGAGGAGCAGGAACTGGAGTTCGTCAGCCGCATCCGCTACGGGATCATGGCCGACAACGATGCTGACTTTGACCCGGACGCCATGGACGCAGCGCTGGTGGGCGAGCATGAATTCCGCTTCCGCTACCGCCCGTGGGACCTGGGTGACGCGCCCGATAGCACCAATCACCCTGGCGCGGCCATGACGGCCTATCCCGGCGTCCCGGCCCGCTATCCCACCGTCTGGGGCCCGGCCACGGATCCCGGCGGTCCCCAGGGACCGGCCCACCTGCGCCCCCGGCCCTTCCACCTGGGCAAGCGGGTGGAGTTCGAGCCGGACGCGGACCTGGGCGTCCCCCCGCGTAATATCTATCCGGTCCTGAACGTGAAGAACCGGGATCGCCATGACGACGGGGCCAAACCCTACTTCTGGACCCTGGAGCAGTGCAAGACAACCACAGTTCCGGTGGAGATCTTCATCAGCCCCGCGGCCGTCACCTGGTTCCAGAATCATGACGGCAAGGCCTATCTGAACGGCTGGATCGACGGCAACCG
>JAJRVT010000208.1 GCA_024277175.1 Chloroflexota bacterium | reverse complement strand
GGATCCGGTTCTTGGTTCATGGGCTGACGATTCCCGTTGCTTGATACGACTTGCTTGACGTTCATATTCGACTCCTTGTTCGATAGAATTCTACAGTAATTTCTTCGAACAAGTTGTCTCACCTATTATAGGCACATAGGGTAATGAATCAACCGAGTTGAACAAGCAACGTCGGATACAAAATGAGATGAGAACACTTTTCGTTGCTGGATACGCCACGACCAGTGCTAGCCTGATGTGGACGCTTCAACTTCTCCTTCAACACCCGCACATACTAAGTGAGGTGCAACAAGAGATCGATATAACGCTTAACGGACACAGGCCAACGTGGACGATATTGAATAAATTGTCGCTGCTGAATGCCTTGATCAGCGAGTCGCTACGGCTTTATCCTCCTGCCTGGCGCATCACACGGACGGCGCTGAACGAGGATCGGATCCTTGACTATCAGGTCCCTCAGAACGTTTCGATCTTGATTCACGTCTACGCTATCCATCGTCATCCTACATTCTGGCAGCATCCAAAAATTTTTAACCCCGCCCGTTTCATGGGTTCGGATGCAATGCCCCCCCGAAACCCAGCATGGATGCCCTTTGGAGCGGGAAGCCGTCTTTGCTTAGGTCGAGATTTAGCCTTGACTACGATGAAAATAATTCTCATTACGCTATTACAGCGATTCCATCTGTCACCCAAGGGGCCTATTTCTTCTGGTGTCCGTTTTGTCACTACATTACAACCTGCCACGCCCCCTTCTTTTCAATTGACTCCCCGTATTTAGGTCATTAACGTCCCCGGCACGAACCAGGAGCACTCTGGTAAATGCTGAAACTGATGGTTCGTGCCGGGGACGTGAATTCTCGAAACGGCCTTAGCTACTCGCCAATCGACTCCTTTAGTAATTCAATGGCTCTGGCATGGTCCCACTGACGTTGTTTACCATGGTTCGCATGAAGGCGAAACTGACGTTCTACTTTTTGGGGATCCACGTTACCGACGACAGTAATGGCATCGATATCGCCAGCACCCAACCCTAATTGGTTACAGTAGTGAAGGTATCCGATTTCGTCAATACTCAATCCCATCAGGTGCGCCGCCAAGGCGTCAACCGCCAAGGCATCCGTTCCGGCGAAAGCAACCCGCCAATTCACCGGATCCCCATACACCGGCCCGTCTCCCTCCATTGCTATAAAGCCGTCCAACAAGGCCAAATGGGGCCAAAGGAAGGGGGCTAAACGCGCCAGGTTTAGATTTATCAATGAATAACTCTTGTGCATTGCCATCTTATCACTCCCCCAGCCATTGCCGTGACCATGAATGATCCGGGTTATCAACCCTCGCCAGCGGGGGCGATCTGGGCGATCGGTGACGCATCGGTTCACCAGACTCGCCATGATCATGTTTTTGACCGTTCCTGTCATCAGTACAGTGTCATGGGTTTTGGGTATGGAAAGCGAAATCCGGCAATCGCTTTCTAAAGTGGTTCGGGCTACGCGTAGACGGAGCGGAGCGCCATGTAGACCGTAGAGCGAAATTTCGCTTACCTCATCAGCATTAAGATCGATCAACGTGCAGTTATAACGCTGGGCCAATTCATAATAGTCATGGTAAGCAAATCCGGCGACGGTAGACTGAAGGGCGCAACCTTCTGCAATTGTGAGCGGACCGGCATATCGATCGCGAATGGCTGCTAACACCGTCTCCAGCGTGTCACGGTGGGTGACGGCGTAGGGTGCATCATAGACAACCAGATTAGGTTTGACGACGACCGAAAATCGGGAGGACCAATCTATTTCATCAATCACGAGTTCCAATGCGGACAGGACCGTTTTACACCGGGTTTCTTCTCTACAGAGTGCAACTTGAGCGCATTTTAGCATTAGTCATACCTTTGTCATTTATCGGATCCACAACCTGGGTGATTCACGAACTCATTCTGTTATCACCTGCTCGGCGAAGTCGATTGTCATGAACTCGGGAATAGGTATGCCCATCCCGCGTAAAACAAGTGGGGCGATGTCCGTTAAGTGTGCACCATCTACACGCCCCGGAGCAACTCCAGGTCCGGCGATGATTAGCGTACCTTCCGGTGCATGATCGCCAGTGATAAGCGGGTGAAGGTCTGGCGCCACACACTCTTCATTCCAAACAAGCCGCAGATCTGGGGATAAGTAAGGTGCATCAGATTGTTCGACATCACCTATTCGTTCTACACTCAATACATAAGGTGCGTCGCTGGTGGGATCGCGCCAAGCCAGTAGGTCCGCACTGATTTGATCGCAAACAGCCTCATATTCCTTAGGTTTTACAGAGCCGGCTGGCTGGCGTCTTTCGACATTGATCCACACTTCCAGATGGTCTAAGGCTGCATAGGCTCGTGTTTCTGTCCAATCAATTCCTCCCATGCGTAAATTTGTTTCGACGTGACGACGGATGAACGGCACTGCCGCTAAAATTCGCTGGCGAGTGCGAAAACTCATATGCTGGCGAATTTGTGAGAGAAACACCCCACCTATTCGTTGTCCCCAAGAATGACTCCTTCTTTGGTCGAAGCGAAGCCATCCTTGTTTCACCAGCCATTGATTCAGATGGTCTCGTGTTCCAGTGAGTGGTCCGAAACCATGATCTGAGCAAATGATGACCAATCCATCATCCGGCAGATACGCCAATAATTTTGCAAGATGCCTGTCAATCTGACGATAGCCATCAATCAAAATATCGGTTTTCCACTTAGTAGAGGTGGACTGCCAGAAATAATGTTGCCAGACATCCGGCAGGCTATATACAACGGTCAGCAGGTCCCATTCCAGTTCCTGCATAAAAAATTCGGCGGCCTGGGTGCGCCCCTCTGTTTCCCGTTCCACAGCAGCAATGCCTGCCGCAACATTGCCTTGTTGCATATATGACGCGAGCCCACAGTCGATGAGATAGTCAATACCATGTTGGTCCAAACGACGATATGCGTCCGGAGGATAACAGAATGCCGATGCATGTTCGCTGGGAGCATCTATGCCAGCCAGGATGACGCCTTTAACAGGGCGAACAGGGTAGGTAATCGGCACGTTGAGTACGATCACCTGCTTTCCGTGATCTCCAGCCACATCCCAAAAAGTTGGTCCGAATAAATCATCACCGTTGACTGGGCGTAGGCCATATTGATTCGGTAGATGGTAAAAATCATGGATCACCCGATGTTGCTCAGGAGAAACTCCGGTAGAGAACGATGCCCAGGTAGGACCAGTGGTCATATTGGTGACCGAGCGCAATTTCCCCACCATTCCCCGTTTCATCAAGGTAGCGAAGGCAGGCAATTCGCCACTTGCAACCAATGGTTCCAGCCACGCTAAATCCAAGCCGTCATAGCCGATGACCATGGTTTTTCGGGATGCGATCTTGCGTTGAATCGTGCTCATAAGCGCGTCTCAATAATTATGAAGAGGTGGTATGAGTTTTTACCAGGCGTCAGCATACGGGAAACGGCCTGATTTTACAACCTTTTTCACCCCGCATTGCCAGAAAACGCTGAATTTTGGGACAAAGCTTAGCGTTCGCTCTTGGGCTATCGGCGCGGAGTGAAGTATACTGCTGAGTCGTTCTGTGTCCTGTCACCGCGAGTGGAGTCGCCCATACGTGACGTCTGTCATCGACTGCATCACCATTAACTGGAATCTGGCCGACGAGACCCTGGCCTGCGTGCAGTCGCTCCTGGATGCCGGCGTGGAGCCTGGTCGCATCTGGGTGGTGGACAACGGCTCGCAGGACGATTCGGTGGCCCGGCTGGAGGCGACGTTTGGCGACCGCATCCGGCTGCTGGCCGAGCCGGAAAATTTGGGATTTGCAGGCGGTAACAATCGCGCCATTGCCGCCGCGCTGGCGGAAGAGGGCGAGCACCGGGCCGAGTGGCTGTTGCTGATCAACAACGATACGGTGGTGGCGCCCGATTTTTTCGACAGGCTGGACGAAGCCATCCAGGCTCACCCGGACGTCCGCATTTTGGCGCCATTGATCCTGTACCATGATGAGCCGGCGCGCATTTGGTCTTTGGGAGATCGCCGGCTGGATGGAACGCTGATTACCCGCAGCCTGCTGCGCGACCAGTTGATCCCGGACGATCTGCCGCGATTCGTTACAGTGGACTTTCTCAACATGTGCGCCATGTTGATCCACCGCAGCGTCTTCGAGCGGATCGGCCTGCTGGACGAGGCCTATTTCATGTACGCGGAGGACGCGGACTTCTGTCTGCGGGCCAGCCGGGCCGGGTTCCGGCTGGGCTGCGCCACCGAAGCCCGCATCTGGCACAAGGTCTCTCGCAGCACAGGCGTATATGACCCGCGGGCCCGAAGTTGGCGCACCCACAACCAGATTCGCTTCTATCGGCAACACGCCAGCGGAATGCACCGGCCGCTTCTGTGGGGTTTCACCACCCTGCGTCTGGGCATGTTGACGGTCAAGGATCTGTTGCACGGACGCTGGCGGCTCGTTCCGGTCACGTGGAAGGCGTGGTGGAGCGGATGGTTCGGCGACGATCCGCGTTCCAATGACGCTCGCTGAATGGATATTTGCATTGGATATAAATGTCACATGGAAACCGTCACCTGTAACCTGTGTGGAAGCGCCGAAACCCGGCCCTTCGCCCAACTGTCCGACCTGCTGCTGGAGCGCCCCGAAGTCCACGCCACGCTGGTGCAGTGCGTGAACTGTGGACTGGTCTACCAGAACCCGCGCCCCACCCCGGCCGAGATCGTCCAGCATTACCCGCTGGAATACGAATCCTACACGGATTTCTCCGTGGGCAAAAAGCGCAACTGGCTGCTGCAAAAGGCCATCAACTACGGCTCTCAAAAACGGGTGCGTTTCGTCACTCGCTACCGACCCCAGGGCGGGCGGCTGCTGGACATCGGCTGCGCCGCGGGCGCGTTCATGCTGGGAATGGAGGCCCAAGGCGGCTGGAAGACCTATGGCGTGGAGCTAAGCGAAGAGGTGGCTTTGCTGGCCCGCAGCCGTCATGGCCTGGAGGTGCTGCCCGGCACCCTGGAGCAGGCCAGCTTTGGCGATGAGGTCTTCGACGTCGTCACCATGTGGGACGTCTTCGAGCACCTGCATGATCCCGCCGCCACCCTGCGCGAGGTCCACCGAGTGCTCAAGCCTGACGGGATCGTGGTCCTGCGCGTGCCAAACCTGGCCTCCTGGGACGCCCGGCTCTTCGGCCCGTACTGGGCGGGGCTGGACGCGCCCCGCCACCTCTATGTCTTCACGCCCTGGACGCTGGAACGCATGTTGGGCCGGGAGGGATTCGATGTGCTGGACCACAGCAGCGCCATCGGCAGCTACATGACCTTTGCGCTCAGCGTGCGTTTTTGGCTGACGGCCCACGGCGCGTCTGAAGAGACGAAGCGACTGGCCGGCCGGGCGCTTTACAACCCGCTGACGCGCCTGGCGACCGCGCCCTTGTTCTACATTCCAAGCGTCACGCTCCGAGGACCGTTGGTGGTGACCACGGCCCGCAAACGAGGCTGAGGGAGAAGCCATCATGTTGGAAATTCGTCATCAAGCCGTCCATGACGGCCAATCCATCCAGGAGGCCTACGACGATTTCTTCCAGGAAAGCGTCATCCTGATGCGCGATTCATTCTACCTGTGGATCATCGACCTGCTGGGGCCGGAGCCGGGGTCCACCCTGCTGGACGTGGCCTGCGCCCATGGGCGCCTGGTGGAACTGGCCCAAGCCCAGGGGATCAACGCTATGGGGCTGGACCTCTCCTTCACCGGGCTGCAACGGGGCGCGCAGGGAACGCCCGACGCCGGCTGGGTGGTGGCCAATGGCCGCTCCATCCCCATGCCCGACGCGAGCATCGACTACGTCACCAATATCGGCAGTCTGGAGCACTATGACGAGCCGGTGGACGGCGTGCGCGAGATGGCGCGGGTGCTCAAGCCGGAAGGGCGAGCCGCCATCCTCTTGCCCAACGTCTTCGGCCTGCTGGGCAACATCCGTCACGTCCGGCGCACGGGCGAAGTCTTCGACGACCGGCAGCCCCTCCAGCGCTACGCCACCCGCAACACCTGGGAGGCCATGCTGGGGGCCGGCGGGCTGGAGATCCTGCGCATGGTCCCCTGGGGCGAAGTCAACCATCCGCGCACGCCCGAGGACCGTCGCTATACCTGGACCCATCCCCAAAAGTTGGTGCGCGCGGCACTGGCCATGATGACGCCGCCCAACCTGGCCAACCATTTTGTCTTCATCTGTCGCCGGGCGGAAGGCGGACCCGACGTCTCCTACTATCCTCTGTTGCCCTATACATGATCCAGGCCCTGCGGCAGCGTCATTGGAAGAAAGCGGCGCTCACCCTTTTCACCATCCTGATCTCCGTGGGCATCCTCTTTGCGCTGCTCTATCGCGAGCGCGAGGTGCTGCTGACCTACGATTGGAACCTGAACTGGTTCTATATCTTCGCAGCCATGGTAATCCTCCTCTTCGGCCTGATCGCCGCGGCTCTGATCTGGGCGGACATGATGCGCACCCTGGGCAGCCAGGTCAGCACATCGGACCATGTGCGCTATTACGCTATCTCCCAACTGGCCAAGCGCCTGCCGGGAACCATCTGGTATGTGGCTGGCCGGGGTTATCTCTACAAGCAGCATGGCGAATCGGTGCGTATGGTGACTGTGGCCAGCAGCCTGGAACTGGTGATCAGCGTGGTCTCGGGCGCGGTGCTGACCCTGGCCCTGGCCACCTACATCCTGGCGGACCTGCCCGGCTACTACCGGGTCGGGCTGATCGCCGCGGCCCTGGTGGGCCTGGCGGCCACCCATCCCCGGGTCATCGACGCCGTCCTTCACCGGCTTGGTCTCCACGACGCGCCCCAGATCCCCTACGCCAACATCATCCGCTGGCTGCTGCTCTACCTGATCCCGTGGCTGGTGGGCGGTCTGGTCCTCTATCTGGTGGCCATCGCCGTGCTGCCCCTGCCCCTGAGCGTTCTGCCCTACGTGGTAGGCGCCTTCAGCCTGGTGGGGACCCTGTCAGTCATGGTCATCTTCCTGCCCAGCAATTTCGGTTTCACCGAAGTGGGACTCAGCCTGCTCCTGAGTGCGATCATGCCCTCCTCCTTCGCCGTGCTCATCGCCGTCCTCACCCGGGTGCTGATGTTGATTTACGAACTCATTGGCCTGGGGCTGATCACGCTCTTCATGCGCTGGCGGCAAGATGACGGGGTGACAAGATGACAAGATGACAGGGTGACGACTGCCGCATCCGGTCATCTTGTCACCTTATCATCCTGCTACCAGAGAGAATACTACCAATGGGGTATGGTGGATCGGGGCGATATTGGCGTGGATGAGGCGTGTGATCCAGGACTAATCCATAGAATACCCCGAACGTTGTATTGATTTTTGCAGTATTTGGGCTAGACTGGTTTTTGCAACGGCGCACCCCTAGATTGTCTGCGCGGCGTGGGAATCTGAATGACAGACGGGTTTCCACGTTAGAGTCAAAGACGGGTAATCGGGGAGAGATAATCCATAGCCATCCGCAAGACGTTCGTACTATCGTTCACAGTCGTAACTATCAACAATCCAAGGAGAATCAGAGCATGAACAAAAAAATGCGCATCACAGTAATGGTAGCCCTGGTCATGGCGCTGCTGATTGTGGGCAGCCTGTCCGTTTTCGCCCAGACCAAGTTCCCGGCCTATATTTCAGGCATTCAGGTCGCCAACCTGCAAAGCGACGCGGCCACTGTCACCCTGACCGCCTATAACCCGGACGGCACCCAGAACGGCACCGACCTGGTCGATCAGATTCCCGGCAACGGTTCCAAGACCTATTTCCCCATCAGCAACGTGTCCGCCGGCTTCAGCGGCTCGGTCGTGATCTCATCTGACAAGAACGTGGCTGCGATTTCCAACATTTTGTCCTCTGATTTCTCTGCCGCCGCCTCTTATGTGGGCCGCAGTTCCGGCGCGACTGAGGTTCAGTTGCCGCTGTTGAACAAAGACAACGCCGGCATCTTCACCACCTGGTTCAGCGTGCAGAACGCCAGCACCGACCCGGCCAGCGTCAATGTCGCCTACAGTGACAGCACCAGCGCCAGCGCCACTGTGCAGCCCGGCGCGGCCAAGGCCTTCTATCAGTCCCAGGAAAATCACCCCGGCCCGGTCTTCGCCGGCACGGTGACCAGCGACAAGCCTGTGGTGGCCGCGGTCATCCAGGAGAGTGATAAGATCATCTTCGCCTATACCGGTTTCTCCGGCGGCGCCACCGCCCCGGTGTTCCCGCTGATCAACGCCAACAACGCCAACTATATCACCGGTCTTCAGATTCAGAACGCAGGCACCCAGGCGACTGACGTCACCGTCTCCTACACGCCGTCGTCTGCTGGCGCCGCCTGCACCGAGACCCAGTCCATCCAGCCTGGCGCTTCGGCCACCTTCGCCCTGGCCGCCTTCGCCAACGGCGCCAACTCGACCTGCGCCGCCGGGGCCACCTTCATCGGCTCGGCCGCGGTCACCGGCAACAGCACCAACCAGCCGCTGGTCGGCATTGGCAACCAGTTGCTGCCCGGCGTCAACGGTGAAGCTTACGGCTCCTTCGATCCCGACCAGGCCACCAACGTGGTTGTGATGCCGCTGATCATGGACCGCAACTCCGGTTACTTCACCGGCTTCAACGTCCAGCATGTGGGTGGCCCGCAGGCGACTGTGAACTGCACCTTCACCAACAGCACTTACACCGTCAGCGGCACGCTGAGCCAGGGTCAGGCTCTGACCGATCTCCAGCAGGGCAAGATCGCCGACGGCTACGTGGGCAGCGCTCGCTGTGAGGCCAGCGACGCCAACGCCAAGATCGTGGCTGTGGTCAACCAACTTCAGGCTGGCGCCACCAATGATCAGTTCCTGGTCTACGAGGGCGTCAACGTCACCCCGTAAGGCCAACAGCTAATCAGATATGAGATGAACGGAGGGGGTGGCGGTCACGCCACCCCTTTTCCTGTGCGACACCCCGGTCTCCATCTGTCAACGACTCCCGACTCCTCCGATTTCTTGTGTCTGTTGCAATTTCTGGATAGAATGGGACTGTTGGATGACAGATGGACCGTCTATAACGTTCAGCCCGGAGAAGGGCTGATTACACGAATGAGCAACCTTCCATGATTAAAACGCCTATGACTAAAAAATTGACAGTGCTGGTTTTGATTTTCGCGGTCGTTATCCTGGCAGCGTGTGGACGCGATCGGAGCGCAGCGCCTGAAGCGACGTCAGCCCCGAACGAAGCCGCGGCCCCAGCCACAACGGAGCCTGCTGCGCAAGAACCCACGGCCGAGGCCCCCACAGCCCAGGAGACGACTGAGCCCGAACAGGAAACCAGCCCGCTGAATGCGCCCGAGTCGCCGTTGGACGCGCCCGAATCGCCCCTAACCGCACCGATCGTCGTCGAACCGCCGGCCTTGGAAGCCAAGACTACGGCGGACAGCGGTGGTGTGACCGGACGCATCATGGTCTTGAGCGGCGGTGAACGCCCTGTCGTCAACATGATCGTGGGCCTGGCCGAGGTGATTCGCGATGATGACGGCGTGCCGCGCGTGGCCGGTTACGACGCCGCCAACGCCTTTCGCAGCACCACTGACGATTTCGGACGGTTCGCCATCGATGAAGTCGCGCCCGGCACCTACGCCATCATCGTGGATGCGGTGATCACATCGGTTATGTTGGCCGACCCCGTCACCGGCGACCCGATTCTGGTGGATGTGGAGCCGGACAGCGTGGTCGATATCGGTCGTCTGGATTATGACTCGCTGGCCTTGCCCGGTTACGCTGAATAGAATGTGAAGCGTGAAGAGGTGAAACGTGAGGCGCTGCGGAGAGATTGGAGATTGAGAGATTGTCTTGGCGCTCAAACGGCCAATCTCCTACTTTCTGTACACCCCAGCCCTCACGCATCACGTTTCACGCCATCAATTCCTGGGAGATCCCAACCCTATGTCCTCGCAGCCAAAACAGACCATCCTCATCGTCGATGACGAGCCGCGTATGGTTCGTTTCGTCAAGATGAACCTGGACCTGGAGGGTTATATCACCCTGGAAGCCAACAACGGCCTCCAGGCCCTGGAAAAGGTGCGGGATTACAACCCGGACCTGGTGTTGTTGGATGTGGAAATGCCGGGCATGGACGGCTTCGAGACCCTGAAGCGTATACGCGAGATCAGCGACGCAGCCGTGATCATGTTAACCGTGCGTGCGGATGAGGAGGACCGCGTCAAGGGCCTGGACCTGGGCGCAGACGACTATGTAACCAAGCCTTTCAGCCCGCGCGAACTTTCCAGCCGCATCCGCGCGGTGTTGCGTCGTCTCGAAACGCCCGGCCGACCGGACAAGCAGATCATCAAAATCGACGACCGCTTGCAGGTGGATCTACAACGGCGGGACGTGATCGTTGAGGGCCAGCGCATCGGCCTACGCCCCACCGAATATAGACTTCTTTACCAACTGATCCAGAACGCGGGCTGGGTCATGCCCCACGAGACGCTTCTGACCAAGGTTTGGGGTCCCGAATACATCGACGACGGTCACCTGCTGCGGCTCTACATCACCTACCTGCGTAAGAAGATCGAGAAGGATCCCTCCAATCCCCAGTATATCTTTACCGAACGGGGCCTGGGATACCGGTTTGTGGATTATCAACAGGATGACAAGACGACAGGATGACCGTCATCTTGTCATCCTGCCATCTTGTCACAATCCCCTCTCAAATTCTACTCCTAAATTTTGAATAAATCTCCACTACTGTGTTATGATTAACAATTGGCGTCTATACAACGCCGATTGTTTGTTCTATTTTATTCGACACGCACCGGGACCGGTGAACCGGGTGCTGTTTTCGCTTGCATCGCCAGGCGTTGGCAGTCTGTTTCCGGGATGAACGGTGCGGATGAAAAACCCATCGAACAGGAGAAAACTCTGATGGCGAAAGTGACAATGAAGCAGTTGCTGGAGGCGGGCGTCCATTTTGGCCACCGCACCCGCCGCTGGAACCCGAAGATGCGCCCCTATATCTTCACAGAACGCAGTGGAATCCACATCATCGACCTGCAGCAGACCATGCTGCGCCTCAATGAGTATTGCGATATGGTGACCCGGCGGGTGACCAGAGGAGAGACGGTTCTCTTCGTGGGCACCAAGCGCCAGGCCCAGGCCACCATCAAGCTGGACGCGGAACGCTGCCGCATGCCCTACATCAACCAGCGCTGGCTTGGCGGCACGCTGACCAATTGGCAGACCATCAAGCAGCGGATCGATTACCTGCTGAAACTGGAGCGCCGCATCGACGCCGGCGAGTTTCGCAACCTCTCCAAAAAAGAGCAACTCAGCATCGATCGTGAAGTCAAAAAACTCAATCGTCGCTTGGGCGGTCTGAAGACGCTGACCAAACTCCCGGACATGGTTTTCGTGGTGGATACCAATATGGAAGAACTGGCGGTGAAAGAAGCCAGTAAGCTGAAGATTCCTATTATTGGCATGGTTGACACCAACTGCGACCCTGACCCGATCGCCTACCCCATCCCCAGCAACGACGACGCCATTCGCGCCGTTAAACTGATCGTCGGCGCGATCGCTGACGCGGTGGAAGAGGGGCAGCGCATTCGCGAGGTGGAGTTGGCCGACACGGGACAGGTCAGCAAGGCGGATCTGGCCGATATGGAGCAATACCTTGGTCCCAGCACTCTGGCGAAATTGCAGAGTGAGACTGAGGTGGAGGAAACCAAGGCCGAGGAAACTGAAGCCGACGTCGCGATTGAAGAGGTAATGGTTGAAGAGATCATGGTGGAAGATGCCGTGACTGAGGTCGCTGGCGAGGAGAAGAGCGAAGTCGTGGCCGAGGAAGTTGTGGAAGAAGCCGCGGCGGAAGATGTGGCCGAGACGGCTGAAGAATAGCGGTATAGATCCGCTATTGCTGAAACAACAGAAAAATTTTTCAGGAGAAACCCATAATGGCTGAGATTACCGCCCAGATGGTGAAACAGTTGCGCGCCGCCACCAACGCCGGCGTTCTCGAATGTAAAAAGGCGCTGACCGCAGTCGACGGCGACTTCGACGCCGCGGTCGAACTTCTGCGCAAGAAGGGGCTGTCCGCGGCGGCCAAGAAGGCCAGCCGAGACACCAAAGACGGCCTCATCGGCGTCTACGTCCATCCCGGCTCCAAGATGGCGGGTATGGCCGAGGTGGCCTGCGAGACTGACTTCGTGGCCCGCACCGAAGAATTCCAGCAGTTGGCCTATGATATCGCCATGCATATCGTGGCTACCCGCCCCGAATACGTGAGTCGGGAGGATATCCCCGCTGACGTCGTCGAAAAAGAGATGGCTATCTATCGAGAGCAGATGGCGGCGAGCGGCAAGCCTGAACATATCATCGACCGCATCGTCGAGGGGAAGATCGACAAGTGGTACTCTGAAGTTTGTCTGCTGGAGCAGCCCTTTGTCAAAGATAATGATATTACCATCGAGGATCTGTTGAAGAAGCACATTGCGTCGCTTGGTGAGAACATCAAGGTCAACCGCTTCGCCCGTTTAGAGATCGGCGGTTAGCCAACCGCAAGAAAATGCCCAGCCGACCTGGCTGGGCATTTTTGTATAACATCGTATCAGCGTCCCCAGAACAGATATTTTCTGTTTCCGATTAAAGCTCAGTGCATCCAGTGAAATCGTCAAAGGAGTAAAGTGAAAATGGCGGATCTAAAATTTCGACGCATTCTGTTGAAATTGAGCGGTGAGGCCCTGGCGGGGAGTAAAGGGTTTGGCATCGACCCCGCCCAGGCCGATTTTCTCGCCCAGCGGGTGCTCGATGTGGTCAACATGGGTGTGCAGATCGCTGTGGTCATCGGCGCGGGCAATCTGTGGCGCGGCAAGCAGGATGGCCTCGAACATGGCATGGAACGGGTCACCGCCGACCATATGGGCATGTTGGCCACGGTGATGAATTCATTGGCCATCCAGGATGCGCTGGAGCGGTTAGGCGCGCCCACCCGGGTGCTGACGGGCATCGAAGTGCGCTCTGTTGCCGAACCCTATATCCAGCGTCGCGCTGTGCGTCACCTGGAAAAGGGGCGCGTGGTCATCTTCGGCGCGGGGACGGGCAACCCCTATTTCACCACCGACACCGCGGCATCCCTTCGGGCCATGGAGATCGACGCCGAGATCCTGATCAAGGCCACCAAGGTGGATGGTGTATACGATAGTGACCCCAAACTCAACCCCGACGCCAAGAAATTCGAACACCTGACCTACATCAATGCGCTCAACATGCGCGTGGGGGTGATGGACAGCACGGCCATGGCCATGTGCATGGATAACGACCTGCCTATCTGTGTGCTCAATCTCTGGCAGGAAGGCGCGCTGGAGAAGGTGATCCGGGGTGAAAAGGTGGGGACGATGATCACCGCATAGACGAGTCGTGGCGCAGGGAGGTCGCGTTGATTTTTGCGTATGCCCGGAATTTGCTAAAATAGTCACAGGATATTCACTTCAGGCCGTTCCCACCAGGCCGCCCCAACACGGAGGAGACTGGATATGATCAAGGAAGTTCTGGCGAATGCCGATGAACGCATGCAAAAGGCGGTCGAAGCGTTGCGCAACGATCTCATGACGATCCGCACCGGTCGGGCGACGCCGGCATTGGTCGAATGGCTGACTGTGGATTATTACAATATGCCGACCCCGTTGCAGCAACTGGCGACTATATCGGCGCCGGATGCGCAGACGATCGTCATTCGCCCCTACGCCGCCAATGACATCATCACCATCGAGAAGGCCATTGCCAAGTCCGATCTCGGGTTGGCGCCCAGCAATGATGGCCAACAGATCAGGCTTTCCATCCCGCCGTTGACCGAGGATCGCCGCCGCGAATTGACGAAAATGGTCGCCAAACGCGCCGAGGAGGCCCGGGTGGCCGTGCGCAACATCCGGCGCGATGATATTCAAGACCTTCGCGAGATGGAACGGGAAAGCATGATCTCTGAAGATGAACTCCACCGCGCCCAACAAAAAATCCAGGAAAAGACGAACGCGTATATCAAAAAGATTGACGCCGTGGCCAAGGAAAAAGAAGAAGAGATCATGACGATCTAGCGTTGACTGGTCAACGGGATAGCGGAGGCGTCAAGGTTGAACGTGATCGATCGACAAGGGGTGAGGGCGCGCTCACCCCTTACTTTTTTTCTGTTTCCATGGGATCATGCCGGTTGCGCCCGCGTAGCAACGTCCATAGACGGCTAATTTCAGGGTAGGTGTGATGCGGATGATCGGGGTAAGGAGTCACCACCGTGGGTAGTCAGGTCAACAGCAGTCAAACGACGTACCAATCCATTCCTTATCACATCGGGATCATCATGGATGGCAACGGGCGCTGGGCTCAACAGCGAGGATTGCCGCGTCTGGCCGGTCATCAGGCCGGCGTGGACAACATCAAGCGTATCCTGGAAGAGTCAGTCCGCGTGGGCATCAAAGTGCTGACCATCTACGCATTTTCGACTGAAAACTGGCAGCGGCCACCGGATGAAGTGCGCGGTTTGATGCGCCTGCTTGGCCTTACCATTCAACGCCAACTCAATCAACTCAACCGCAACGGCGTGCGCATTCTCCACAGCGGACGCATGGAGGGGATCAACGAGCACCTCCAAAAGCAGATCCGCCGGGCCGTGGAGGTGACGCGTGACAACGATCGCATCACCTTGAACGTCGCCTTCAACTACGGTGGCCGGGCGGAAATTTTGGACGCCACCCGCCGCATCATCCAGGACGGCATCGACCCCGATGACCTGACTGAAGAACTGTTCAGCCAATATCTCTATCTCGATCTGCCCGATCCGGATATGATCATTCGCACCGGCGGCGAGTGGCGCTTGAGCAATTTCCTGATCTGGCAGGCCGCCTATGCCGAGTATTACACCACCCCCACCTACTGGCCCGATTTTGATGAGGCCGAGTTACACAAGGCGTTGGTGGAATACAGTCGACGCGAACGACGTTTTGGCCGCGTCCCCAACCCATAACCGCGCCGCTAGTCCACCTTTCCAGGCCATTATGTAGTATCCTATTAATATTCCCGCCCAACGACGGGTCACGATTCACATTTGGACGGCAGCCCATGTCAAAGCGCATTCTTGTGGCGATCATTGCGATCCCCATTGTCCTGATCCCCATTTACATCGGCGGCATCTGGGGCGTCCTTCTGTTGGTGGCGGTCGCCGTGTTGGCGGGGTTCGAATTCTATGACATGATGGAACAGGGCGGCTATCATCCGGCCCGTTGGCTGGGGCTGATCTGGTTGGTGGCATTGGCCGTCAATGGCTATGGCCGGATAGCGGAATTCCTTCCCCTTTCCTATGTGCTGGCCATCGGACTGATCCTCAGCATTACCTATGCGCTCTTCCAGGAAGAGCGACCGGCCGACACCTGGTTTT
This sequence comes from Chloroflexota bacterium, assembly GCA_024277175.1. Lineage (GTDB taxonomy): Bacteria > Chloroflexota > Anaerolineae > Caldilineales > Caldilineaceae > JAJRVT01. The sequence continues at coordinate 23,368 of JAJRVT010000208.1, read as the reverse complement.
CCACAGCCATGGGCGCGATCTACATCGGAATCATCCTGGGCCAGGCCGTTTCCTTACGCCTGCGCCCCAACGGTCTCTGGTGGCTCCTGTTTGCCATCCTGATCACATGGGCCAATGACTCGTCGGCCTACTTCGTTGGCGTCACCCTGGGCAAACACAAGCTGTGGCCTCGGCTCAGCCCCAAGAAAAGTTGGGAAGGAACCATCGGCGGCTGGGTAGGGGCCGCCTTGGCTGCGGTTGCGCTGACCTACGTCCTGCCCATCACCATGCCGCCCCTTTACGCCGCGCTGGTGGGCGCTGTGGCCGGTGCGCTGGCCCTGGTGGGTGATCTGTCTATCAGTATGCTCAAGCGCCAAGTGGGGGTCAAGGACTCCGGGCGGCTCTTCCCCGGCCATGGGGGCATGCTCGATCGTCTGGACAGCATCCTGTTCGTGATTCCTTTCGTCTACATGGTGGTCTCCACCTTTTCCATTCGCTGAATTCCTCACCCGATGGTTACTGCTCAGGCCGCATAATTAGCACAAGTCCGTGTTCTATCCTGGATCTTGTACACGCAGCAGCCGCGCCAGCCGTGACACGCCTTCCCGGATTGTATCTTCGCCATAGAACGCAAAGCTTAGCCGCAGCCGGTCGTGCAGTTTCCCGCGGCTGGAGAAGCGCACGCCCGGCTGAAAGCCCACCTGGTAGGCGCTGGCCGCGGCTTGCAAGCGCTGGCTGTCCATCCCCGGAGCGAGCGCCAGCCAGAAAAAGAAACCGCCCGCCGGCCGCGTGTAGTCGACCAGACCGCCCAGTTCCTCGCGCAGCACTGCGTCCATGACGTCGATGCGGTGGACGTACGTGCGCCGAAGCCGAGCTAGATATTCCTCCTGCCAGCCCTCCTCCAGCGCCACCCGCACCAATGCCGATGTAAACGGGTTGAGGCCGCCGCCACTGTCCACCAATCCGCTGGTGACGAAACGTCGGAGCAGCGCAGGCTCGGCCTGGATCCAACCCAAGCGCAGGCCAGGCGCCAGGATCTTGGAGAAGGAGCCGATGGAGATGACGCGTCCATCGGCGGTGAAATGGGCCATGGGCGCGGGCGGCGCGGCCGTGTACGCAAGCAGATGGTAGACCTCGTCCGCCGCGATCAGAAAATCATATTCGGTTGCTAACTCGGCCAGGCGACGGCGACGTTCCATGGGCAATGTCATGCCCGCCGGGTTTTGAAAGCTGGGGATGACGTAGAGCAGCGTTGGCCGCTCTGTGCGCAGGGCATCCTCCAGCGCCTGGATGTTCATCCCCTGCTCATCGGTGGGGATGGGGACCACCCGCAGGCCGTGGTCGGCGAAGATGCGCAGGGCGAGGAAGTAGGTCGGCTCGGCCGCGAAGACCACATCGCCGGGACGGGTGAAGAGGGTGCAGGTCAGGTCCAGGGCGTTGGACGCGCCGGCGGTGATGAAGAGGGCGTCGGGGTCCACTGCCTCGTCATAGCCATCGCTCAGGAAACGGGCCAGGGCCTGGCGAAAGAAGCCATCTCCCTGCTCCGCGCCGTAGTTGAGGAAGGAAGTCTCGACGCCATCCAGCCGGCGCGCGGCCGCACTCTGCATGAGCCGGGCGGGTAACAGATCGAAGCCAGGCTGGCCAATGCCGAAGTCGATCATATCCGGGGGAACGCTCACCTGGGTCGTACGCAAATCGCTCATATCAGATCTCCGTCCAGCCATATCTGCGCGCCATTTGAACGCGCGCTCACCTGTTCTGCATCGCCATGATCGAAAACGTAGACGAACGGTCTGGAAACTTGCGAAACAATGGCGCTAGGCGTATCGTTACTTCTATTGTGCATTGTTTTGCAAACAAGACGCAAGCAGGCTATCGGGAAAGGGCCGATAGCCGTTGTAAAATCTAATAATACAACAGTAAATGCCACATGGCAGAAGGAAGGACAGTCAGATGTCACGAAAATGGTTGATTATCACTGCATTGATGGCCGTCACGGCTTTAACGCTGGCAGCCTGCGGTGGAAAGAAAGCGACGCCAACGCCCGCCCCCGCGCCAACGGCCACAACGGCGCCGGAACCCACTGCGGCCCCAACCGAAGCGGCGACGGAAACCGAGGCTGAGGCGACTGCGACCGAGGCCCCTGTCGAGACGGCCCCCGCCATGCCAAGCGGCGAGGAGCTGATGACGGCGCTGGCTAACATGGAATACAAGTCCGAAATGACGGAGGAGGGCGTGGCTCCGCTGGAGGATGGCGAGTACAGCGAAGAGGCGGCTCCCGGCTCTGCAAGTAAGATACAGGTCATGCTGACGGACAACGTGGCCACGGGCGAGATCGACGGCCAGTCGGCGGCCGTGGTGGTGTTAGTCTCCGACGGCGGCGGCAGCGGCACCTTTTACGACCTGGCGCTGGTGATGGAGCAGGACGGCGAGCTGGTGAACGTGGCCACCGCCAACCTGGGTGATCGGGTGCAGATTGACTCGCTCGCCATCGCCGATAACCAGATTGTGGTTGATTTGGTGACTCAGGGGCCGGACGACGCCATGTGCTGTCCCACTCAGCAGGTGGAGCGCACCTATGAATATCAGGACGGCGAACTAACCCAGACCAACGAAGTGGTCCTGGGGACGATCGAATCCGCCGGCGTCAGCGATTCCATCGGCGTCACCGAGACGATGGGGATGACTGAGACCGCAGGGATGACCGAAACCGCCGGGGTGACGGGCACCGCGGAAACGACCGCCACCGCCGAGATCAGCGGGGCCGCGGGCGCGCCGGCAATGGGCGCGTTGCCGTCCGCGGGGTCGCCTCTGGACGGCTCTTCCTGGCAACTGGCTTCCTACATGGATGACCAGGGTGAGAGCCAGGAGGCGCTGGTTGGTTCAGAGCCGACCATCGCCTTCGAGGGCGGTCAGGCCAGTGGAACCACAGGCTGCAATACCTACTCCGGTGACTATCAGGCGACGGAGAGCGAGCTCAGCTTTGGCCCCATTGCGTCGACCATGATGGCCTGCCCGGATGATCAGATGGCCCAGGAGCAGACCTACACGGCTGCGCTGGGAACGGTGACAGGTTATACCATGACCGACGATGAACTGGCCATGACCAACGAGGCCGGTGAGACGGTGCTCACCTTCGCCCCGCGCGAGGCGACGAAGCTGACCGGAACCCTCTGGACCGCCATCGGCTACAACAACGGCAAACAGGCGGTGGTCTCCCTGGTCGCAGGCTCCGAGATCACAGCCGTCTTCGACAAGGACGGCAAACTGACGGGCAACGCCGGCTGCAATAACTATACTGCGGCCTACGAGGTGGACGGTGCGAACATTTCCATCGGCCCGGCCGCGACCACGCGTAAAATGTGCGCCGAGCCAGAAGGCGTCATGGAGCAGGAGGCGCTCTACCTGGCTGCTTTGACAGAGGCCAACGTCTATGCCATCGACGGCGACCGACTGCAACTGCGCACGGCCGAAGGTTCGCTGATCGCCGACTACCGGGCCGCCGGCCCGGCGGAAGTGACCCCGGAACCCGAGGCGTCTGCGCCTGTGACGGAGCCAGCCCCCGAGGACCTGACCCAGCAGGTCGTCCGCTCTGTGCCTCTCCTGCCGACCGAGCAGGAAGCCGTCTCCCTGACCTTGGGGACTGTGGCGTCATCCTACCAGTGGCAGGTGGTCCCGGCGACGCCGTACACCATCACGGCCGAGCCGGAGCCGGTGGGCGCGCCCAGGCATGCGGTGATCACCTTCGACGGTCAGACGCCTGAGGAGGCGGCGGTCGGCGGTCCCATCATCTACATTTACCCGCGTTACGAATATGAAGCCATCTGGCGCGAGGCCAATGACGAGACCATCAGCGAACGCATGACGGAGTTGGAAACCATTTTAGAGGAGCGTCCCGACCAGTTGCACCCGCCCATTCCTATCCTGCCGCCGGTGGATGGGATCAACGATCTGGCTGTGCAGACCGCCTATCTCACCCTGAACGGCGGCTCGGCCGTGCGCGGCGTGGGCCGCGTCGTCGAGGAGGCGGGTCCAGTCACCAATGAAGGACTCACCTACTACGTCCAGGGGCTGAGCGATGACGGCCAGATCTATATCGCCATGCGTTGGCCTGTGAGCGCCTCTGTATTGCCCGCGACCCTGGCCGATCTGGATCAAAAACAAGTGGATGAGGCCGCCAATGATTTCAGCGCTTACATGGTCGAGATCACGCGCCAACTCGACGAGTTGCTTCCGAGCGATTGGCAGCCGAATCTGCTCGATCTTGACTCCCTGATTTCTTCCCTCACCATCGAGTTGGTGACAGGCGATGAAACCGAGGCCGTAGCCGCTGTGGACAGTGACCTGGTTGGTCCCGTCTGGGCCTGGCAGGAAACCCGGCGCGGCGATGACGATGTCACCAAAGCGCCCGATCCCACCCGCTACACGATTGCGTTCACTGAGGATGGCGCTGTCGGCATCCGCGCTGACTGCAACCAGGTAACGGGCGTATACGCCGCCAGCGACGGCGAACTTCAGGTGACGCCCCTGACCAGCACCCAGGCCCTCTGCCTGCCGCCTTCGCTGGAGCAGGAGTTCCTCCAGGAGTTGAGCGCGGCAACCACCTATGCCGTGGAGGACGGCGTTCTGACTGTGGAAACGGATGTGGCCGATGGCCAGATGATCTTCTCTCCTGTTGAGTAAAAGGGGCGTCCAGGACGTTCACAAATGGGGCCGGCGTCCGCGCCGGCCCCATTTTGATCGCTGTGAACCTCCGGAAGGTGGCCGCCGGAAGCCAGTGAAACGAAATGATCTTGGCCACCTCCCGGAGGTTGGGTCAACTTGAGAGGCCACTGGACATGTTTCTCCGCGGGCTTGCTTCGCAGTATGTGGTCTATGGTATACTGTGAAAAATATCGCGTTTACGGCATTCCCTCGACTTCACGTAGACGCCTTTTGATGATTCACCACGGAGATCATATGGAACCATCCAGCGAAAACAGCCCCGCCGCTGATGTTCAACAGCCTTCAGCCATTCAGCCTCTTCCGGCCGATGAGGAGTTGGATACGGAGCGCATGGAACTGTTGACCCGCTTTCTGATCGGCGCTTTAGCCGAAGGCGGCGATCAGCTTCTGTCCCGCTTGCGCCAGTATCGGGACAAGATCGCTGAGTTGGAGGCCGAGGGGCCAATCGAGGCGGATCTGGCGGAAGCGTCTCGCAATGACCTGGTGCGCTATCTGGCCGTGGGATCCGCCGTGCGGACCCAGCGCGGTGCGGTGCGTGCGGTCCATGGCGGCGCTTCGTTCGCGCTGCGGACGGCGCGCTCTGTCTTCGGCGCGCTGGACTGGGCGACGGACAATCCCCTGGGCCGCCCCCTGCGCTGGCCGGTGGAGACCATGGCTGATCGCCTGCGCGAAGAGATCAATGAAAGCGTCCTCGTCGGCCATGGGGAGTTGGTCGAGGGTCGGATTCTGGCCCGCGAGACCACCCTGGACATTATCGACGATTTTGTCGCCTATCTCTCGGATAGCCCCGAGTTGGCTGAATTGGTCAGCGACCAGATTGGCCAGCAGAGCCTGAGCATGGCCAGTTCGGTGGCGAAAACCAGCCGAGCCATTACCGGAGCCGCCGATAACAGCGTCGAGGGCGTCATCCGTCGCCTCCTGGGGCTACCTGCCCGAAAGGAAATGGGGCCATCTCCTTTCGCCGGCAACCCCGAAGCAGTTTATCATCCGGGTGTATCGCCGCTCAAAGATGATTCTACAGCCAGCGAGTAATCAATATGACTCCTTCCGCCCCATCACCCACGGATACAGAGGAGACGTTCGCCGCCGAAAATCGCTATGGCGACTATGCCGGGTTCGTGACGCGCCTTGTGGCGTTCGTGATCGATATTGCCATCGTCATCATCGTCGTGGCGATCATTTCCGCCACCAGTGGGTTGGTGAACCAATTTCTCAATCTCCGCTCCGCCGGACTATGGATCCTGCGCGCCATTACCGCGGCGACCAGTATTGTCTTCACGGTGAGCTATTATATCGTTCTCTGGACGCTCGTGGGCATGACGCCCGGTAAACGGATCATGGGATTGATCATCGTGGGCGAAGATGGCGGCCGCGTGACCATCGGCAAGGCTATCCGCCGCTATGTGGGATACTATCTGTCATCCATCCTCCTGCTGGGCTATTTGTGGGTGCTGATTGACCCGCGACGGCAGGCCCTACATGACAAACTGGCCGGGACGTTGGTGATCTATGATTGGCCGGACTCAGCGTTGGCTGCACTTCAGAAAGGCGAAAACCCCCGGTGGGGGCGTAGCGGCCTTGTCCGGCGTCGGCGGATCCGACGCAGCAACACAACGAATCAATTGCCCACCCAGCAGGAGAATACAGTTGATATCACTCCTTCCGTAGTTGTGAGCAAAGCCGGGCAATAGGTGGCCTTCATGACAGATCGCAGGGCCTGCTTTTGGCCGGCCATCCTCCTCACTCTCCTGATAACGACGGTCGCCGCCGGACCGCTTCACGCCGCGGAGACGCCGGACCGCCCCCTGGTCAGTGAAACCATATCGCGCCGCCAGCAGGAATCAATCCCCGTCTTCGCCCTGCCCGGCGCGCTGCGTGAGGCCAGCGGCCAGCCCTTCGCCACCTACCTGGTGGGCCGTGACGGCGTCACTTACGCGCTGGTCGGCCAGGACGCCACCGTCGAAATCCAGATCGCGGCCCTGCGCAATCAGGGACCGGATACGCCGGTCAAGGTGTGGGGAACGCTCTACCCCCAGGGGCGGCTCTCCCCCATGCCCGAGATCGTGGCCTCGGCCATCCAGCCGGCATCGCCCGCGCCTGGTGACGCCGGAGCAGGCAGCGGTGAGGGAGCCTTCATCGTCGTGCGCGCCGGCGTGATCAACGTGCGCACCGATCCGAACGTCAATGCGCCGCCCGTGGGACAATTGGAGGGGGGCCAGCGTTGCCCCATCACCCAAGGCAGCGCGGACGGCCAATGGTGGCAGGTTCGCTGCGACAACGGGCTGGTGGGTTGGGTGTCCGATCAGTTGGTGGACGTCGTGGGCGATCCTGGACAGGTTCCCGTGGCTGAACCGACGCCTGCCCCCACGTCAACGCCCGCACCCCTGGTCTTCGTCAACTGGAAAACCGCCTACTTCGCCAACCGCGACCTGTCCGGCGAGCCGGTTGCGCTGCTGGATTCAACGGAGATCAATTTCAGGTGGGGGCTGGGCAGCCCTCTCCCCCAGGTGCCGGTGGACAACTTCTCGGCTCGCTTCGAACGCACCGTCGACTTCCCCGCCGCCACCTATCGCTTCGTGGTCAGGTCAGATGACGGCGTGCGCGTCTGGCTCCGCAACGAACTGATCATCGACGCCTGGCGCGAGGGCGCAACCGGCGAGCTGCGCGCGGACCGTTACGTCGACGGGCTGGCCGCACTGCGGATCGAGTACTTCGAAGCCGCGGGCAATGCCGAGATCCAATTCGGCTACGCCCCCATTCGCGAAGGGGACTGGGAAGCCAATTACTTCAACAACCGCGACCTGGCCGGTGACGCCGCCTGGATCCGGATCGAACCCCGGGACAGCGCCTATCCCCTGGACCGGGACTGGGGCGAAGGATCGCCCAACCCGGACCGCGTGGGCAAGGATAACTTTTCGGCGCGCTGGACGGGAACCTTCTTCTTCCAGCCGGGCGCGTATAACTTCATCATCCACAGCGACGACGGTGTGCGCGTGCTGGTTGATGGTCGCCGGGTCATCGACCTGTGGACGGGCGGCTACAAAGAGCGGATCAGCGCGCCCTACTACCTGGGCGGGGGCTACCACGACGTGATGGTCGAGTTTTACGAAGACGCCGGCCTCGCGCTGGTGCGCCTCTGGTGGAGCCTGGATCCAAACATCCGGATTCAATAAATTTCCTCCCTCAAATTATAGGGCGAGCGCGCTGGGGTGTTATAATGGAGCGCGCTCCCCCACCTCCTGGGTCAAACCCCGGAACAGTCGCCCCGGGCGATTGCACGCCACAGTTACGAATACGGATAATTCGCCTGAGCATATAGTGGGCGCACAGCGCCATCCGCGTCGTCCGCGGCTATTTCCCAGGCGGAAACAAGTCACAAGCCATAGCCGAAGGGAACCTGCAACCGTGAACACATCACCTCGCGTCTCACTATCCATCACCTGGCTGCGTCTCCTGGCGCCGTTGGCCATCGTTATCCTGCTCCTGGCCGCCTGCCAGTCGAAGACGGAGCCGCCCGCCGACCAACCCGTTGCCGAAGCGCCCGCCGCGCCGGCCGAGGATGTCGCACCCACACAGCCGCCCGCCACCGAGGCTCCCGTCGCGACCGCCGAGGCCCCCGCCGAACCGACGGCCACCCCGCTGCCCCCCACCCTGGGCGTGGTGATGGTGGGCGTGAACCCCGCCTTCGAGCCGTTCGTCTTCACCGATGAAAACGGCCAGCTTGTCGGCTTCGACATCGATCTCCTCAACGCCATGGCGGCCGCCAGCAACTTCGAAGTCGGCTTCGTCACCAGCACATTCAACAACCTCTTCGACGGTTTGAATTCGGGCGCGTTCGACATCGCTGTGGGCGCGATCACCGTCACCGACGCGCGTAAGGACATCGTCGATTTCAGCGATCCCTACTATGTGTCCGGACAAAGCCCCGTTTCCTACTATGACGCCGGCCAGGGCATCGCCGTGCAGGTGAACAACGACGCCATCACCGGCCCCGACGACCTGACCGAAGGCGTGCGCGTGGGCGTCAAGGCCGGAACCACGGGCGAACGCTACGTGGTGGACAACACGTCGGCCACATTTGTGCGCTATGAAGAAGCGCCCGAGGCGTTGAACGCGCTGGCCAATGGCGAGGTGGACGCGGTGGTCGTCGACATCCCCGTCATCACCGGCTTCATCCGCAGCAACCCCGACGCCGGGATCAAGCTGACGGGCGGGCCTATCACCCAGGAAGAGTACGCCATCGCCGTGGCCAAGGGCAAGCCTGACCTGCTGGCGGGCGTCAACGCCGCCCTGGCCAAGGTCAAGGAAGACGGGACCTATGATCGCATCTTCGCCAAATGGTTCGGGACGCCATAAGGCGTGAAACGTGAAGACGTAAAACGTGAAGACGTGAAGGACGCAGCGTCAATTGATTTGCAGCGACCTTATGTTTTACGCCTCACGTTTTACGCTTTCCTTTATTGAAAGGAAACATCATGTCCGCAGTCACCCAGTCACAACCCTGGCAGGCCCTGACGCATCATCAGCGCGCCATGGAAGCCGTCCACATGCGCGATCTGTTCGCCGCCGACCCCGGGCGCTTCGAGCGCTTTTCGTTGCAGTTCGAGGATATCCTTTTCGACTATTCCAAGAATCGCATCACCGAAGAGACCATGGCCCTGCTCATGGAGCTGGCGCGCGCGGCCGATCTGCAAGCCATGATCGACGCCATGTTCGCGGGCGAGAAGATCAACAACACCGAGAACCGGGCCGTCCTCCATGTGGCCCTGCGCAACCGCTCCAACCGCCCCATCGTTGTGGATGGCGAGGACGTCATGCCCGCGGTCAACGCGGTGCTGGCTCAGATGCGCGAGTTCAGCGACGCGGTGCGCGACGGAGACTGGCGGGGCTACACCGGCCAGGCCATCACCGACGTGGTCAACATTGGCATCGGCGGCTCGGACCTGGGACCCAAGATGGTCACCCAGGCGTTGACGCCCTACGCCAAGCCGGGGCTGAACGTCCACTTCGTCTCCAACGTGGACGGAACCGACATTGCCGAGACCCTGAAACGGGTGGACCCCGAGACGACCCTCTTCCTGATCGCATCCAAAACCTTCACCACCCAGGAGACCATGACCAACGCCCACACCGCGCGCGATTGGTTCCTGGCCGCGGCCGGGGACGAGGCTGCGGTCGCCAAGCATTTCGTCGCCCTCTCCACCAACCGCCAGGGCGTGATCGACTTCGGCATCGATCCCCGCAACATGTTCGTCTTCTGGGACTGGGTGGGCGGGCGCTACTCCCTGTGGTCGGCCATCGGTCTCTCCATCGCCCTCTACATCGGCATGGACAACTTCGAAGCCCTGCTGACCGGCGCGCACAAGGTGGATGGATACTTCCGCACCACGCCCTTCGAGGAGAACATCCCCGTGGTCATGGGACTGCTGGGCGTCTGGTACAATAACTTCTGGGGTGCGCAGACCCACGCCATCCTGCCCTATGACCAGTACATGGCCTACTTCCCCGCCTACTTCCAGCAGGGGGACATGGAGAGCAATGGCAAGAGCGTCACCAAGGCCGGCCAGCCGGTGGACTACGAGACCGGCCCCATCATCTGGGGGCAGCCGGGCACCAACGGCCAACACGCCTTCTACCAGCTCATCCACCAGGGAACCAAGCTGATCCCCTGCGACTTCCTGGCCCCGGCCCGTAGTCACAACCCGGTTGGCCAGCACCATCCCATCCTGCTCTCCAACTTCTTCGCCCAGACCGAGGCGCTGATGAAAGGCAAGACGCCGGACGAGGTGCGGGCGGAATTGGAAGCCCAGGGCGTCAGCGGCGAGGAGTTGGAAACCCTGGTCCCGGCCAAGACCTTCGCCGGCAACCGGCCCACCAACTCGTTCCTCTTCACCCAACTGACGCCGGAAACGCTGGGCTCGCTGATCGCGCTCTACGAGCACAAGATCTTCACCCAGGGCGTGATCTGGGGGATTAACTCGTTCGATCAGATGGGCGTCGAACTGGGCAAGGTGCTGGCCAAAGCCATCCTGCCGGAGCTGGCGGATGACGCGCCCGTGGCCAGCCATGACGCCTCCACCAATGGCCTGATCAACCGTTACAAGCAACTGCGCTGACGTCCGGCCTTCCCCTCGCCGGGCGTATCTGCACAAGGAGCATGACCGCCATGCAACCCCAGGAACTCCCTCCCCGCAAAAAGATCGTCACCGTCGCCCAGATGCAGGAGATCGAGCGGGGGACGGACGCGGCCGGCCACTCCTACGCCGCCATGATGGAGATGGCCGGAAAGTCGGTGGCCGACGCCATCCTCGACCGCCTGGGTGCTGGCCCCGCGCGCGTCGTGGTGCTGGTGGGGCCGGGCAATAACGGCGGCGACGGCCTGGTCTGCGCCCGCTATCTACACCAGGCCGGGATCGACGCCCGGGTCTATCTCTGGAAACGGCGCACCGATCCCGATCGCGACTACGAACATCACTTCGCCAAATTGATGGAACTGGGCGCACCCCACGCGCGGCTGGAAGACGACCTGGCCGCGGACGGGACGCTGGCCACCCTACTGACCTGGCTGAATGAGCCTGACGCGCCTGAGGAGCTTATAGTCATCGTGGATGCGCTCCTGGGCACGGGCGCCAACCGTCCCATCGGCGGCGAACTGGCCACCCTGTTGGACGCAGTGCGCGCGCAGCTACCTCCCTCTCCTGCGCCAGCGGACGCGTTCACGCCGGCCCGTCTGACTGTGGTCGCGGTGGATTCGCCCAGCGGTCTCAACTGTGACACGGGCGCGATCGACCTCCACGCCCTGCCCGCGGACCTGACCGTAACTTTCGCTAACGCCAAGCGCGGCCACTATCTCTTCCCCGGCGCGGGCGCGGTGGGCGAATTGTTGGTCACGGACATCGGCGCGCTGCCGGAGCTGGTGGCGGATGTGGGCGTCTTCGCCCTGGACGAGGGCCTGGTCGCGGACTGGCTGCCTTCGCGCGACGCCAACAGCCACAAAGGCTCCTTTGGCAAGGTGATGGCGGCGGTGGGCAGCGTTAATTTTCCCGGCGCGGCCTATCTCTCTTGCACGGCCGCGGGACGGGTCGGCGCGGGGCTGGTCACGGGCGCGGTCGCGCAGCCGGTCTGGCCGGTGGTGGCGTCCAAGCTGGCGGAGCCGACCTGGCTGTCTCTGCCCGCGACCGCGGAGGGACGCATCGACGCGCCGGCCGCGACCCAGGTTGCGGCCGCGCTCCCGGCCTACGATGCGCTGATCCTGGGCTGCGGCCTGGGCCAGAGCGACGCCACCCGCACCTTTGTGGCCGATCTGCTGGCGGCGGATCTTCCTCCCACGCTCATCGACGCCGACGGCCTCAACAACCTGGCCCGGCTGGAGGAGTGGCCGGATCGGCTGCCGGAGCAGGTCGTCCTTACGCCCCACCCGGCGGAGATGGCCCGGCTTTGCGGGCTGGATGTGCGCACAGTGGTGGCCAACCGCTGGGATTTGGCCCTGGAGAAGGCCGCGGCCTGGGGCGCGGTGGTGCTGCTCAAGGGGCCGTACACAGTCATCGCTGATCCGGGCGGGCTGCTGGCGGTGCTACCGGTGGCCACCCCCGCGCTAGCCACCGCGGGGACGGGCGATGTACTGGCGGGCGCGATCGGCGGGCTGCTGGCCCAGGGCGTTCCCCCGTTCAAGGCCGCGTGTCTGGGCGCCTGGATCCACGGTCGCGCTGGGCTCCATTGCGAAGCCGCCATTGGCCGGGCTGGAGTCGTGGCCGGCGACCTGCTCCCCCGTTTGCCGGCGGTGATACGGGAGATCGGCGTATCGTCCAGGCAGATCGACGCGGACGCCTGATGGACCCGTGAATATGCCTGGACGATGATGAGCATTCCGCTCTCGCATTCCTGTTCAAGCGCCGCGCGACTTCACACATGCGGGTGCGTTGTAGTAACATGAGTGCGTTTGCAACAAGAGATACGATAGGGCAGCAGTAGACGGATAGGAACAGAGACGGCAATGAACATTGCGCTTGATGTAATGGGGGGGGACAATGCCCCCAAGGAAATTATCGCCGGCGCCGTCGACGCCGCGCGCGTTTACGGTGTAACCGTTTCGCTGGTGGGGCCGCCGGATGTCATCCGGGCTGAACTGGCGGATCATTCCACGGCCGGGTTGGACTTGCCCATTGTGCCCGCCGAACAGATCATCGAAATGGGGGAGAAACCGGTCCATGCCGTGCGCAACAAACCCAACAGTAGCATTGTGGTGGCGACGAAAATGGTGCGCACAGGGGACGCCCAGGCTTTTGTCACCGCCGGCAATACCGGCGCTGCGTTGACGGCCGGCACCCTCTATGTGGGACGGGTGCGCGGCATCCTGCGTCCCGCGCTGGTCATCCCCTTCCCCACCCTCAAGGGCTTCTGCGCTGTACTCGACATCGGTGCCAACGCCGACACCAAGCCAGAGCACATGCAACAGTTTGGCGTCATGGGCAGCATCTACGCCCAGCATGTAATGAATGTAGAACGGCCTATTGTGCGTCTGCTAAGCAACGGCGAAGAGGTGGGCAAGGGCAACCAACTGATACTCAACGCCTATACCCTGCTCCAGCGGACCCGGTCCATCAACTTCCAGGGCAACGTGGAGAGCATCGAGGTCATGGAAGGGCTGGCCGATGTGGTGGTGACCGACGGCTTCACCGGCAACATCTTCATCAAAACCTCCGAAGGGGTGGCCAAGATGTTACAGGTGGTGATGAAGGAGGAGTTGACGCGCGGTCCAGTCAGCACCCTAGGCGCGTTCCTGGCCCAGTCAGGCTTGCGGCGGGTGCGGGCGCGGCTCGATGACAGCCAATATGGCGGGGCCATTCTGCTGGGACTGAAGAAACCGGTCATCGTCACCCACGGACGCAGCAAGGCCAACGCCATCCGCCATGCCATTCGGGTCGCTAAACAGGCCATCGAGCAAGATCTGTCCAGACGCATCCAGCAGGGCGTCACCGAATCGATAGACCTGGATCAGACCGCATTGATGCCGGTGTCCAATTGAGACGCCAAAACCACATTGAGCCCCAATACCCCCACCGAATGACGCCTGGAAAGCGAGATCAGAATGGTTGAATCAACCGAAGCACGGCTGGACGCGCTGGATATCGACGTCGATGAGATGGTTGATTTTCTGGTTGGCCTGCTCAACACGCCTAGCCCCACCGGCGACGCGGCCCGCGGCGTCAGCTACGTCCAGGAGGCGCTCGCCGATCTTCCCTTCGCCACCCGGATCACGCCCAAAGGACTGTTGACCGGAACCTGGCCGGGCCAGCGAGACGACGCGCCCCGGGCCGTCACCGCGCATGTGGACACCCTGGGCGCGATGGTCAGCCACATCAAAGAGAACGGGCGGCTGGGCCTGACCCAACTGGGTGGCTGGATCTGGGGGTCGGTGGAAGGCGAGGGGGTGACCATCTTCGCCAGCAACGGCCAGCGCCTGCGCGGCTCGATCCTGCCCACCATGGCGTCCATCCACGCCCACACGCGTGAAGAGGGCGCCGCCCGGCGCACAGCCGAAAACATGGAGGTGCGTATCGACGCCCTCACCCACTCTGCCGAAGAGACCCGGGACCTGGGAATCAGCGTCGGCGATGTGGTGGCCGTGGACCCGCGCGTGGAGCTTGCGCAGAGCGGGTTTATCCGCAGCCGCCACCTGGACGACAAGACCAGCGTGGCCGCGATCTACGGCGCGCTCAGAGCCATAGACCGAGCCGGGCTAACGCCAGCGCAGACGACTACTGTGCACATCAGCAACTACGAAGAGGTGGGCCACGGCGGCGCAACCGGCTTTCCCGCCGACCTTGCAGAGCTGCTGGCGGTGGACATGGCTGTAGTCGCCCCCGGCCAGACGTCCGACGAGCAATCGGTCACCATCTGCGCCAAGGATTCGGCCGGCCCCTATCACATGGGGCTACGACGCAGGCTGGAAGCGCTGGCCCAGGAGACCGGGCTACGCTGGCAGACGGACGTCTATCCCTTCTATGGCTCGGACGGCGAGGCCCAGTGGCGTGCGGGCGGCGACGTGGCCGTGGCGCTGATCGGGCCAGGCGTGGATGCGTCTCATCATTACGAGCGCACCCATCGCGACGCGCTGGAGAACACGGCCAAGCTTATCGTCGCCTATCTATTGAGCGAATAAAACACAACCACCAACACATCACCGCCAGAAAGCGAACGCATGAGAACTTATCGCAACGTCAAAAAAATCAAGGGCAAAGAGCAATTGGGACGCCGGCTGAGCACCATCGGCCTGGTGGTTCTCTTCATCGGCCTGTTCGCCAGTTTTTCACCCAACTATTTCACCGGCGCGCGGGCCGAGAGCGGTCTGGGTCAGTTCATGTCCCAGTGGTGGCCTTACATCAGCTTTGCGGCCCTGCCCCTGGGGTTCATTTTCGCCAGCGTGGGCAGCTATTTCATCAACCGCTTCGCCCGTCGCCGCTGGCCGGGGAGCAAGAAGATCGCGCGGCCTGATGAAATGCTGGAACGCAACATGAAGGGCTTCGACGATAAGTACGCCTACTTCGCCTACAGCCTGCCCCCCGCCTATGTGCTGGTAGGGCCGTGCGGCATTCAGATCCTCACCGTGCGCAGCGACAAGGGCCGGGTGGTGGTCAGCGGCGACAAGTGGCGCGAGCCGTTCAGCTTTGGCCGCATTTTCACCATCTTCGCGCGCGAGGGCGTGGGCAATCCCAGGAACGATCTGCTGGATCAGGGGAAGAAGCTGAGCGAACTCATCGCGGAGGCCCCTGATCCCGACCAGTTCGAGAGCGTGCCCGTAGAGGGCGCAGCCGTTTTCCTCAACCCAGAGGTGCAACTGGACGTGGACAACCCCACCGTTCCTGCGCTGCGCGGCGACCAACTCAAGGCCTACATCCGTCGCCGGGCCAAGGAGAACAAGGTGAATGCGAAAACGCTCAAAGCCCTGACCGAGTACCTCGTCAGCGTGAGTGAGTATCAGGAGGATGAGGAGGAATAGAACGCGGATTTCACGGAACGGGCGGATTTCACGGATTTTTAAAAAATCCGTGAAATCCGCGTTCTATCAGAATCCCAACCGCCGCTCCTTCAGGCTCACGAAGCGGTTGCGACCGATGATCAGGTGATCGACCACGTTGATGTCCAGGAGCCGCCCCGCCTCCACCGCCATCTCGGTGACGCGTACATCTTCGGGGCTGGGCGTGGGGTCGCCGCTGGGGTGGTTGTGGACGATGATGATGGCGGCTGCGTTGGCCCGCACGGCCGGCCGGAAGATCTCGCCCACCCGCACCACCGCGGTGTTGAGACTGCCGGTGTAGACCTCCACAATGCGGGTGATGTAGCTCTTCGTGTCCAGCAGCACTGTGCGCAACTGCTCCTGCTTCATCAAGCCCATTTCCATCATCAGCAGATTGGCCACGTCCGCCGGCGTCTGGACCTGAAGCCGGGCGCCAGGCGCGCTGACGAGCATCCGCCGTCCCAACTCCAGTGACGACTGAAGCTGCGCGGCCTTGGCTGGGCCGATGCCGTAGACCTGCATCAGTTCCTCGAAGGTGGCCTGGGCCAGACCCGCCATGCCGTCGAAATGGGTAAGCAGGCGTTCGGCCAGGCGCATGACGCTCTCGCCGGGGTTGCCCACCCGCAGGATGATGGCCAGCAATTCGGCCGTGCTCAGCGCGCTGGGGCCGGCATAGGCCAGCCGCTCGCGCGGACGCAGGTCCGCAGGCAGATCGCGGATCATGGGACTGTATCCGGGGGATGACACATCTTCCACTGGATGGCTCCTTATGTTGTGGGGTTCTGGCTGTTCCTTGGCTGTCGGTGTATACTTTGCCGGAAAACGACCGTTCAGGCAGGCTTTATTGGAACGCGGATTTTCGCGGATTTTTTGAAAATCTGGCTCCATCCGGTAAAATCTGCGTTCCCATTGGGTCGCTGAATAGTCGCCAACTGACCATAGTATACCGCGTTTCACTGTGAGAATCCACTGTGAGAATTCACTGACGTGCGCGCGGATCACAGTAACCGATTGCAATGAAAACCCGCTTCTACGAACGCACTGCATACCGGCTCTCTGACGAGCCGGTGCCCAACTGTTTTCTCAAACTCGACGATCACTTCGACGCCCGTTTCGAGGCCGGGCAGGGCGCGCCCATGAACGTGGGTCTGGCGCTGGCGGAGAGCGTCTGTGCGCGCATGGCTGATGTGGAGATGTACGCCTATCTGATCCAGGATGCGGTCAAACGCCACGACCTGGCCCGGGAGAACATCGGTCGCGACGCCGACGTCAAGGCCGCGGTCATGGGGCGATCCTTCCTCATCGGCTATCTGGGCGCGGTGCGGGCGCTGCTGGACAGCGGCGCGGCGACCCTGGCCATCCTCTACCAACTGCCTCTTTCCAACGCCGAGCACACCTACGCGTCGAGCGCGTTCTGGCAGCAACTGGTGGTGAATGAACCGAACGTACACCGTCGCTATCATGCCCAGCGCCTCTTCTTCAACCAGGCGCTGCACTGGTGCAACGAGACGCCGGCGCGCATCCCGCCCGTCTCCGTCCTCCAATACCAGTTTGGCGAATTCTCGCGCCGGGAACTGTTGATGCAGGTGGTGGACGATGGCGATGCCGACCTGGAGCAGTTGGCGACCCACAGCTACGCCCTGCACTGGATCGATCCCGTGGACTTGCACCGGCGCTGGAAGGTCAAACTGCTGACCCTGTGCGAAAAGCTCTGTCGAGACATCGAGTTGAACACGTAGGACACCCATCATGTACAAAGGCGCAATTGCCGCCGGCGACCCGCAGACCGCGGCCGCCGGCGCTGAAATGTTGAAACAGGGCGGAAACGCGGTGGATGCGGCGGTGTCGGCGGCGTTCGCATCCTTCGTGGCCGAAGCGACGTTAGTTAATATCTGCGGCGGCGGGGTGGCGTTGGTAGTGGACAGCCGCTCGGACGACGACGTCATGTATGACTTTTTCAGCGATATGCCCACCGGCCCTTTACGTCCTGACGCCGACTTCCACCAGGTCATGATCGATTTCGGACCGGAGAAACAGCCCTTCTACATCGGCCGCGCCAGCGTAGCCGTGCCCGGCGTGGTGGCCGGGCTCTGCGCCATGGCCGCGGAGCGGGGAACGTTGTCCCTCTCCGCCCTGCTGGAGCCGGCCATCCGCATGGGCGTCGAGGGCGTGGAATTGAGCCCGGCCCAGGAGTATGCTTACTCGATCCTCCAGCCCATCTTTACTGACACGCCTGCGCTGGCCGACCTCTACCTGCCGGGAGGGCGTCGCCTGCACGCCGGCGATCTTATGCACTTCCCCGCTCTCTCCCGCACCCTGGAGCGATTGGGCCGGGAAGGGCCGGATCTTTTCTACAGCGGGGATGTGGCCCGCGCCATCGTAGCCGATCAGGAAGCCCATGGCGGCCTGGTCACGGCCGACGACCTGGCCGGCTATCGCGCGCGCGTGATCGAGCCTATCGCCGTCGACTACCGGGGTTATACGGTGATGCTGCCGCCGCCCTCTTCCAGCGGCGGGGTGCTGGTCGGCTTTGCGCTCACCCTGCTGGCCGCGGTGGACTTGAGCGCGCTGCCCCACAACGGCGTCCGCCACCTGCGCGCGCTGGCCGAGGTCATGCGCCTGACCAATGTGGCCCGCCAGGATTGGGATCGCCGCGGCGGGGAGGTGGACGAGCGCATCGCCTGGTTCCTCTCCCCGGAACACGTGGCCGACTATCAGGCGCAACTCATGGCTATTCTACAGGGGGCGGACGCGCCGACCGAACCTGAATTCGCACCCGGTCCCAATGACACCACCCACATCAGCGTGGTCGATCGCGGCGGCCTGTTGGTCAGCGTGACCACCTCGGCCGGCGAGAACGCCGGCTTCGTGGTCGGAGACACAGGCGTCTGCCTCAACAACATGCTGGGGGAGATCGATCTGCATCCCAAGGGCTTCCACCGTTGGCCGCCCGGCGAGCGCCTCCACACCATGATGACGCCGGTCGTGGTGGTGAAGGATGGAGCGCCCGTGCTGGCCGTGGGCAGCGGCGGCAGCAACCGCATCCGTTCGGCCATTTTGCAGGTGCTCTGCAACGTGATCGACTTCGGCCTGCCCCTGGACAAGGCCGTCAACGCTGCGCGCATTCATTTCGAGGCCGGCCTCCTCCAGGCTGAAGGTGGCCTGCCGGACGGGATCGTGGGTGAGCTGCGCAAGCTGGGGTACCGGGTCAACCAGTGGCCGGGGAAGAACATGTTTTTCGGCGGTGCGCACGCTGTGGCCATGCAGGGCGGCGACCTCATCCCCGCGGGCGATCTGCGACGGGGCGGTTCGGTCTCGTTGGTGCGGTGATCTGATAGAACGCGGATTGAGGGGATCGGGCGGAAAAACGCGGATTTTTTCTAAAAATCCGCGTTCTATTTCGTTTGACAACGCGTATAAAACCCGCTAAAATTTATTCATGGCTAAAATAGATCCTTTGATCGATGAAAATATATTGACCCCGGCCCATGAAGACTATCTGAAATCCATCTATCTTCTACAGACCCAGGGCAAGAAGGTCACCAATTCGGCGTTGGCCACCCAGTTGCGAGTATCGCCGGCTTCGGCCACCAATATGGTCAAGAAACTGGCCGAGTTGGGGCTGGTGGAATACGCGCCCTATCACGCCATGACCCTGACCCCCAGCGGTGAGCGGGTGGCGCTGGAAGTGTTGCGTCATCATCGCCTGCTGGAGCTTTACCTCCATGATAAGCTCAACCTCACCTGGGATCAGGTTCATGCCGAAGCCGAACTGCTGGAACATGTGATGAGCGATGTGTTGGAGGACGCCATCGCCGACGCGTTGGACAACCCAACCACAGATCCCCACGGCGACCCTATTCCCTCTAAAGACGGTCACATCGAGAAGATCGAAGGCGCGCCCCTGAGCCAAGCTGCATTGGACCATCCCTATTGTCTGGTGCGCGTCCTCGTCCAGGATTCGGAGCGACTTAACTATCTTGGCTCCCTGGGCTTGTACCCCAACGTGACCGTCGTCCTGCTGAAGCGGGCTCCCTTCGACGGGCCAGTACTGATCGACGTCGAGGGCGAGCACCATGCCCTGGCCTATGACATCGCCCAGCAGATCCTGGTGGCTCCCATCTCGGGTTGAACTCCTTCTATGGGAACGCGGATTTGCGCGAATAAGAACGGATTTTCACGGATTTCAGAAGAAATCCGTGAAAATCCGACGTCATCCGATAAAATCCGCGTTCCCATCATTGCCGCCGAACACGCTCCTCCGCATTACGGAAAAGCCGATTCATAGGCGGCGATGATTCGCTCCATCAATGCCTCCATCTCTTCGTCCACAGCCTGGCGTGCGGGGTCGGCCTCATACCAGGCCACAATCTCACGCGCGCCATGGGAGAAGGGGATGGTGCAGGCGAAATCAGGAACCAGGCGCTTGATCTTGCTGTTGTCGAAGATCATGCTGTGGGACTTATCGCCCAGCAGGCCGGCCCCGACTTCGGCGTCAAGGGCTGCAATCAATTCCGAAGAAACATGGACCAGCCGCGGCTCCACGCCCAGCGCCTGCCCCATGAAGGTGTAGATCTGGTTCCAGCTCAGCCATTCGTCCGAGGTGATGTGGACCGCCTCGCCGATGGCCCGCGCGTCGCCCAGCAGGGGGACGAACCCCTTGGCGAAGTCCCTGTGGTGGGTCAGGGTCCACAGGGAGGTCCCGTCGCCGTAGACGACCACCGGCTTGCCGGCGCGCATGCGGTGCAGCGCGGTGTAGCCGCCAAAGATGGGGATCTTGGTCTGGTCGTAGGTGTGGGACGGGCGCACGATGGTCATGGGAAATTTTTCGTCCCGATAGGCCTTGACCAGCCGTTCTTCGCACGCGATCTTGGCCTGGGAATAGCCCCAGAACGGGTTGTCCAGCAGGGTGGATTCGGTCACGGGCAGGCTGGCTGGCGGCGTCTGGTAGACAGAGGCCGAGCTGATGAAGACGTACTGGCCCGTCTGTCCCCGGAAGAGGTCCAGATCCCGCTGGATGTCATCGGGCGTGTACGCGATCCAGTCCACTACCACATCCCAAACGTGATCCGCCAGCAGGGCTGCGGTCCCCGGTGCGTCGATGTCGCCATGGAGGACGGTCGCGCCCTCCGGGACAGGACGCTGCGTCTCTCCCCTGTTGAGCAGGTAGAGATCAACTCCCCGCTCCACTGCCAGTTGGGCGCAGGCCGAGCTGATGACGCCCGTGCCGCCGATGAAAAGCGCTTTCATGGTGAGCCTCCTGTCTGTCTCTGTTCAGGTAAACGCCAATAGACCGCGGATTGGGCGGATTGGGCTGATATCCACGGATTTTTAGAAAAATCCGTTTTGATCCGCTCAATCCGCCCAATCCGCGGTCTATTGGTGAGTCGTCACTATCCATACACTTTAGCCGCCGCGTCCGCGTCCAGGTAGAGGTGGACGTGGGGCGTGGTGCGCAGGAAGGAGGCCGGGCAGTCCTCGCTGATGGGGCCGGTCAGCGAGCGCGCCACCGCGTCGGCCTTGCGGGCTTCGGGCACGATGCAGAGGACCCGGTCCGCGGCCAGCAGCGCGGGGATGGTCAGGGTGACGGCGTGGGTGGGCACCTCGTCCAGGCAGCGGAAATGGCCCTCGCCCACCTGCTGCCGCCGGGAGACTTCGTCCAGGCGCACGACCTTCACCCACACCGGATCATTGAACTCGGCGAAGGGCGGATCGTTGAAAGCGATGTGACCGTTCTCGCCGATGCCCATGGCGCAGAGGTCCGCGGGGTGCGCGCGCAGGAGGTCGGCGTATTCGTGGCAGTTGGCTTCCAGGTGGTCCGTCTCCGCTTTCACCGGATAGAACGCGCTCACATCCACATAGTCGAGGAAATGGCGCTGGAGAAAGGTGGGAAACGAGGCCGAATGGCCCGGCGGCAGCCCCACATATTCGTCCATATGAAAGACGGTGACCTTGTCCCAGTCGACGTCTTCGATCTGCCGCAGCGCCTCCAGAAAGGTCAGTTGCGAATTGCCGGTGGCGATGATGATATTGGCCTTCCCCTTGGCTTCGATGGCCTGCCGGATCACCTGGGCCGCCTCCGCGGCCGCGGCCTGGCCCATCTCCTCATTAGTCAGGTAGACGCTGACGGGCAACGCCTCTACCTGCGTCTCAAGTATTACATTTGCAGTCAAGATAGAACCCCTTTGCTGTGTTCATTTATAAGTTTCACTCACATCTGCCGGGGAGTTCCGAACTCCCCGGCAGGTGACATGCCACAGTCATCCTGTCACCTTGTCATCCTCTCACCGTCCACCGTCCCCCAATCATCACCCCCCAAGCCTCGAAGTCATCGTCGAAGATGGCGATATCCGCGTCCTTTCCCGCCTCCAGGCTGCCCTTGCGCCGGTCCGCACCGATGACCCGGGCCGGCGTCAGGGAGGCCATGCGCACGGCCTCGGCCAGGGGAACGCCCACCTCCTTGACCACAATGGGGACCATCTGGCTGACCAGAGTCGTGCTGCCGGCGAAGGCCGTGCGGTCGAAGAGCATGCCCACGCCGTCGTGCACTTCGTACTCCATTTCACCCATGCGGAAGCGAGCCCCCTCCGGCAGGCCTGCTCCGCTGGTGGCGTCGGAGATGATGCAGAGACGGTCGGGACCGATACATTTGTAGGCCAGTTTCATGAGCGTGGGCGGCAGGTGTTTGTTGTCTGCGATCATCTCTACGGTCAGGTTGTCGTAGGTGAGGGAGACCTCCAGCAGCCCCGGTTTGCGCCAGGGACCCTCGCGCACGGTGGTGGACTGCGCGCTCCAGATGTGGATGATGTGGCGCAGGCCGGCCTCCATGACCGGGATGAATTCCTCCTCCTTGGCTGAACTGTGCCCGGCCGCGGGGACGATGCCTAGTTCGGTCAGCCGCCGGGCCAGGGCTGTCGCACCCGGCAACTCCGGCGCGAAGGTGAAGATGCGAATGACGTCATGGTGGGCCAGCAGGCGTTCCGGCGTGCCATCGTCCGGCGTGAGGATGTTGGCCGGGTCCTGCGCGCCGGCCTGGGCCAGGCTGAAGTAGGGACCCTCCACGTGCGCGCCCAGCACCTGCGCGCCCTCATGGGGCTGGGCCATCCACTCGCGGGTGAAGGCCAGACAGGCGACCAGATCATCGATAGGCGCGGTGGCCGTGGTCGCCAGCAGGGAGGTCACACCCCGGCGCGCGTTCTCCCGGGTGATGACGTCGAAGGCCTCTGCGGTGGGTTCATTGAAGGTGTGGCCCAGCGCGCCGTGGGTGTGGATGTCGATCAGGCCGGGCGCGATCAAGCGACCGCCCACGTCGATGGTTTTGATCCCTGCGCCCAGTTCAGCGCGCTCGACCACGTCTGCGATCGCGCCGCTCTCTACGATCACGGCCTGGCCCGTCACCACCCGGTCGGGCAGGACCACGCGCCCGTTGACCAGGGCCATGGGGCCGATTGGTTGGGTATGTTCGTTATGCGGCATTGGGTGTATCCTCATTAGCTGGCGTGGGATGCGAGTGAGAAACCGAGTTTTTCCAAAAAACTCGGTTTCTGATTTCCTGTTCGCGATCCCACGACAAACGAAATACTTTCGCAAGTCAATGCATCATACCCCAAAGCGGCGAAATGGTTCAAGTTGACCCATGTCATTACG
>JAJRVT010000207.1 GCA_024277175.1 Chloroflexota bacterium | reverse complement strand
CGGTGATAGAGACGCCAACATGAATTAGTGCAAGTTGCAGAACTTTTCTCCAGTTCATGCCGGGAATATACCATAGGTTTGCATAGATTTCAACGATTCAGAGTCATGTCACGATCACGCGAAGAGCGGGGCCGGCGTTGGTGCAGGGAATTCCGGAGATCCCCCGGAAGGATGTGACGTTTTCTTTCAGGGTGTTGAGGTGCGTATTCCGGAAAACGGCTGGCGGATGGAATAGGCCAGCGGCTGCGATCAGCTTACAGCCACTCGGTCAGATCGGACACGCTATCCAGGATTAAATCAGCGCTTTGGAAATCTTTGGCCAAGCTCAACCCGCTCAAGACGCCGGCCGTGGCCATGTTGACGGCGGCCGCAGAGCGCAAATTGGCGTCTGTGTCGCTGATGACCAGAATATTGGACGGGTCCAGGTTCATGCGCTCGGCCGCGGTCAGAAACGCCTCGCTGTGAGGCGAAATTCGACGTACATCCTCCCGGGTCAGGACGACGTCGAAGACGCTTTCATCCAGCCCGCCATTGGCCAACAGCAACTGTAACCCTTCACGTTTGCGCGTGGTCGTCAACGCAAGTTTATATCCATATCCCAAAGTGCGCAGCATCTCCGTCACCCCGGGAACCAATGTCAACGCCTGGTGTGGCAGATAACCGCGCAGGCGGTCAAAATACGGCTGCATCCGTTCCAGCAGATCATGACGGTTCCACTGTTCCAGCCGGTTGATGAAGAAATTGATCGAGCCTTCCAGGATGATCATGATGCGTTGGGCGAAACGATAGCGGGTTTCCGCTGAAAAAAGACGCCCGAGCCACTGGGTCCGCTGAACGAAACGTTCGGCGAAGCCCAAATCCAACTCCGTCAAGACGCCGTCCAATTCGAAGATGATTCCCTCGATCTTACGGCCGGCAATCAACCCGCGGATGCGCACCGCCGGCTGCATTGCCATGCTCTGTTCGAACGGCTCCTGGTCCTGAAGTTTGCGATAGATATAGATCAAAATGTCGCGCGCGCTGGCCACCACCGGCGTGGCGAGCAGGACGCCGATCAACCCAAAGGTGACCGCGCTGCTGATGATGGCGACGAAGGTGATGGCGGGGTGGAGGCGGACGCGGGACCCCACCAAGCGGGGAATCAGATAGGCGCTCTCCACCCAGGTGATGGCGTTATAGGTGAGAAGAACGATGATGGCGAAGGTGAAATTATTGCTGAAAAAGGCGTGATTTGACCCACTGACCAACGCAATGATGGTGCCGACGGCCATACTGATGCCGGGACCGACGGTGGGCAAAAATTCCATAAAGCCGGCCAGCACCGCCAGTCCGCCGGCGTTAGGCATGCCCAGGATGG
The DNA here is from genome assembly GCA_024277175.1 of Chloroflexota bacterium. Classification (GTDB taxonomy): domain Bacteria; phylum Chloroflexota; class Anaerolineae; order Caldilineales; family Caldilineaceae; genus JAJRVT01. The sequence continues at coordinate 12,549 of JAJRVT010000207.1, read as the reverse complement.
AAAGCGCGATCCAGGTCAACATGGCGATGGTGATGGCGAGGACAAGCTGCCCGCGCAAAAATGCGTGCCAGATTTCGCCTATATCCTGGCCCAGATGGCGGAATTCTTCCTGATAATCGCCGGGAAGGTGCTCGATGATCGCCCGCTGAAGCTTGTGCATGTCCTTCAACACCCAGAAGCTTAACACCAACACGTAGAGCACAGTCAGGACGCCGGTGGTGAAGCCGCGAAAGAGGGTGAACGGGTTGCCTGACGAGACCACAAACCGTTGCAGGACATCGCCGCCTTGTTGGATCACATCTCCAAAAGACAACGTATAGGAGCCAATGACGATATCCGGGCCGCTAAACAATGACTGCAGGGCGTTGACCAGATCGGAGACCGCCCCTTGCATGGAAGTGATGAGGCCGGCGCTGCGGGGAATGAAAATAGCCGAGGCGATGATAGTGATGGCCAGAATCACCAGATAGAGGACAGCCACCGTCGCGCCCCGCCCCCAGCCAGTGCGTTGCTGGATCCAATTGACTGGGTAGCCCAGTACAAAGGCGAATAAAAAGGCCACAATCGTGGGGGCGATCATGGCGCGGAAAGTCACCAGAAGCACAATGGCCAAGACGGCCAATGCGGAGATGACGATAATTTTTGTTGTGTTGCTCCAACGGCGGGAGTCCATGGACCTCAGAAGATGGTGGCTTGATCGAGCGGCCAATACCTTAGCCAGACCCTGCCTACAATAGAATCGCGATGCACAGGACCAAAGGAGCGGGAGTCGTTGCTATTCCCCCGGTTGTCGCCCAATACGAAATAATAGAGGGGCGGCAAAACGACCGGCGCCATATCATAGGCGACCATATCATGTGGAAAGGCTTCCGGGTGTGCGACCCCGTCGATATACAGAACGCCGTCATCGATGGACACAGTTTCCCCCGGCAAGCCAACCACGCGCTTGACCAGCATTTCATCCATCTGCGGCAGATCGAGCACGACAATGTCATCGCGCTGAGGCGGGTGGAAACGATAGCTGATCTTATCCACTACCAGCCTTTGATACTGGACGAGATTAGGCTCCATACTCTGGCCATAGACCACCGTCGCCTGGGCCAGGAACAGATGGACAACCAAAGCCAGCGCCAACGCAGGGATGATCACCTGGAACATATCGCTGAAAATGGCCTTCCAGGTTGAATCCCCGCCGCGTTTTTCAGTCTCTTCAGCGCCGGACACAGGCTCCGGCGAGAACGTAGCCTCCGGTGAAGCCTGTTCTTCCAGATTAGATTCGTAAGGGGTTAAGTCTTTGTTCATTGTTCCATTTCTGACTATATCATGTTGAAAAGATGCAAGGCGTCCTTAAAACCCGCTATGAAAAACGCCTCGTCTAGTATATCTGTTCCCAGGCGGTTTAGGCAAATAGATTGCGCAGATGGGTTTATCGCATTTGGCGGGAGCATTAGCATTGATGCTATACTTGCAAATACGATGAACCACGAAAGGATTAAGGATGCTGAAGCGGGCTCGCCAATGTATGATAGCAACGGAAAAAGGACGACCATGGGCGTAAATTCCCACTTACACGGCGTCGGGCGCTGGCTTCTGGCGGCGCTGACTATCGTCATAATCGCTATAGCGCCTCTCAGCGCCTTTGCTCAGATCTCCCCCCTGGACGAAACGCCGTCACCTACTGAAACCGCATCTCCGTCCCTCGCCCTTGACGATCCGGCGGTGCAGGCCCAGGTCACCCAATACATCGATCAATACGTCGACGCCCTGACCGCGGTGCTTCTAGAAAAAATGACCGTCGAAGACCGGGTTGGTCAACTATTCGTCGTCAATTTCCAGGGGAATGATGTCGGCTATGGGAGCGACGTCGCCACGCTGATCCACGAATATCGGGTCGGTGGCGTTATTCTTTCCCCTGAATACAGCAATTTTCTCAACCAAAAAAATCTTGACACCCCCGCCCAGGTCGCCTCCCTGACCAATCGCCTACAAGCCCTGGCCTATGGCCGCCTACTTCCCCCGCAGATCGCATTGAATGTGGGCGAAGGAGGCGATCGCGTCGTCGCTCAACTGCCGCTGCTCGTGGGTGTGGAAATCGGCGTCAACCGACCACCGCTCAATCTCCCGCTCCTCATCGGCGTGGAGCAATTGGGCGATGAACTGTCCAGCACCTCCCTGCGCAATCATTTCACCGAACTTCCCAACCAACTCACGCTGGGGTCCACCTGGAATTTGCCCCTGACCCAGGGGGTGGGCGAAATCGTCGGGCGAGAGCTAAGTACGGTCGGCGTCAACCTGCTCCTTGGCCCTATCCTGGACGTCTACGCCAATCCCCGCGCTGACGGCGTCGGCAGTTTGGGGGCGCAAGCCTATGGCGGTAACCCGTTTTGGGTCAGCCAGATGGGCCGGTCTTACATCACCGGCGTCCACGAAGGATCCCAGGGACGAATCGCAACGGTGGCCCGTCATTTTCCAGGGCAGGGGGATGCGGACCGGCTGCCGGCCGAAGAAGTGGCCACCATTCAAAGCAGCGCAGACGCTTTGCGGAGCGTCGCGATCCCCCCCTTCACCGCCGTCACCTCGCCTAGCAATGGCGACGCCGACCAGATTCGGCCCCTCGCAAACACGGAAGCGCTCATGTCCAGTCACATGCGTTACAGCGCGTTTCAGGCCCTGGGTGGGGAACGGATTCCGCCCCTCGGCTTCTCGCCCGATCTCAGCACCGTCCTGGGTGAGGAGGGCTTCGATGAATGGCGGGCGCGCGGCGGGCTGTTGATGAGTAACGCGCTGGGGCTGCCCGCCATCCGTCGCGATTATGACGCCACCCTTTCCGAATTTCCCTTTCGCCGCGCGGCGCTAGACGCGTTCACCGCCGGCAACGACCTGATCTATCTGGGAGATCTCAGCACAGACGGCACTTGGGAAAACGAGTTCACAAACATCAAGGAGATCATTCGTTTTTTCCAGAAGCGATATACAAGCGATCTGGACTTCGCGGTGCAAGTCGACGCCGCGGCGCGACGCATTCTGCGCGCCAAACTATTGCTCTACCTGGATGAGGAGGCCTTGACTCAGCAGGCGCTGGACGCCATCGCCGCAGGCGAATTTGATGGTGGCGAAAAGACGATCGATCCGGGCGCCATTGACGTCAGCCAGCCCGCCATCCCCCTGGAAGATCTGTTTGCAAGCGAGAAAGGGCTGGATATTTTTACAAACGATAACCAAAGCCGACTCGACGCCAACGCCCTGGTGCGAGAGGCCGCCGGCGAATCGCTCACAATCCTCGCCCCAGACCCGGAGGTCGTCAACGACGCCCTGCCCGCCGCCCCCCAGCCCGGCGACCAGATCGTGATTTTCACTGACAGCCGGCTCTTCAAGGAATGCGAAGCTTGTGTGGCGGAGGCGCCTATCGCGCCGGAAGAGATCGCTGACATTATCGTGCGCCTCTACGGGCCGGACGCCACTGACCAGGTGACCCCAGAACAGCTCACCAGCCTGACCTTTAGCGATCTGGCCGAGGTGCTGGATGCACAGGCCGAAGCAGAGGCTCAGGCTCAGGCGGCGGACGCATCACCGCCCGCCGGGGCGGTGATTTCGGCCACAGAGTCCATCTCCCCCCCCGTCACCTTAACCTTACAATTGCCCGAAGAGGACAAAATCAGCAAAATCGAACGACGGATCGATGAGGCTGAGTGGATTATCTTCGCCATGCTCAATGTCGATCCGGAGCGCTACCCCAACAGTGATGTGGTCAAACGATTTCTACGCGAACGGTCGACACAGATCGCAGGCAAGAACGTGATCGTTCTGGCCCTACAGGCGCCCTACTTTCTGGACGCAACTGAGATCGGCCAACTGACGACCTACCTGGGCGTGTACAGCAAATCCACGCCCTTTCTGGAAAATGCAGTGCGGGCCCTCTTCCGTAATTTCACGCCCACCGGCGCGCCGGCTGTCAAGGTGGACGGCACCCGTTTCAGTGATCTTTCTGAGCGTCTCTCGCCCGATCCCGAGGTGCAGATCCCTCTGAGCGTCACCTTGGATGATGTGGAGATCACAAACGAAGCCGAGCAATCATCCGTCAACGCCGGCGACACCCTCTTCATCCAGGTTGGCCCCGTGCTCGACCGCAATGGCAATCCCGTCCCGGACGGCACGCTCATCGATTTTCGTCTGATTTATGAAGGAGCGGAACTGGTGCTACCCATTGAACCGTCTCCATCCCATGCCGGGATCGCCACACGCGCTGTGCTGCTCGAACGCGGCGGCGTCCTGCGCATCTCCGCCAGTAGCGGGGAAGCCTCCACAGGGGACCCGATCCTGCTCACTGTGCTCGACGCCGACGCGGCTGGGGGGCAGACGCAACCGGCCGCCCCCGCGTCGGCTGGCGCAACCGGGGAGGTGGCAGCGCCGGCGGAGGCGGTCCAACCGGCGGCGAGCGTAGAGGGTGAAGCAGTGGCGATAACCGACGCCGAGGCCGAGGCGGCGGTTCAAGAACAAACCTTGCTCGCCCCCACGGAGCGGGTGAACCTGGTGACGTTGGCGGTCACTCTCTTTATCATGATCGTTATGCTGAGTTTGCTCTTGATCGTGCAGGTTGGCACCATGCCCCGAACCACCCTGGTCTACAATATGTTGTGGGCGGTGATCGCGGGGCTGACGGCGTACATTCTCTACGGGGTAGGGGCCTTGCCGGGGAGCCAGTGGCTACGCGACCAATTGGGCATCGCCGCCGCGGCCGTCGTCGTTTTCGTGGGGATGATCCTACCCTTGCTCTGGCTACAACTGCGGGTCGATCTGCACAATCGCCGCCCCAACCAATAAAAAAACAAGGCCCCTTACGGGACCTTGTTCTAACCAGAGCAGCTACGTTGACAAACGCGTTAGGCCCAATATCAATCCACTCGACGCGTCTATCTGTTGAGCGCCCCCGACAGGACTCGAACCTGTGCCCCTGGCTCCGGAGGCCAGTGCTCTATCCGCTGAGCTACGGGGGCATGCGCCCTGCTCCATCGTGGAAATATGGTACCACAGAGCGCAGTTTGAGGCAAGATCGAGCAAAGTTTCACGCAGAGCTTCTGAGGAGCCATGTATCTTGACCGTGACTACCGTCCCCGTCGCAAGCGGGGGAAATGGCGATTTTGGCCGCTGATCCTCCTGGCCATCATCGCAATCATACTCTATGAACAGCGCCCGGCGTGGCTGACGCAGACGCCTATCCAGCCGACGCCAATTCCGACCCGCAGCGCCGCCTCATATCAGGCCGAGGCCGCGACCAAGTTGGCAGAGAAGGACTACGACGGTGCGTTGGCCAGCTATCGCCAGATGAGCCGACTGGATCCCAATAACCCTACGCCCTATGTGGCCATGGCCCATCTCTATCTGCTCCTGCAACAGGTTCCACAGGCCTATGAGGCCGCCCAGCAAGCTGTGGACGCGGACCCGGACAGCGCCGAAGCGTTGACCGTCCTGGCTCGAGTCGAAGATTGGCGCGACGGATACGAAGCCGCGCTCAACCACGCCCTGGATGCGCTGGAAATCGACCCTGAAAACGCAGACGCCCTGGCCGTGCTGGGCGAGGTCTACACCGATGTGGGCAACTGGGATGTGGCCCAGGATTACATCGATCAGGCCCTGGCGCTGGACCCGCGCAACGTCTTGACCCTGCGCAATCAGGCCTACCTCTACGAACGCCAGGGCAAGTATGAAGAGGCGGTGGCGGCCTACGACAAAGCTATCGAAATAGCCCCGAACCGCTATGACCTCTACATCGAACGGGGGCGCCAGTATCGGATCGGTCTCCTGGACTATGACAAGGCCAATGAAAGCTACCGACAGGCCGTGGAAGTCTACGAATCGGCGATCACATTGGACGCGCTTGGCTTTGGCCTCTATAATGTGGGGGATCATCTGCAAGCCATTCGCGTGCTGAGGCAGGCGGTGGAGGACGATCCCAGTTACGGACCGGCCCAGGTTCATTTGGGCATGGCCCTCTATGCGCGGCGCAATTACGAAGACGCCGTCCCCGCGCTGGAAAAGGGGATATCGCTTCTGGGCGACAGGGCCCGTATCGAACATATCTACACACTGGGGCTCGCCTACATCTACAAAGACCCGCCCGAGTGCGACAAGGCCGAAGTCTGGCTGCGTAAAGCGCTCGAAATCGATCCCGAATCCGGGCCGGCGCTGGAAGGACTCGCCCTATGCAACTGATAATTCGATGAGCCTGCAACGCAAACGCCTGAAGTCCGATCTGCCTCAAACCGTCACCCTTTCCTCCTCACCGCGCGATGAGGAGCCGTCACCGACGGATGATAGCGGCGCGCCGACGACAAAAAGTCGATCTCGCCACGAAAACAACACCGCCAGCCGCACCACCACCCGCAAACGTCGTCTTCAGCGCCGGCGGACGCCGCTGGTGTTGTTGCAACAGACAGGGCAGGCCAGCGTGCGCAAGGTCTTCGACCTGCGGCGTTTTCTCTATGTCCTGGTGTTGACCGGCATCGTCCTGTTGCTGCCCACGCCTGTGGGGTTAAGCCCTGAAGGGCATCGGGCGCTGGCCCTCTTCGTCTTCACCGGCAGCATTCTGGCCCTGGCGCCCGCGCCCCTGCCTATCTCCGCGCTCATGGTGCCCATCGCCCAGATCGCGTTGAGCATCGATACGGCGTCGGGCGCTTTCGCCCCCTTTGGCCAGCCGGTGGTGTTCCTGATCTTGGGGAGCCTTTTTCTGGCCGAAGCCTTGCGCAAGCATGGGGTGACCCGCCGCATGGCCCTCTATGTCATTGTCGTCACTCGCGGTCATTTTCGAATGCTACTGCTTGGCATCATGTTGATCGGCGGCATCTTAAGCATGTTCGTGCTCAACACAGCCACGGCCGCGGTGTTGATCCCCGTGGCCGTCACCATCGCTCAGCGCGTTCGTCATCGAGAAGACGCCAAACGCGCGCTGGCTTTGTTGATCTTAGGGATTGGATACAGCGCCAGCATTGGCAGCATCGCCACCATCGTAGGCAGTGGCGCAAACGTCATCGCCGCCGGTCTCCTGGCCCAGGTCATTCCTTTCGGTTTTCTGGATTGGATGAAATATGGCTTGCCTATTGTCATCGTCCTGCTCCCTGCGAGCTGGTTGTTGCTGATGCAGACCATCCGCATCCCCAATATTTCCATTGACATCCAACCCGCCATAGATGAGATCCAACAGATGGGAGGGCTGAAAGGACCGGAGCGAGAGTTGATCGCTGTGCTTGGCATGGCCATCATTCTTTGGATGACCGGTGCACAGATTGAAAGCGCCCTAGGCCTGCCGGCTACGCTTTTGAGCAGCGCTGTCGTCGCCATCGCCGCGGTGGCGCTGCTCTCCATCGAAGAGATCATCGACTGGAATGATCTGCGCGGCGTCAACTGGGGCGTTCTGTTCGTCATCGGCGCTGGCCTGACGCTAGGCGATGCGCTGGATAAAACCGGCGCCAGCGAATGGTTCGCCAGTTTGCTCTCGCCCATGCTGGAAGGGCTTCCCTATTGGCTGATTTTGATGGCGCTGGTGGGAGGCGCTTTTGCGCTCACCCAGTTCATGAACAACGTGACGCTGGGTGCAATCCTGGCGCCTATCCTGGTGACGCTGGGCGGGGCGAGCGGCATTCCGCCAGAGCGCCTGGTGCTGCCGACGATCATCACAGTGTCGCTGGCGTATATGTTGCCCAGCGCATCGGCGCGCATGACCCTGGTCGCCGTAACCGGGGCCGTGGATTCCAAAGACATGGTGCGCGCCGGGCTGATTGTCGGCATTCCAAGCGCGTTCTTTATCTTTTTCTTTTTCCTGGGCCTCAGCTATCTGGGTGCAATATAGTTGGTAGACTGGCGAATGCGATATTAGCGTGGAAGGAGCGACTATGCGAATCTGGCTGATCGGCGCCGACGAAGATGCTATCGACGCGTTGCGCCAGTTGCGTAAGAATGCAAATATCGAAGTGATTGTCAGCGCGTCAGAGGAAACGCCGCTTGCAGTGCAAAAAGGCGTTCTCAACAAGGTAGACTTTGTCGAGACGGTGACGCAAGTGAATATCAATCGGTTGGCGCATCGGGTGCGTCCTGATCTCATCCTCATCGATCCCACCGAGGGGAAACGCAATTACGGCTGGGTCGAAGGTGGGATGGCGTTGGCCGACGCCCTCACCTACGAGATCGCCAGGGCCAGCGATTACCCCTGCTTGGTGCTATAGCGGTTTATCCAAAAACAGACGAATTTCATCAAGGTTCCCACCATGATGCAGCATGTCGATCAACAAGCAACGCTCCATAACCTGGGCCTCTACTATCTGGAAGGCTTCTGTGGCGCGCACAACGAACTGCTCACACTCCACGAGTGGCTGTGCAGCCGGAACGCGTCACCCGCCATCGCCATCAGCGGCGAACAGGGAAACGGCAAAAGCACCATCGCCACCGCCGCAGCCTGGAATCACTTCCACCGTTTCAGCGACGGCATTCTGCGCGTGAGCGCGGCCGGCGCCACCCCCTTCCGGCTCTACGACGTGGTGCGCACCTTTGACACGGTGCTGGGCACCACCCTGACCCGGGTGAGCGAGGATCGCTGGGGCATCAGCATTCTGGAACAACTCTATCGGCGCAAACGACTGCTGATTCTGGACAAGTTGGCCGGGGGGACGGAGGCGGAGGTCGATACGCTGGTGAACATCATCGGCCATCTCCACGAAGCTGGCGGTCAGTCCCGTATCATCCTCATCAATCGCTATTTCACCCCACGCATCGCCAGCCTGGTCGGCGATCAGCACCTGCACATGGACGGGCTGGCCCGCGCGGACATGGACGATTTCGTCCGCAACCGGGCGCCCCAGGACGTGGCCGCAGAAGCTCTCGACCACCTGGACGACCTCTACGCGCTGACCAGAGGACGCCCCCTGCCCCTGCGCCTGATCCTGGGCCTGTTACTGGACTACCGATGGGAAGAACTGCGCTATTTCCTGGGGGAGACGGTGCGGGCCGATGGCGTCGTGGACATCCACGAGTTGGTCGCCTTCGCGGTCGAAAGCCTGGCCATGGTTCAACCCCAGGTGGGGCCGCTCCTGAACCGGTTGGTCAGCGCGGCTGGCGGCGCTTCCTTCACTGCACTGCGCCAGCTTTTCTGGACGAATCTGGGACCTGATGAAGAATTAGACCAGGTGCTGGAAGGACTCTGGTCCCATGCGCTGCTGGAAAAGGACCTCTTCCGTCAGCGGGTCGTGCTACATCCCGTGGTGCGACATTACCTGGCCCAGAACGTCATCATGTTGGGCGAGGAATGGGACCGGGATCATGCGCGCTACTACGTTTCGCTGGCCCAGCGCTACGAACATTCGCCCCAATCCGACTGGGCCCAGCTCGATGTGGAATGGGGCAACATCTACAAGGGCATGGATTGGTGTAGCGGACGCGTCCAGCGCCTCTGGCAGCGCGACCCCCTGGAGATCATCGCCGATCCAACCGTCGGCGACCACCCGCCTGATCTGGCCGACGAAACGCCCACCGCCCGGGAGGATCTGCGTCTGGCGCGAACCTACGCGCTAGCCATCGCCTACTACGCTTTCTGGCGCCACCCCCTGGGCGTGTTGCGCTGGTTGGCGTCCGGCGCCCTGGCTGCGCTGGCCCTGCGCGATTGCGCCAGCTATGCCTGGCTGCTCACCAACATTGGCCGCCAGCTCTTCTTCCACAATCAGGTGGACGATGCAGTCCAATGGCTGACGCGCGCCCGCATCATCCTGGATCAACGGGACCGAATGACCGCGCTCGCCTACGTTCACACCGATCTGGGCACCTCGCATCGCATTTTGGATAAACCGCGGGAGGCGTTGGCCCACTTCCACGCCGCGTTCGATTGCGTCGCCCAGACCGGTGATCTGGACGCACTCACCACCGCCTATCTCAACCTGGGGAGCGCCTACTATAGCCTGGGAGACTATGACCGCGCCCTGCGCGAGCACCGCAAGGCGCTGCGGGTCGCCCTGCGCCATTTCGACGATCATAGCGCCGGCAGCGCATTCAACAACATGGGGCTGGCCCTGGAAGGCGCGGAAAATTTCGACGAAGCGAGGCAGGCCTATCTGCGCGCGCTGGAGATCTTCAGACGCATCGATGACCAGACCGGCGTCAGCACCTGCTACAACAACCTGGGATCGGCCTGCTATGCGTGCGGCGATTTCGACCAGTCCCTCATGTGGTACGAACTGGATCTGGCCCTCTCCGAGGCCCGGGGCAACTGGACGGACATGGCCGCCACCCTCCACAACCTGGGACATGTGGCTCTGGAACAGGAGTCATATGAACAAGCCCAGGCTTACTTCGAGCGCAGCCGGGACCTCTACGCCGCCTTCGAGTTGACCGACTACGTGGCCGAAGAGGAGGAGATGATCGAGTATATTCAGTCAGTCAAGTGACAAGATGACTTATGTCACCCTGTCACCTTGTCATCTTGTCACTTCCGCCGCCGGCAAATGCTGCACCCGGTTCATGTAACGCACGATACGAAAATCCTTGTCCATGAAATCCACCCGGGTGATACCGGTGTTGTATTGGACGAAAAAGAAGGGGCTGTCGAAGGGAATGCCCAGGAGCGCCTTGAGCAGCCGGTCGAGGAAGGTGCCGTGGGTGACCATGGCGATATGCTCGCCGGGCTGTTCCTGCGCCCAACCCTTGAGAATCTCCGCAACCTTCACCGCCCGGACTTCACAGGCTGCCATATCTTCATAGCCGCCCCGCCACCACCCCGCCGCGGTCACATCGTCCGGGAGTTCATAGTCAGGATATTCCGTCGCGATTTCAGTGCGCGTCATGCCCGGATAGCTGGTGATGGGGCCGGTGCGGTAATTGCCGTGGAACATGCCCCCATGCTCGTGGATGTCCACCCAGACCCGGGCGGGCATGCCCAACGCGTCGGCGATGGGGCGGGCGGTCTGCATGGCCCGACGCACGGCGCTGGTGTAGAGTCGGGTGACGCCGTAGTTCGACGCCTCATTGAGGTGCATACGTGTCAGACTTCCGCCGGCTTCGGGGTGACCGCTCGCGGCCAGGTGGCGGGCGATCAATTCAGCCTGGCGCTTGCCCCGCTCGGTCAGGTCCGGGTCCGGGGAGCGGTGGGCCAGGAAGTCGTCGTGATCCGCAGTCTTATCGACCAACTGGTTGTTGGACGACTCCCCGTGGCGAATGATGGTGAGTTGCATATTGATGGGCATGACGCCTCCAAGTCTGAGAATAGAACGCGGATTTGACGGATTGAGCGGACTCACACGGATTTTCAAAAAATCCGGCGATTTCCGTCCAATCCGTCAAATCCGCGTTCTATCCTTCTGATCGTTCCGATAGCGCTCCACCACTTCGGCCATGGCGAAAATGTTTTCATCGGGCGTGCCGTAGTCCATGTTGATGCAGCAGACGCCCACGTTTTCCAGGGAACCGACGGCCTGAAGCAGGTATTCGGTGTCGCTGGCGATCTCCGCCGGCGTGGCGTGCAACATACGGATGGGGCTGAGCCGCAGATTGAGGAAAACGTCGGGCAGAGCTTCCCGCACCGCGGCCACGTCCGATCCCCAGCCTACGCCCACCATGGTCAGCGGCAGTTTGGCGTATTCCAGCGCGATACGGTGCAGATTGTTGCCGCAATGATGGATGCCAAAGGGGCGAATGCGCTCGGCCATGCGCCGCTCCACATCCAGGTGAACGTCCCGGTAGCTCTGGGGCGAGATCATCTGCACCGAGCAGTTGGCATGAAAAAATAAATGCGGGTCCACATGGGCCACCATGCGGTTGACGGAGATGGAGCAACTGCCCGTGCGCTCGCGGATATAGAGAGCCACATCCACGATCAGTTCGCCGATGAGGTTCAGCAGGCGACGCACCCGCTCCGGGTTCTTATAAAAATCGAGATAGAGTTGCTGGCCGTAGAGCAGATAGGCGGCGTTGAGCACGCCATCCGTGTTCACGTCCCCTACCAAGCTTCCCCATTCGGCCTCCAGCGCATCCATCTGCGCAATGAGCTCGTTCATGGGCCAGCGGGTGCGGAAGTCGGGCTTCTCCAGGGCGTCGATCTCCGTCGCGCTCAGGTTCAGGGGCATGGGCTGGGGCGCGGCGTTCTCCTCGAACCAGATCTCCGCGCCCAGCAGCGCGGGGATCACGAAGCCGCCGGCTACGTGCAGCGAGCCGATGATGGGCCGGGGCTGGGGGTCGACCTCGCCCATGCCCAGCGCGCCGTAGCGTTCATGGAGCACCCGGCGCATGATCACGTCGTTGCGGATGCGCGTCTCAGGGTCCATGTAGAAGGCGCGGTCGAACGAAATATCCGCGGTGCGCCGCCACCAGTGGGGGTTGAAGACCAATTCGATGGGTAAAAGTCGATCAGCGGTGATCATCCAATAGTCTCATTCTTCGTAGATTCTCTCTTTGATGTCAAGTCCCTAATTGACGAAATGTGAGAACAAACGGATAAAGAACAAAGGTTTAGGTTACATAACGCATAGGTCATCAGGCAGGCATCGCCAACGCCGGGTCAAAGGGACGATCAGAGCG
>JAJRVT010000206.1 GCA_024277175.1 Chloroflexota bacterium | reverse complement strand
GTCTATCAAAATTCGATCAGGACTTTCAATCCCTGGCCGCGGTCCGCGGTTTCGAAGGCCTCCTGGATCTGGCGCAGGGGGAAGCGATGGGTGATGAGCTTTTCCGCGGGGATGACGCCCTGGGCGAAGAGGTCCAGTGCCAGGGCGTGATAGTTGGGATGATAGGAGAAGGCGCCCATGACTTCCAGTTCGCCGTAGTGGATCAGGTTGGCGTCCAGGGTGGTCATGGGTGTAGCCTTGGGCAGGCCGCCGAAGAGGACCACCTTGCCGCCCTTGCGCACCATGCGCACGGCCTCGGCCTGGGTCGCGGCCACCGGGTTGGCGCAGATGGCCATGTCCGCGCCCAGGCCACCGGTCAACTCGCGCACCCGCTCCACCACATCCACCTGGGTGGGATCGATCACCTCGTCGGGGCCGAAGCCGCGCACCAGCTCCCGCCGGGCCTGGCTGCGCTGGGAGACGAAGACGCGCGCGCCCCGGGCCTTGGCCACAGCCGTCAGCAGCGCGCCCGTCGGCCCCGCGCCGATGACCACGACCGTGTCATTCAGACTGGTCCCCAGCTTGTCATGGGTGGCCAGGACCGAGGAGCAGGGTTCGGCCATCGCCCCCAAATCGTAGCCCAGGCCGTCGGGAATGTGATGGACAATGCCCCGCTCCAACACGTCCCGGCCCAGGGCCACCTGCTCGGCGAAGCCTCCAGGAACCGAGGGCGTCACCCCCAGGAAGCGGGTGTTCACGCACAGGTTGTAGAGGTGATGGCGGCAGTAATAACAATGTCCGCAGTGGATGTCCGGTCCTAGGGCCAGGCGGTCGCCCACCCGGTAGTCCTGCACCTGCTTGCCCACGGCGATGACCTCACCGGCGATCTCATGGCCGGGGACAAAGCCGTCCACACCCGGCGGCGGCCCCTCCCGCCAGCGGCGCAGGTCAGAACCGCAGACGCCGCAGGCCTTCACCTGGAGCAAAACGCCGTCATCGGGCGGGGAAAGCGCGGGGACGTCGCGCAGTTCCAGGGTGCGGACGCCGGTTTCAATGGCTGTGAGCATGTCTCATTCCTATCTGATTGGATGGAACGCGGATTGGACGGGTCAGGCGGAAAGAGCCGGATTGTATTGCCTTTTCTCACCGCCACGGATCAGCGCATGGCAGCGAGTGTAGCACGTTTACAGAGGACGCGTCAACGCGATGAGATCAACAAATGCATAAGTTCTCTTTCATCCCCAAGACATACGCACCGTATGATAATATAAACGCCCCTCCTCCGACAGGGGAGAAAAAGGGGGTTGACAAATCCGCAATACCAGTATATATTGATATGTACTGGTATATATCAGACAGGAAATCACAATGATCTCACATCTGCCGCTTTATGCTCAGCTAAAAGAAATCATCATTGGCCGGATTGAGCAGGGAAAGTTGGTCCCCGGCGACAAGCTGCCTTCGCAAAGGGAGTTGTGTAAACAGTATGACATGAGCCATATGACTGTGCGCCGGGCCATCAACGAATTAATCCACGAAGGCGTTATCTTCGCCATCCCGGGTAAAGGCCTGTACGTAGCAGAAAACGCCCAGTTTGTGGATAAAGACTCACTGAAAGGCTTTGACGAGCAAATGGCCCGTTTGGGGGTTAGCACGGCCACCAAAATACTAACTTCGGACATGATCAACGCCTCAGCGCCGTTGGCCTATATGATGGGCGTAGCAGTCGACTCGCCGCTGGTTTATATATCCCGGCTGCGGCTAGCCAATGACGAGCCACACTCCATCACTCACGTCTATTTGCCCCATTCGCTTTGTCCCGGCCTGCTAAACCACGATCTGGCAGCCAATTCGTTGTTTGAAACCCTGCGCAGCCAATATGGGCTTAACCTGGCCAGCAGCATCTCAACCATTGGCTCCCTGCTGGCCAATGAAGAACAGGCCGCTCTGCTGAACCTTACGCAACCGGCGGCCTTGCTATTTAGAGAGCAATTGACGTTCCTGGACACCGGGCAGGTGATCGAGTTGAGCCGTTCCTACATGCGTGGAGATATTCACCGCATTCAGATGACTGAAGGCGATCCCCCAATTGAACGACTAAATGACACGCTGGAGATTGTCAATCAAACTGTGACTTAGGAAAACCAGCAGCATCAGGACTGGACATCTTCTTATGAAGCTTACAATCGTCGGTGGAGGCGGCGTACGCGCGCCGCTGTTCTTGGCCTCGACGCTACGCCGGGCTGATTTGATAGACCTTGACGAAATCTGCCTGCTGGATCTCGATGCTGATAAATTACAGGTGATGGGTCACATTTGCCAGTACATGGTCGACGCCAAGGGCAAACATGTTCGCATCACCACCACAACGAACCCACGATCCGCCTTTGATGGCGCGCGATACGTGGTCACGACCATTCGTGTGGGCGGCGACGAAAGCCGCGTTCTCGATGAAAAGATCGCCTTGCAACACGGCGTGCTGGGGCAGGAGACCACAGGGCCAGGCGGTTTCGCCATGTCTATGCGCAGCATCCCAGCCATTCTGGAATACGCCGACCTGTTGCAAAAAATCAACCCCGACGCCTGGCTGTTCAACTTC
>JAJRVT010000205.1 GCA_024277175.1 Chloroflexota bacterium | reverse complement strand
TATCTATTCAGGCAGGCTCCGGTAGAACGCGGATTTTCGCTGATATAAACGGATTTTCACGGATTTTTTCAGAAAAAATCCGTGAAAATCTACTCTCGTCCGTGAAAATCCGCGTTCCCCTGATAACCGCTGAATAGTTACGTTGCGACAGACGTAGGCCGTGGGCTGGCCGTCCAGGCTGTACTGGTAGCGGGTGAACTCGGCCAGTTCGGTGATGGGCGCGTCGTCGTCCGGCTCCCGCAGCAGGACCACCTTGTTGGGCAGATAACGGCGGAGTATGGCCTGGATTCGGGGATCGTCCGGCCATCCCTTACACCCGCTCCACCGCCACCGCGGTGCCGCCGCCCGTGCCATGACAGAGGGACGCCAGCCCCAGCTTGCCGTCAGTCTCGTGCAACTGGCTGATCAGGGTGACGATCAGGCGCGCGCCGCTGCACCCGATGGGATGGCCCAGCGCCACCGCACCGCCCCAGATGTTCATCTTCTCGTAAGGAACGCCCAGCACCTTGTGGAAGAGCACGCTGTTGGACGCGAAGGCCTCGTTGTTTTCGAAAAGGTCGAAGTCGGCCACGCCCAGGCCCAGCTTGGCCTCCAGCTTGCGCACGGCCGGCACGGGGGCTTCCACGAAGCGCCAGGTCTCGCCCGCGGCCCACGTCCCGCCCAGGAAGCGGGCCAGGGGCGTCAGCCCATATTGCGCCACCGCGTCCTCGCTCGCGAGCAGCAGCGCGGCCGCGCCGTCGCTGATCTGGCTGGAATTGCCCGCGGTCAGGATGCCATCCTTGGTGAACGCGGGGAGCAGCCGGCCCAGTGTCTCCAGCGTGGTGTCGGGGCGGATGCCCTCGTCCCGGTCGATGACCACCGTCCCCTTGCGGGTGCGGACCTGGATGGGCGCGATCTCACGCGCGAACAGCCCCTGCTCCGTGGCCGCGGCCGCGCGGCGGTGGGACCCGTAGGCCACCTGGTCCAGCTCCGCCCGGGTGATGTTGTACTCGGCCGACAGACGCTCGGTTTCGGGACCCATGCCCTCGTCCTCGATGGGATCGGTCAGGCCGTCGTGGACCATGACGTCGTAGAGGGGGCCGGAGCCGTTGAGGAGCATCTTGTACCCCCAGCGGGCCTGGTGGGGAATGAAGAAGCCGCTCTGGGACATGGATTCCACGCCGCCGGCCAGGACCAGATCCGCCTCGCCGGCGCGGATGGCCATGGCCGCGTTCATCACCGACATCATGCCGGAGGAGCAGACCATGTCTATTGCGTAGCCGTCCACCTGTGCGGGGATGCCGGCCTTGAACGCGGCCTGGCGGGGAATCAGCTGGCCGTGGCCGGCCCGCAGCACATTGCCGAAGATGTAGAGGTCCAGTGCGTCGCCGCCCACGCCGGCCCGCTCCAGCACGGCGCGCATGGCGTGGCCGCCCAATTCCGCGGGTGAGAGGTCCTTCAATCCGCCGCCGAACTTGCCGATGGGCGTGCGGGCCGTGGCTACGATATAGACGGGCTTGGTCATAATAGCGCCTCCAGGTTGGTTGGGTTATCGTTTCAAGCGGTCTCGGTGGAACGCGGATTCTCACGAATTAAAACGGATTTACACGGATTTTTCTGAAAAATCCGTGTAAATCCGGCCCCATCTGTGAGAATCCGCGTTCTACTGAGAGCCGCTGAATAGTCGTAAAATCCGGCAGTTTCCGCCAAATCCGCTTCATCCATGTTCTATTGAAGCCATCGCTCGATGAAATCCAAAATCAGATAAAACATCTCCTCTCCCTCCGGCGTCAGGTTCTCGCCGATCTGGAGATAGTGGCTCACGTCTTTGTAGTAGAAAGTCTCCACCGGCACGCCGGAGGCCTGCAGGGCCTCTTCCAGTTCGTAGGCCTGCTCGATGGGGATGATGCGGTCGGCCCCGGTGTGGATGATCAGGGTGGGCGGCAACTGGCTGGCGGTGTAGACGGGCGAATAGCGCAGGAAGCTCAGGGGGAAGAGGTTCGGCTGGCCCAGGGCCGGGATCACGAACTGATAGCGGGGCGGCAGCTCCAGCTCGCCGGCGTAGAACGCCTCCGCTCCGCTGAACGCGTTGGCGATGCCCCCCACCGTCACCCAGCCGTTGAACTGATCGCCCTCGTCCAGCAGCAGCCGGTGGAGGACCGCGCTGGTGAAGCTGCCGCCCAGGGCCATGGCCGGCCCGTCGTCGATGTGGGGCGAGAGCGAGCCGTCACGCGCCAGGTGCAGCACGATGCGCTCGTCCAGTGCGTGCTGCTCGATGTCCACGTCCCAGGCCGGGCTGGGCGAGATCGCGATCACCACGTAGCCCTGGGCCGCGAAGGCCACGCTGACCGCCTCCCACCCGTCCACGTGGCCGGGATAGCCGAAGAAGAGCAGGGGGAATTTCTCACCCTCGTCCGCGTCCAGGGGCAGGTAGACGCGCAGGGTGTCGATGGTCTCGCCCTCCCGCTGGTACTGGTAGCTCAACACCTGGGCGGCCGATCCCGGGGGAAACGACGTGGTCGCGCTGTAACTTCCAGTCTGGGTGAGCGCGATCTGATCGGCCAGGTCCGCGGGCAGGGGGACCGGCGCGCGCTGCTTCAGGATCAGGGGCGGCGCGCTGGCTGTCTCACCGGCTTCGATGGCCACGATCCGGGGGCGGCCCTGGTCATCCGCGGCCACGGTTTCGTCATAGCCGGGCGCGACCGCGGCTGGGACGTAATGGCCGGGCGGGATGCCGTCGATGCGGTAGTGTCCGGTCCCATCGCTCACGGCCGTGTGGGGCGTTCCCCGGCGCTCGGCCACCACTACAGTCGCGCCGACCAGTGGCGCGCCGCTCTCGTCCAGCACCTGGCCCTGGATGGAACCGGTGGGCGCGCCGGGCGGGGGCGGATCGTACGCACCCAGGGAGCGCGCGGCCAGATAGTTGAGCACATTCGTGCGGGGAGTGGGCTGGCACCCCACCAGGATCAGCAGGAGGGCGCAGAGCAACGCGCAGATCGCTACAGGGCGGGCGGCGGGTATATATGCACTGTTGGATTGTGCGGGCGTCAGGACGCCGGGCTGTGATCGTATCATTGCGCGGGATTATAGCACGGGGCGCAAGACCCGGTCAACGGATTAGCCTCCAGACATTTGGCGCGCGCAGAATGGGGTTGTATACTTGTCTATTCGATTCGTAGAAGATCTCTAAAACAACATTCATGTTGTTTCGCTCTGGCTGAGCGTCGCAACATGAATGTTGCGGTACAAAAATAAGGAAACCCTCCCATGAGTGCGGCCGGCTATTATCGATTTCCAACTATCCATGATGATATGATTGTCTTCGTTTCCGAGGACGATCTTTGGCAGGTGGCGGCTGGCGGCGGCCCGGCCCGGCGGCTGACCAGCAACCGGGCCAGCGTCATCTACCCCATGCTCTCACCCGACGGCGGTCAACTGGCGTTCGTGGGCCATGAAGAGGGCGCGCCCGAGGTCTACGTCATGCCTGCTGGCGGCGGCCCGGCTCGGCGGTTGACCTTCCTGGGCAGCAGTTGTCGGGTGCTGGGCTGGGATCCCGGCGGGGAGCATATCATGTTCAGCAGTGGCTACGGCCAGGCCATGCGCGGCGAGATGGCGCTCTTTCAGG
Organism: Chloroflexota bacterium; assembly: GCA_024277175.1. Classification (GTDB taxonomy): domain Bacteria; phylum Chloroflexota; class Anaerolineae; order Caldilineales; family Caldilineaceae; genus JAJRVT01. Next base: position 3,683 of record JAJRVT010000205.1, on the reverse strand, counting down.
TGGCCGTGGACAGCGCCAACGGCGAGGTGACCGAACTGCCCTTTGGCCCGGCCCGAGCCATCACCTTCGGTCCTGACGGCCAGGTGGTGCTGGGGCGTAACACGGGCGACCCCGCGCGCTGGAAGCGGTACCGGGGCGGCACAGCCGGCCATCTCTGGATCGACCGCGAAGGCGACGGCCAGTTCGAGCGCCTGCTGGCGGACCTGGCCGGCAATATCGCCTCGCCCATGTGGATCGAGGGCGCGGACGGTCCCAGGATCTTCTTCATCAGTGACCACGAGGGCATCGGCAACCTCTACAGTTGTACGCCGGCCGGTGATGATCTGCGCCGCCACACCGATCACGAGGACTATTACGCCCGTAACCCGGCCACCGATGGCAAACGCATCGTCTACCACGCCGGCGCGGATCTCTATCTCTATGATCTGAACGCTAAGACGTCGATCCAGGTGGCCGTCGATTACCGCAGCCCGCGCATCCAACGCACCCGCAAATTCGTCCCCGCTGCCCGCTATGTGAACAGCAGCCGCCTGCACCCCACCGGTCAAGCCGTGACCCTCACCACCCGGGGCAAGGCCTTCGCCTTTTACAACTTCGACGGGCCTGTGTTGCAACTGGGGAAGCGGGATGGCGTGCGCTACCGGCTGGCGGATTGGCTCAACGACGGCCAGCGTCTGATCATGGTCAGCGACGATCCGGGCGAGGAGGTGCTGGAGATCCGCACCATCAACCCGGAAAAACCCATGCGCCGGCTGGACGAGTTGGACATCGGTCGCCCTCAGCTGATGAAGGTCTCCCCGGTGGAGGACAAAGTTGCCCTCTCCAACCACCGCCATGAACTGCTGCTGGTGGACCTGGAGAGTGGACAGTTGACCCTGGTGGACCGTAGCCCCCATCGACGCATCGCCGGCTTCGACTGGTCGCCGGACGGGCGCTGGCTGGCCTATGGATACAGCGCCACGCCCCAGACCACGGAGATTCGGCTTTTCCACCTGCTGGATGAAGAAGGGGCTGAGGCTAAGGACGACGATGACAGCAATGCCGGGGCTAAAAATGAGGAGGATGGCGGGGGTGACGACGCACAGACTGGCGTGCCCAACCCGATCCGGATCACCCGGCCTGTGTTGCATGACGCCCAGCCGACGTTCGATCCGAGCGGGCGCTATCTCTATTTCATTAGCGCACGCGAGTTCAACCCGGTCTATGACGGTCTGCACTTCGATCTGGGGTTTCCCTGGGGAATGCGTCCCTATCTGGTGACCCTGCGCGAGGACCTGCCCAATCCTTTCACGCCCCATCCTGAGCTGGACGACGATCAGCAAGGCAATGCCAAGGATGATGAGGAGAAGGATGGCGATGGCGAGAGCGATGGTGGGGACGCCGAAGAGAAAACCCCGATCGAGGAGGAAACTGACGATCAGGATGGCGAAACGGAGGGCGGCGAAGCCGCCATCGGCCAACGTCTGAACGCAGAGACGGAAGGCGAATCGGCGACCGATGTCAGCCTGTTCGAGGTCGGGGCGTCCGCCAAAAAGGACGAACAGAAGCAGGACGCGGCCAAAAAAACGGAAAAGCGCGGCAACAAGTCTCCGCTCCTTCAGATCGATCTGGAGGGCATCGAGCGGCGCGTCCTCGCCTTTCCCGTGCATGACGCCCGCTACGGCCATATCGCGGCGGTTAAAGATAAGGCGCTCTTCACCGAAATTCCCATCCAGGGCGCGCTCGACAGCGACGTTTGGGAGGATGACGAGCAGGATAGCGGCGGCGCGTTGCGGGCCTATGACTTCAAGGAGTTTAAAACCGAAACCCTGGCCGAAAACGTCAACTGGTTCGATATCTCCCGCAATCGGGAAAAACTGATCTACGCCAGCGGGCCGCGCCTGCGCGTGATCAACGCCGGCGAAAAAGCGCCAAGCGATAATGGACACCCGCGCAAGACCGGCTGGCTGGACCTGAGCCGGGTCAAAGTCTCGGTGGACCCCCAGCGCGAGTGGGAGCAGATGTTCCGGGAGGCTTGGCGTCTACAGCGGGATCACTTCTGGACGGAGGACATGAGCCAGGTGGACTGGCGGCGGGTCTTTGAGCGCTACTTCCCTCTGATCGAGCGCGTTAGCTCCCGGGGCGAATTCAGCGATCTCATGTGGGAGATGCAGGGGGAGCTGGGCACCAGCCACGCCTACGAATTCGGCGGCGATTATCGCCCCCGGCCCTACTACGGCCAGGGTTTCCTGGGCGCGCCCCTAATCTGGGACGCGGAGGCCGGAGGCTATCGGGTGGGCGAGCCGGTGATCGGCGATGTATGGGATCCCAAGGCCAACTCGCCCCTGGCCAATCCGGGCGTGGATGTGAAGCCGAACGACCTGCTGCTGGCCATCAACGGCCAGCCGTTGGACGCCGAGACCGGTCCTGGCCAGTTGCTCGTCAACCAGGCCGGCCACGAAGTGTTGCTGACCTTTGCGGATGATGACGAAGCAAATGCTGCGGATGATGCGCAGGGCGACGATAGGGAGGAAGAGACCGCTCAGGACGTCGAAAGTGATGATGTCACCGACGCGGGCGATGAGGGACCCAAAACCCGCAGCGTGATCGTGCGCACTCTGGCCAGCGAGGTCCCGGCTCGCTATCGGGCTTGGGTGGAGAGAAACCGGCGTCGCGTCCACGAGGCCACCGATGGCCGGGTCGGCTATGTCCATATCCCGGACATGGGGCCCCGGGGCTACGCTGAATTTCATCGCGGCTATCTGGCTGAGATCGACCGGGACGCGCTGATCGTGGATGTGCGCTACAATGGCGGCGGCCACGTCAGTCAGTTGATCCTGGAGAAGCTGGCCCGCCGCCGCCTGGGCTACGATCTCTCGCGCTGGGGCGGCATGGCGCCCTATCCCATGGAGTCGGTGGCTGGGCCGCTGGTGGCGCTTACCGACGAACACGCCGGCAGTGACGGCGACATTTTCTCCCACAGTTTCAAGATGATGAAGCTGGGTCCGCTGATCGGCAAGCGCACCTGGGGCGGGGTGATCGGCATCTGGCCCCGTCACTCGCTGGTGGACGGCACCGTGACCACCCAGCCCGAATACAGTTTCTGGTTCGAGGACATGGGTTGGAACGTGGAGAACTACGGTACGGACCCCGACATCGATGTGGATATCAGCCCCCAGGACTATGTGGCCGGCCAGGATCCGCAACTGGAGCGGGGCATTGAAGAGATTCTGCGCCTGTTGGCGGAAACGCCCATCGTCAAGCCGGATCTCAAGAGTCGGCCCAGCCGAGCCCTGCCCACCCTGCCGCCCAGGACGTAGTTGCGCATGGCCGGGGAGGCGTTATCCCCGGCCATCGCCAGCGCCCATGACACTCTAATATCGCCACATCTTTCACGCGCGCTTACGATTGACAAACGTAGGGAATCTCCCCTATAATGGCGACGTAGCCTGTTCCAACAGACGCCTCTGATGTCGTTCATTTCATATGCATGTACGGCTTCTTTGTTCCGCCCGTATGATGACTGGAGAGAGTGGTATGCCATTCACATCCATCAATCGCGATCTGACCCGTCCTGTATATAATTGACACCATAGTGACCATTCAGGACGGAGGAGACCATGAACAACCACCCCTTTAAAGAAGCAGTTAAAGAACCGGTCAAGCGATATAGCCAGGCATTTAAGCAGCAGGTTGTTCGCGAG
>JAJRVT010000204.1 GCA_024277175.1 Chloroflexota bacterium | reverse complement strand
GGCGCGGGCTTCGCGCTGGGCGCGCTCTTCCTGCTGGCCATGACTCTTGCCCACATCTTCACCACCGTCTATGACTACATCCCCCTGGTCGGCCCCTTCTTCCGGGATAAATTCTGGATGGTTTATCTTGTCGTCGGCGTGGGCGTGATCGGCCCCCTGCTGCTGTTGCGCAACCAGCGGCTGCCGGCGGTTCGCATCCCCTGGAGCATGACGGGCGGCATGGCCGCGGTCGTCATCCTCACCATGGCCCTGGCCCGGATCACGGCCGCGACGCCGGCGATCCCGCCCGCGGATGGGACGGTGACGGTGCTGACCTATAACATTCAGCAGGGGTATGACGAAGCCGGGCAGGAGAATCTGCGCGGTCAACTGGGGTTGATGCAGGGGGTGGACGCGGACATCATCGGCCTCCAGGAGTCGGACACGAACCGCGTCGCCATCGGCAACCGGGACGTGGTGCGCGCCTACGCCGACGCCCTGGACATGTACGCCTACTACGGTCCCAAGGTGATGAACGGGACCTTCGGGATCGCTTTGCTCTCCAAATATCCCATCCAAGAGCCACGCACCTGGTACATGGCCAGCCAGGGCGAGCAGACCGCGGTCATCGCGGCCCGGATCACCGTGGGGGGGACGCCCTACGCGGTCTTCGTCACCCATCTGGGCAACGGCGGTCCCCGGATTCAGCTTGAGAATGTGTTGGCGCTGGTGGAGGAGGTCATGGGCGCGGGCGAGGAGAAGGTCATCCTCATGGGCGATTTCAACTTCCGGCCGGGCAGCGAGCAATACCAACTGGCCACCGGCCGCCTGGTGGATTCCTGGTCCCTGCGCTGGCCGGACGGCGATCCGAACCAGGCCATCGATCCCGCCGACCGCATCGACCACATCTTCCTCTCGCCGGGGCTCGATGTGGCGGAATCCACCTACATTACCGATCCTGAATCAGACCATCCGGCTCTGGTCACCGAGATTCACCAATAATCTCTAATCTCCCAACCGCCAATTTTCAATTTTCAATCCTCAATTTTCAATTTTCCGCACCCGCGGACTCAGATGCGCCTGCCCGTCGGCGTGATAGCTGCTGCGCACCAGGGGGCCGCTCTCCATCCAGCGGAAGCCCCGGTTCAGCCCCTCTTCCTTGAGCCGTTCGAACTCGTCGGGCGTGTAGTAGCGCTCGATGGGCAGGTGGAAGCGGCTGGGCTGTAGATACTGGCCGATGGTCATGATGTCCACGTCGTGCGCGCGCAGGTCGTCCATGACCTGGAGGATCTCGTCCCAGCGCTCGCCCAGGCCCACCATGATGCCGGTCTTGGTCAGCGCCTCGGGATCCATCTCCTTGGCCCGCTTCAGCACCAGCAGGCTGCGCTCGTATTTGGCCTGGGGGCGCACGGTGCGGTAGAGGCGGGGCACAGTCTCCGTGTTGTGGTTGAGGATCTCCGGCTGCGCGTCCATGACCGTACGCAGCGCGGCCTCATCGCCCTTGAAATCGGGGATCAGAACCTCCACCGTGCAGCCGGGCACAAGCTGGTGGATCCAGTGCAGGCTCTCGGCGAAGACCCAGGCCCCGCCGTCGGGCAGCTCGTCCCGGTTGACGCTGGTGAGCACCGCGTGGCTCAGGCCCATGGCGCGCACGCTTTCGCCCACCCGCCGGGGCTCGTCAGGGTCCAGGGGTGCGGGACGACCGGTCTTGATCTTGCAGAAGCCGCAGCTGCGGGTGCAGGTGTCGCCCATGAGCAGGAAGGTGGCCGTGCCCCGCCCCCAACACTCGCCCAGGTTGGGACACATGGCCTCCTCGCAGACCGTGTTCAGGTGCTTGCCCCGGAAGAGGCCCCGCAGCTCGTTGACCTTGTCGTTGGCCGGCGCTTTGACCCGCAGCCAGTCGGGCCGCCGGCCGCGCGTCAACTGGCCTGGTCCCGAGTTGTCCGGCTGGATGGGCGCGTCGATGACGACTGCGCCGAATTGGTTTTTAGATGTCGTTTGTTTTGTCATAGCAGGTCAATTCTTCTTTTGTGCACATCCCTTTTAAGATGCTATATAGCGGTGAATGAAATCTTCAGGAGTAAGGCATTCGAACTCACGCGTCTGCTCGACAAGGGCATGCACCAGTTTGCGATTACTGGAAATGAAACAGTCTGCTTTGCCATTTCTGGCCGTCAGATAGACGCCAACGTCCTCCCTGAGGGGAATGTCATTCATGATTCAGTCCATGGTTCCCGTCTCTTCATTCACTAGTTCGCGCTTGATCTCGCGCACCAACGCGAGCATATCTTCTCGCGATTCGTAGCCCTCTTCCGCCATCGCCGCGCGGAAGCGCTCGCGAAACGTCTCGAGCGGCATCAATTTTCGTTTTTTATATCCCTGCGCGTCTACAAGCTGCTCAAACGCATCATTATCCATCTCCATGCTTCTCCCTCCTGTCACCCTGTCACTTTATCACCACTTCTCTCCTGGATCAACATCACCGCCACCGCCATGCCCACGTAGAGCCAGAAGAGCACGGTCATGTGGGGGTAGGTCATGTTGAACCAGTAGTGGTCGAAGATGCCGGAGACCAGCGCGCCCAGCACCGCGCCGGCGTAGCCCAGCAGCAACGGCTCCAGCTTAGCGTCGTAGCCTTTGCGCCAGGAGGAGAAGACCATGACGAAGAAGCCGATCATGGTGGCCACGAAGAAGAGCAGCCCCACAATGCCCATGTTCTCGGCCATGATCAGGTAAAGCATGCTCACGCCCAGGTAGATGTCCAGGTCGGGCACGCCGGTGAAGCCCACGCCGAAGAGCGGATAGCGCCGGATCAAGATCAGCGCGTCCTTGTACTCGCCGAAACGCATCTGGGTGGCCAGGTCCTGGCCGGCCAGCCCTTCCATGAGCCGGGCCACGTAGTCCTGGGTCTGGGGTAGGAGCAGAAGCAGGAGCGCGGCCCCAATGCCCAGGGGGATGAGCTTGCGGTACTTGAGGATGGCCAGCAGCCCCAGGGACGCGGCCAGCCCCAGCAGGGCCGAGCGGCTGTAGGTGAGATAGAGGGCCAGCCCCGCGGTGGCCAGGATCAGGAAGGCCAGCCAGCGGGGGAAGAGGCGCTCCCGGGCGAAGATCTGGGGCGCGACCAGCCCGGCCACCATGATCATCATCCCGCCCAGCACGTTGGGGTCCACGGCCGTGCCGATGGCGCGCAGGGTGCCGTTGGGGTCGTCCTCCACGTAGCGCAGCGCGCCGTAGCCGCCGGGATAGTCGAAGCGGGCCAGCCGGTCCAGCACCCAGACGGCCTGCTCCGGGAAGATGTAGAAGACCACGGCGATGGCCGCACCCACCCAGCCGGCCAGCAGCAGCCAGCGGGTGACCCAGGCCGCGTCGACCTGGGTGCGCACGGTGTTGACGGCCACGAAAAAGATGGCGATGCCGATCAGGATCTCGGCGAAGCGGCGGATGAGAAAACTGTTGGCCGGGCTATAGGCCAGCCCGCGGGCGAAGGCGAAAACGGCCATGAGCAGGAAGAGGCCCACGAACAGGCCCAGGGGCGAGGCGATGAACTCCCGCTGCTGGCCGGTAACCAGCTTGAGCAGCCAGACGAAGAAGAGCGCCACCAGGGCCGCGTCCAGGAAGGTGGGTTTGAAGCCGATGCTGAAGGGCAGGCTGGCGAAGGGCAGGATGAAGATCACGCCGGCCAGGGCCACGAAGCCCCAGCGCGTGTCGTCCAGCACCAGCACGCCGCCGATAATGGCCACGGCCAGGGCCAGCGCGATCAGCGGGCCGAAAACGCCGATGAAGAGCGCGATCCCGATCGCGCCCAGGGCCAGGATCGCGCCCAGGGCCGTATAGCGGATCAGGGGACTGTCGGAGAAGACGTATTTTTGAAATGAGTGATAGGTCGATTGCAGCATAAGCGTTTGGGATCGTGAGCGGGGACGTCAGGTGGAGGAATGACGATCTTTTCGGACAACTGTCATTAGTTTTGTTTTATCGATGCCAATGGTCGTCGGCATAATGAACGTTCCTCGTTGATAGCATCCAATGTCTGTGAGCGTATTATAGCACAAGCCATCCCATGCTGGAGACGCTGTCCAACGAGCGGGGGGTTTATCTGACCTCAAACGTCTCCACCACCACATGATCCGCGCTATCCTCCGTGGGAATGCGGGGCGCGCCGGCCTGGCCCGGATCATAGAGGCCGACGATCAGCTGATACCCGCCGGTCGCCAGTCGATCCGGGAGCAGGAGACCATAGGCCGCGAGGGGCGCGGTCAGTGGCTGGTCGTCCTGAGCCACCAGCCTGCCGTCCGGGCCGATGAGCTGGACGAAGACCTTCTCCTCACCGGTCAGCGCCGCCCCCTCCAGCCGCCAGTCCAGGAAGACGGCCAGCAGCCCGCCGGGCGTCAACGCCTCCGGCGAGACGGCCGCGCCGGCCAGGGCCACGCCGTTGACGAAACGGTCGTCGCGCGGGGCCAGGGCCGGCGGCCGCGCGTAGGCCTGGAGCGTCCACGCGTTGAGCGGCTGCTCCGCGATTAAGGCGTAGCGCGCGGCCAGCGCGGCCGGGGCCAGGCCAGCGTCGTCCCAGTTGGGCGCGGGCTGGAGGGGGATGACGATCCGCTCCACGCCGGCCTCCGCGAGCCGCGCCACCTCGGCCTGCGCGCCGGCCTGGTCATGGGGCGCGGGCGGCAGCACCGTGTGATCCAGGGGGCCGGCGTAATAGTACCAGAGGGTGGGGTCGGGGAAGTTATGGGCCAGCACGGCCCGATCCGGCGCAAACCCGACGCTCCACGCCTCCATGCGCGCGGCCAGTTCCCGCCAGCCCCGGGTCTTGCTGTACGCGGGGTCTGTGTAGTAGCGCTGCAGCGAGGCCAGCCCGGCCAGCAGCAGGAGGGAGAAGAGCAGCGCGCTCGTCAGGCGCAAGAAGGGGTAAGGCTTGTGCTCGCCGGCCGCGTCCTCCGCCGGCCGGGGGCGCTGGAAGACGGCCCCGATCAACAGCAGGAAGGGGGGCAGCGCGGCGGCCAGATAGCGTTCGTCGAAGATGGGCCGCTGGCGGGCGCTGAACCAGGTCGCGCCCAGGGGGACCAGGAGGTAGAGCAGCAACAGCGTGGCCGCCTCCACGCCCCGGGGGCCGGCACGGAAGAGCCGCACCGCGCCGATCAACAGCAGGACCCCGGCCAGCCCGGCCAGCAACAGACGCTGCTCCGGCGGGACGCTCTCGCCGGCCGCGAGGACGCTCAGCGCGCGCCGGGCCATCTCCGCGAGCCCGGGCGAGTCGCCGTTGCCCACATAGGTGGTCAGGGTCTCCGCGGCCCGCAGCAGCCAGGGGAGATAGAGCAGCCCCACCGCGCCCTGGATGAGGAGCCACGGCAGCAGGGTGCGCCGCTCCTCTTTCACCAGCGCACCCCGTCCCACCACAAAGAGGAACTGGGCCACCAGCACGAAGACCGCGAAATAGTGGGTGTGCAGGGCCAGCAGGCTGATCGCGATATAGGCCAGCGCCCAGCCCCAGCGCCGCGCGCGGGATCCCCGGGCGTAGAGCCATTCCAGCATCAGCAGGGTGCTGGCCAGGGTCAGGGCCAGGCTCATGCTGTACATGCGCGCGTCCTGGGCGTGCCAGATGGCGTAGGGGCTGAGGGCCATGAGCAGCATGGCCACGGTGGACGCGACCGGCGTCAGGCCCAGGCGACGGCCCAGCCGGTAGATCAGGGCGATGGCCAGGACGCTGAACCAGACGCTGACGAAGCGCAGCGCAAACTCGCTCTGCCCGGTCCCGGCCAGCCAGGCTTTCTCGACGAAGTAGGAGGCCACGGGATGGGGCTCGCGCAGTTCGATGGTGGCGCGCACCATGTCGCCCACCGGGCGCAGGCTGAAGAGATAGCCGAAGACCTCATCGCCTCGCAGCTCCTGATAGTCCAGCCGGTAGACGCGCAGGCCGAAGCCCAGCAACAGGATGGCCGGCTGGGCGAGGCGCAGGAGGGTGTATTTGACGCAGAGGCGCAGAGGCGCAGAGGAACGCAGAGAGGGGGAGGGTTTGACGTGGGGACGCGGAGACGCAAAGATGACGTAGAGAAGCGTGATAAGGGGTTGAATGGGGCGCATGGTATATGTCTGCCAGCGGTTGGCTGTCATCACGCCCTCCCCCGCCGACTGAACGCGAAGCGAACGTGATTCAACGTCCCCGGCACTGGCCCGGCGCGTCCTGGTAAACGTCGAAATTGGTGGCCAGTGCCGGGGACGTGATTTCTTCGTCTGTTGAAGAGGATATACCACCCTGTGTACACGCCCATGATCAGCAGCGCGACCAGGCTGATCCAAAATCCCACGCGCACGCTGGCCGGATCATAGACCAGCTCGAAGCTCACCTGGCCCGCGGGGATGGGAACGCCGATCAGGGTCAGGTCGGCGCGTAGGGGCTGGAGCAGGGGCAAGCCGTCCAGGGGAGCCGCCGCGCCCGCGCAGCCGGGATCGCCGTCGCAAACCGTCGCTTCCACCCGCCAGCCGGGCATCCAGTTCTCACTGATGATAAGCAGCCCGCCGGCGCTCTCCTCCACGCTCACCTTCAACCGGTTGGCTGCAAGCCGCTCCAACACAACCCGCATCCCGCCGGTCGTTGGTCGTCCGTCATTCGTCGTTGGTCCCTCATCGTTCGTCGAATCAACCGGCAGCAACCCGACCTCGTCCAGATCGAACCCATGGTCGGCCAGCAGATCCCGGGCCGCTGCGTCGTCCGCGACCTGCACTTCCCGCACCAGCCAGGCCCGGGGGTTGAAACCCTCTAGCCGGTGGAGGTAGGTCGTATCCGCCTGCTGGGGAAACTCGCCCAGGAGTTGGCTGGGTTCGAAGAGTTCTTTGCGCCAGGTGAGGACATGCTCCACGCCCGTGAGCCGCCACATGCGGTCCAGGGGAAACTGGTCGAAGAGCGCGGCGTACGCGGCCAGGCGCAGGGGGCTGGATCCCCAGACGTCCTCGATCTGCTGGCGCATGCCATAGTCCTCGTAAATCCGGAACTCGTTGTAGACCCGTCCCGGCAGGCCCAGGTTGGCGTCGCTTTGCGCCTGCACCACCGCGCCCAGGGCCTCCATCTCCGGGGCTAGGCGGACGGCCTGGGCCGGCGTGCGCGCGGCGAAGTTGGTCCCGAAACCGGCGGCGAAGAGGTTGGCCGCGGCCAGGCCCATGAAGAGCCACTCCCGTCTGCGGCTCCAGCCGGGGATCCAGAGGATGAGCGCGACCCCCATGGCCAGGATCAGGGTGAGCGCAGCCACCAGCAGATAGCGCCACTGGCCCATGACCGTCTGGCCGGAAAGCTGGTAGTAGAGGCCGAAGGCGTAGACGGCGATGGTGACCAGGCCGCCGTAGAGGAGCGCGGTCCGACGGCGCAGGCGGTGACGTAGCCCCGGCAGCGCGGCCGCGCCCAGCCCGGCCAGGACGCTCAGCCCGAAGGCGACCAGGTACGCGGCCCGCTCCTGGCCGCGGAAGAGCTTCCAGCCGGGCGCGATGCGGTAGAAGAGAGGGTAGAGGAAGCCGTTGCCGCCATAGGAGAGCAGGAGCGCGATCAGACCCAGGATGGCGAAGAAGAGGATCGTCGTCCGGGGCGAGAGGGGGCGCGCGGGATCAGCGGGCGCGTCCCCGCGGTTGCGGACGAAGAGCCTGGCCAGGGCCGCGGCCGCCGCTCCCAGCCCGACCACGCCCGCGTACAGGGGCGAATAGTAGGTGAAGACCCCGGGCAGGAGCATCTGCCACGTGTCGCGTAGGGGGAAGCCGCCGGAGACGAAGGCGTAGTCCACATTGGCGCGCACGCTCAGCCGGCTGAACTCCAGGCTGGGCAGCAGTTGGGCGGCCATGAGTCCCAGGGCCAGGAGGGCGAAAGTGAGCAGGCCCACGATTGAGAAACCGAGTTTTTCCCAGAAACCGAGTTTCTTGGAGAAACTCGGTTTCTTTTGCCACCCCGCCACCAACAGCACCAACACCCACGCGGCCACCGCGTAGCTCAGGTGCAGGACCGTCTGGGGGTGGCCGCCCAGGAAGGCCACGGCATAGGCCGCGGCCGCACCCATCCACCAGCGCATCTCCCGGGGCGCGGCGAACCCGCGCCAGAGGAGCCAGAAGATCAGGGGCAGCCAGATCGCGCTGCGCAGCACGGCCAACTGGACGGGCGGGTAGCCGGTCAGGTAGCCGGAGAAGGCGAAGATCACGCCGGCCAGGAACGCGGCCCAGGCCTTGCCCGTCAGCTCGCGCACCAGCAGCCAGACGAAGACCCCGGCCAGGGCCACCTGCAGGATGGCCTCCACCTGGAGCCAGTAGAGACGGGCCGCGTCCCCCCGCCAGGGCAGGCTGAGCAGGAGCAGTGCGTTGCTGACCGGGTAGTAGACCGCGGCCTGGATGTCGGCCAGAAAGGGGTGTCCGCTGTAGGTGTACGGGTTCCAAAGGGGCGCTTCCAGGCTTCTGATGGCCGCCTGCTGGAAGAGGCTAAAGGGCAGGAAATGGTGGATGAAATCGCCGTCTTCGAAGGTGCGCACGCCCAGCATCAGCGGCGCGTAGAAGAGGGCCGCCAGCAGCAGATAGCCGCCCAACGCGTTCAGGCCGGGACGGCGGGCCAGGAAGCCTCTTTTCGGTATCTGTTCTATGGGCTGCGATTTTCCCGATTTTTCCATATCGATTGACCGGCGCTGTTTACAATGGTATACTCGAATCACACATTTGGGCATGGTTCATCCGTAGATGCGGCTTGTAGCCGCACGACCTGGTTGATCGGCGATCGTGCGGCTGCAAGTTGCACCTACGGTTACACGAATTTGTGCAATAAACCATGCCCGCCTTTGCAACACGAGATGAGGTGTGGCTGTGGTCGAAACCATTACAGCAGTCTACAAAAACGGCGTTTTCACCCCGTTGCACGAAATGGCGTTGCAGGAGGGCGAAGAGGTGCGTCTCCAGATTCTCCCACCTAGCGTGCAGGTTACCGCAGGTGAGGCCCGCCGCAAAGTTGTGCGTTTCCTGCTGGACGAAGTAAGCTATCTTTTGCGCCCTGAGCAACCGGCCTTGGTCAAGACCGACCGGCTCATCTGGCGCGTCCCCATTGCACTCACCTATCCGTCGCGTGGGATCGTAGGACAGGTCGGCCACATTGATGTGGATGCCGAAACCGGCCGACTCTTGGTCACCTCCGAAGCAATTGTCGAGATCAAACGCAATGCCCACTCATTGGCTGAGGATTTCCCATCGTCAACAGCAGCATGAAACGGATTGTCTGGCAGCCTGCGCCGCCATGGTGTTGGACTACTGGGGTTGCTCGATTCGCTATCGCCGTCTGTTAAAGCTGCTGCAGATTACTCCGGATCTTGGCGCGCCATCCTCCAATCTTAAACGTCTGGAATCCCTGAATTTTTCAGTTGAATACGGCCAGGGGACGCTGAACGATTTGGAAGCTCGCCTCGCTCAGGGCATCCCATGCATTGCGTTTGTCGATACCGCTCTCCTGAGTTATTGGCAAGAAACGACGCAACATGCAGTCGTCATCGTTGCTATAGATGAGCGGCTTGTCTATTTGCATGATCCGTTCTTTTCCAGCACTCCTCAAACTATCACGCATCTGGAATTTGAACTCGCATGGGATGAAATGGACAACACGTTCGCCTGTATAGCGCCATCCTAATAGCATTCCCAATCTCCCAATCTCCAATCTTCAATCTCCAATCTCCCCCACCGCAATCTTCCCCAACTCCACAAAATCACTCCCATCCGGCGTGCGCAGGCGCGCGGCGTCGGGCGCGGTCGGATCGTAGAGGCCGGCGATGAGCTGGTAGACGCCCGGCGCGGCGTTGGCCGGCAGTTGCAGGGCCGCGTTCTCGCGCAGGATCTCGTTCACGGGCAGCGCAGTGAAGGGAACGTAACCATCCAGGGGACCGGTGTCCAGCAGCGCGACCGGGTAGCCCTCCGGTGAGATCAGCTGCACGAACCAGCGCAGGTCGCTCTCCTGGGGCGTGACGATCTCGTAGTCGATGCGGATGGGTAGGATGCCGCCCGGCTCGATGGCCTGGGGAGCCTGGGCCGACATGATGGTCACCACCTTGCCGCTCTCGGTGCGCAGGGGAATGCTGAAGTTGGCCGTGGGCGCGCCCTCCAGGCCAGCCGGCGTGGCGTAGCGCACCAGCCGGAAGTCATCGTACCACTGGTCGTCGGCTTTGAACGCGGCGTCGGCCAGCCAGCGCTCCACGCTGTTCTCCGGATCGTTGACGGGCAGCCCGCCGGTAACGAACCAGACGCGGTCATATTGGGTCATCAGGCTGGCCATGACCTGCTCCGTCTCTGCGTAGGCCATGCTGTCCTTGGCGTAGCCGAAAAGGGGCGGCACGCTGCGGCAGAGGGTCGGCATCCAGTTCATGGGGATCTGGTAGCTGAAGGGTGCGATGGTCACCACCACATCCTCCCCCGGCTTCTCCTCCGCGCAGATGGTCTCCAGCACGGCCCGGTAGCCCTGTCCCGGCGAGCCATAGGCCGGGTTGCGGGAGACCTCGCCCATCCACGTGGCCATGAGCACCAGGGGCAGGATGGCGATGAGCACGCGCATGGGGAGGCTGGGAACCACGTTGTCGCCCTCCTCATCGGCCCGCCACCAGAAGACGAAGGCCGCGACCAGGGTGCCGATGACCAGCGCGCCGATGATGAGCAGCAGCCACTGGATGTTGCCGTCCGGCCAGAGCCAGGCCAGGTCGGTGTTGGCCGTGAAGTTGTCGCGCATGAGCCAGAACTGTCCGAAGACCGGGCTGCGGAAGAAGTCGCCTACGCCCTGGGCCGGCGGGCCGAACTTGAGCGGATCGGCCCAGTCGGTGGGGAAGAGCGAGCGCAGGCGGATCTCGTAGTTGACGAAATTGACTGTGACCGCGGCCGCCTGCACGATCAGCGAGAGCAGCCCGAACGCGATCAGGGCCACGCCCCCGCCGCCCAGCTTGCGCAATCCTCCTCCGAGCGAGGACCGGGTGGCGGCGTTGACCACCTGTTCGGCCCAGGGCGCCAGAACCAGCACCCAGAAGGGCGTCAACGGGACCAGGAAGCGGGGACCCCAGGCGAAACCGCCCCACCACATCCACCACAGGCTGTAGAGACCCACCAGGACGAGACTCAGCGCAGCCATGGTCGCGCCCTCGATCTTGTGGCGACGGGTGAAGGGAACGAAGGCGATGATGCTGGCAAAGAAGAGGGGCGTGTGCCAGAAGACGCCCCGGTACGGGCTGAAGATCAGGCCCCAGAACCCTTTCCAGATGGGCGTGGTGAAGCCCTCGCCGCTGTCGAAGTGATAGCCGGTCTCCAAGGGGCTGCCGAAGCGCACCGCGTTGTACCACATGAGCAGCCCGCCGGCGATCAGGATGGGGATCACAAACGCGGCCAGCCCCAGGAGCAGCCCTTTGACGTCCCGGTCTGCGTTGCTTTCCGCATCATCGGTCGCACCCTGTTTGCCATCCCACCACCAGCCGGCCAGCGCGTACAGCCCCAGGACGCCCACCAGCAGGATGTGCGCGGTCACGGTGGCGATGGCCAGGCCCGCGCCCACGCCCGCGAGCGCCATCCAGAAGACGCGGCCGCTGCGTCGCCAGCTCAGGACGCCGTAGAAAGTCAGCAGCAACGCGAACGCGCTCAGCGGTTCACCGAAGAACTGGTTGGCGTAGGGCCAGGCGATGGTGGCCAGGCCAAAGAGCAGGCCCAGCAGCGCGCCCGTGCGGTTGCGATAGCCCAGCCGGTTGGCCGTCAGCCAGAGCAGGGCCGCGGTCAGCCCGGTGACGATGCCGTTCCAGAGCAGGGTGGCCTGCAACAGCCCGAACCCCGCGCCGATCAGCGCGCCCATGCGCAGGAGCAGATACCAGGGCGTGGCCAGAAACGCGGGCGCAGGCCCTTTCTTGCTGTAGACCTCCCCGTTCGGCCCGAACGCGCCCAGCACCTCGCCTGGGCTGTTGACCCACTGGGTCCAGGCGATGGCATTGGTGTCCACCTCGCCCCGGGTGGCCCAGGATTCGGTCACCGCGAAGAGGCTGACTTCGTCCACAATATGGAAACGGCCGGCGCTGGTCATGGTGTAGATGGAGACCAGCAGGCCGATAAGGATCAGGATGCCAAAGGCGCGATATTTATTCATAGGATTACGGCTGTTCGGCCAAACTTTGATAGAACGCGGATTTGGCGGATTGAGCGGATCTGCACGGATTTTTTTGAAAAATCCGGCTCTTTCCGCCTAATCCGCTCAATCCGCGTTCTATTACAATTGCGATCACTCGACGCTTACCTGCCCAATCGTCGCCTCAATCCCCGCGGGATTGCCGGCCTCGTCCACCAGTTCCAGCGGCTCCAGGGTTTCGGCGTCGTAGACGAGCAGGCGGATGTCATAGGTTCCGGGGACCAGGTCGGGCGGCGTCTCCAGTTCGTAGACGTTGAGCGGACGGTCCTCGGCGCCCCACTGCCCGGGCATGAGATGGCGGTCATTGAGCACCCGCTCATCGCTCTGGGCCACCCGCCCGTCGTTGGCGTCATAGAGGGCCACCCGTGCTTTGAGCGGCCTCTCCGTCGGCGTTTGGGTGGCCAGCTGCCAGCGGATGGCCGCAAAGACGCTCTCGCCCGCGGGCACGGGGTCCCGGGGCAAGGAGATCTCCACCGTCTCCACGGCCGCGGGCCAGCGATAGGCGGCCGGGACCGGATCGGGGGCCAGCTCGAAGCGGTTGGGCGGCGTCATCTCCCACCACTCCACGGTGTAGCCCTGGAAATTCTGCTCGCCCGCGCGCTTGCCGGCCTTGTCCAGCAGGAACGGGACCGCGCGGCGGGGGTCGGTGTCGCTCTCGAACCACTGCACCCAGTAGACCGTCTCAGCGTCTTTGGCCCACTCATTCAGCCGCCGGTCGATGGCGTTGATGTCCACGAACAGGTAGCGGGCCGGCGCGGCCTCGTCCCCCGCAGGCGTCTCATTCGGGTCGATAGCGTAGCGCCCGTAGTAGAAGCCGAAGGGGTACTTCTGGTCCACGAAAATGACGTCGTTCGGCCCCGCCTGTTCCCGCAGCCACGCGGTGACGCCGGAGATGTCCTCGCGCGCGAAGCGGTTGTCATAAAAGTCCGCGCGCACGCCCGCGATCAGGCCCACCAGCAGCGCGATCAGGCCGATGGCCGTCAGCGGTCGCCACGCCCGCCCCAGCGCGGCCAGGGAGATCCCCGCCAGCGCGTAGAGCGCGGGGGTGACGAAGCTGCTGTAGCGGACGTTGAACGCGCCCCGGTCGAGCACAGCGATATAGTATAGAGCCAGCCCGCCCAGCAACCAAACGATCAGGAAGCTCAACGGCCACGCTAGCTTGCCGCCGTCCCGGACCGCGTAGACCACGGCCAGGACAACCCCCGCGCCCAGCAGGACCAGCGCGCCCCAGAGCCAGGGGTTCCCGTAGCCGCGGAGCAGCGCCGGATCGAAGGCGTAGCCGCCCAGGTAAGCTCGCCAGTTCTGGAGCAGGTAGTCGCCCACGCCGGGGACGGTCAGGTTGGGGTTGGCGTAGCCGGGGATCTGGCGCAGGGCGATGGGCGCGACGGGCGCGACCAGTGCGGTCATGGCCAGGCCACTCAGGAAGACGTCCCGCAGCCGAGGCCAGCGGTCGGTTCGCGATAGCGCCCAGACGCCCCACCAGCCATACCAGGCCACCAGAATGAAGACTGCGTTGTAGTGGGTGAGGAGGGCCAGGGCGGATAGGACGATGAAGGGCGCGTGATAACGGTAGCGGCGGGCTGGAGATTGGAGATTGGAGATTGGGGGTTGGGTGATCTGGAGCAGGGCCAGGGCCGCGGCGGTCAGGAGCGCGAAGCCCAGCGCGTACATGCGGGTTTCCTGGCTTTCGGCCAGCCAGAAGGGGGAGAAGACGCCCACGGCCGCGGCCAGGAGACCGGCTTCAGGGCTTCGGGCCACTTTGCGCGCCAGTTGATAGAGGAGCGCCACGCCGACCACGCCCGCGGCCACGCTCAGATAGCGGGTGAGGAAGGCCAGGGGAACCGGGTTGTCGCCCACGTGGAGCGCGGCCAGCCGGCTCCAGAAATGAAGCAGCCAGAAGTAGACCGGCGGGTGGATGTCCAGTTCCGGCGCGTTGGCTACATGCAAAAGTGGACGCAACGCGACGTCGATATTACGCGCCTCGTCCCACCAGATGTCTTGCCGGGTCAGTTCGTGAACGCGCAGGGTGAAGGCGGCCAGCACAATGGCCAGCAACGCCGCCCTGCGGGCTGTTCTCAGGTTCAGATCAGCATTCATCGATGGTCTATTGTAATGGTCGGGATTCTGAAACGCCAAACCCGGTGGGCGTGTCCGAAACCTGCCCTGAAAAACAGCCACGGATTGCACGGATTTTACATTCCCTGTGGCGCTGACGGCGGCATGAATGTCTTCCTGGAAGGCGCTGTCTCGATTCGCCCGCGCAACGTATCACCTCAATATTTCGGGGCGGAGTGCGTTGCACTGACCCAAGCCGGGCCGAATTTCCTCGATACGCCCGGTCAGTGCGACGGAGTTCCCCGGTTTATTGAGCAGATACCGCGCAACCGCCTCCGAAGATGGTATAATGGTCGCAAGCCACGCATCCTTGCGTGACAGTGTTCGCAAGCCACGCATCCTTGCGCGATGGGACCGGGAACCGGGCATGTCGGGCAGGGATGCCCGACCTACTTCAACTCGCCAAGGAGTGCACTCCATGTCTCTCGTCATCCTGGAAATCGCCGTGCTGCTGCTCCTGATTCTGGTCAACGGCGTTCTGGCCATGTCTGAAATCGCCCTGGTCTCGGCCCGCAAGGCGCGCCTGAAACAGTGGGCGGACAGCGGCGACCGGGGGGCGCAGCGGGCCTTGACTCTCGTCAGCGACCCCAGCCGCTTCTTCGCCACTGTGCAGATCGGGATCACGCTTGTCGGCATCCTGGCCGGAGCGGTGGGCGGCGCGACCCTGGCCGCGAACCTGGGGGATTGGCTGACCTCGTTTCCCGCGCTGGCTCCCTACGCCCAGGCCCTGGGCATGATAGCGGTGGTGGCTGTCATCACCTATTTCACTTTGGTGCTGGGCGAGCTGGTTCCCAAACGCGTGGCCCTGATCCATGCCGAGCGGATAGCTGTGCGCGTGGCTCCGGCCATGCAGGCGCTGGCCCGGATCGCAGCCCCGGTCGTGAGCCTGCTCGACGTCTCCACTGAAGGGATGCTGCGCCTCCTGGGCCTTCGGGATGTGAAGGCCGCGCCGGTGACCGATGAGGAGATCGCGCTTCTGCTCCGCAGCGGCGCGGAAGCGGGCGTTTTCGAGCCTATCGAGGAAGAGATCGTGCGTCATCTCTTCCGGCTTTCGGACCAGCGGGTGGCCGCGCTCATCACCCCGCGCACCGAGATCGTCTGGCTCGACCCGGACGAGCCGGCGGGCGAGATCCGGCGCAAGATCATGGACGCCGGCCACTCCCGCTACCCGGTGGCGCGCGGCGATCTGGACAACGTCATCGGCCAGGCGCTGGTCAAGGATCTGATGGCCCAGGAATGGCGGGGTGATATTCTGGACGTAATGGCCGTATTGCAGCCTGTCCCTTTCATTCCGGAAACCGTCCCCGCATTGGCCGTGCTCGATTCCTTCCGTAAAGACCGATCTAAACTGGCCCTGGTCATCGACGAGTTCGGTGGGCTGCTTGGCCTGGTGACGGTGAACGATCTGGTGGAGGCCATGGTCGGCGATCTGCCCGAGATCGGCGAGGAGGAGACGGTGGAGGCGGTGCAGCGGGAGGACGGCTCCTGGCTCATCGACGGCCTCTTTCCCGTGGCCGAATTCCAGGATCTCTTCGGACTGGAGGATCTGTCCGCGGAGGGCGAGCGATTTTATCAGACGGTGGGCGGCCTGGTGATGGCGAAGCTGGACCGGGTGCCGGTCGCGGGCGACGTCTTCGAATGGCGGGGCCTGCGCATCGAGGTGCTGGACATGGATGGGCGGCGGGTGGACAAGGTCCTGACGACTGTGGTCGAAACAGGCGAGGAGGTTTGACGCCAACCCGGTCTGATGCTACTATGTAAGCGTCATCACACGCGCCTATCCAAGCAGCACTCCCCAGGCGATCGCGTGGAAAAGAAACCTCGCGCGCTACGTTTATCCATTGACGATATCCATTCACGATTTGTTTATGCAAACTTGTTTTTGTCCGGTCGAACGGCGGCAGATAGTTCGCGGCGAAGCCGCGAGAAACGCACCGTCACCGCCGCGGCTACTGGACGTCTTAATGAGTGAGGCGCGCCCGTCGACGTAATCCCTCGGTGGTGCGCTAAGACGAAAAAAACATCGCCGACCTTCCTGCAGGGCGACCATTTTAAGGAGCGAGAATCATGAATTACTGGCATCAACAGTCCCCTCGGTTGTTCGTCTTGGGGTTTATCGGTCTCCTGCTGGTTGTACTCATCGCCGCCTGTGGATCTCGGGATGAATCCCAGTCCGGCGCTATTCTGGATGGGCGGCAGGCCGGCGCGGTCACGGTTCCCGCCCCCGATGCGGCTGACGATGATGTAGTTGACGCCGCCCGGGATCAGCCTGCACCCATGCCGGGTGAGGAGCCGCCGTCTTTATCCGCCGCGACGGAGACGACGGCAGGCGCCGAACTCCCGTCCGCGTCGACGGTTTCGGCGGATGCATCCCTGGATACGCAACTGCGCACGCTCATCCAACAGCAGGGGCTGACCGGCGACCCCAGTATCGGGCGCGAACTACCCAGTATCGACGACCCCGTCGCTCAGCTCGGCAAACTGCTCTTCTTCACCAAGGCCCTGGGCGGGGACAAGGACTCGGCCTGCGTCACCTGCCACGCACCCAACCTGGGCGGTGGCGACGATCTTTCGTTGCCTATCGGCGTAGGCGCGGATAACCCGGACTTGCTGGGACCTGGCCGCACCCACCCCAGCGGCCATCCCACCGTGCCCCGCAACGCGCCCACCACTTTCAACATCGCCATGTGGGACCAGGCGATCTTCCATGACGGCCGCATCGAGAGCCTGGGCAAGACGCCTGGCGCTGACGGGGCCGATGGCAAGGGCATTCGCACGCCGGAGGTTCCCCTGGGCGTTGCGGATCCCAATGCCAGCGAAAACCTGGTCGCGGCCCAGAGCCGGTTCCCGCTGACTTCGCCTGAAGAGATGCGGGGCTTTCAGTTCGAAGCCGGCGCCGGCGCCCAGGCTGCGCGCGATCACCTGGCGGCGCGGCTGGGCGACTACGGCGCCGGTATCGGTGAATTGGCCAATCCGGCCTGGCTGGCCGAGTTCGAGCGGGGGTTCGGTCATACGGCCACGCCGGAGCGCATTATCACCGAGCAGTACATCGCTGAAGCCATTGGTCGCTACGAGCGGTCCCAGGTCTTTGTGGATAACGCCTGGAAGGCCTACGTCCAGGGGGATGATAATGCGCTGAGCGAGTCGGCCAAACGGGGGGCATTGCTTTTCTTCAGCCCCTATGAGGAGGGTGGGACCAACTGTGCGGTCTGTCACAGCGGTGATTTCTTCACCGATGAACAGTATCATGTTCAGGCCATCCCCCAGGTCGGGCCAGGCAAGGGAGATGGGCCGGACGGCAGCGATGACTTCGGCCGTTTTCGCGAAACAGGCCAATTCGTTGATCTCTACGCCTTCCGCACGCCCACGTTGTTGAATGTGGAAGAAACGGGTCCCTGGGGGCATGACGGCGCTTACACCACCCTGGAGGGCATCGTTCGACATCACCTCAACCCGGCCCGGGCCGTGGCCTCCTATGATTTCTCCCAACTGGATCCGTCGATTCAGACGGAACACACGGTGGAGAATACGGCCAAAGCCCTGGCCCAGTTGGAGAGCAACCGCACAATGGGGTTGTTGACTGTTCAGGATGTGGAGTTGACAGATGGGCAGGTGGCCGACCTGATCGCATTTCTACGTTCGTTGACCGATCCCTGCGTCACCAGCGAGAAATGCCTGGCTCCGTGGATGCTCGGCGGGGACGACCCGGATCCTGATGGACTGCTGTTGCGGATGGTTGTGGCGCCGTAAGGAAACACTATTGGGTGCGTCCTGAATGAATCGCTCCAAACCTCCGGGAGGTTCCCAGCTCATTTTGAACATACCCAAGCGGTTTGCAGTAGAATAGTCTCTTGCACCGGGGGAACGAAGAAGAAGGCTTCTTCGTCTCCCGGTTATTTGTTTGCCCGTTTTTCGGCCTGATGGTAGCATGGCGTTTTGATCGTCCCCCCTAAATGGGGTGTCCAAAATAGATAAAAGCATTCCGGGAATGGGACAGCGAGTGCTCGTTGGCTCAAATAGCCCCATTCCATTCCCGGAATGCAGGTCAACTTAGGCTCTTCCTGGGAATTAACGTCCCCGGCGCTTGTCACGAGTTTGGCGCTGACCAGAGTGCGACTGGAAAGTGCCGGGGACATGACGTGTATTTATTTTCTTGAAGTAGCCTTACTTTGAACACACCTCCCCTAGCCGTTGACAGGAATGTTGTTTATGGGAAGCGCACTTCGAATCATCCAAAGACCCCCGGTCGGTCAGTTGGCATGTGTGGGGCTGTCGATCGCCCTCCTCTTGGCGCTATCGTTGATGGCCGGATGCGCATCCGGGGCGCAGAACCTGGATCAGGAGATGCTGGCTGGACGCGCGCTCCTGTGGCACGCCTGGCCGGAAGAGGAAGCCCAGGTCCTGGAGGAGACGGTGGCGCGTTTTCAGGCCCTTCACCCTGAGGCGCGTATCAAGGTGCGCGCGTTCGGGTCCGAGGAGGAAATGTTGGACGCGTTCAAACTCGCCGCCGATTCCGGATTGGGGCCGGATGCGTTGCTGACCACCAGCCGGGTTGTCCGTCCCCTGATCGACGCCGGTCTTATCGCCGACGTTAGCGACGATCTGACTGAAGAGGAGTGGAGTCGGTATGCACCCAAGGCCGTGGACGCGCTGCGGGCCAATGGCGGCGTCTATGGCATTCCTGAATCCCAAAACGCCATGGTCCTCTACTACAATCGGGATCTGGTGGACCGGCCGCCTGCGACCCTGGATGATCTCATGCTCGCGGCAGAACAGGGGAGAGAAGTCCTTATCAGCGCCGATTTTCTGGACAGCTTCTGGGGCGTTCAGGCCTTTGGGGGGGCGCTCTTCGACGAGGAGAATCGGGTGATCTTGAACCAGGGCGGATTTGTCAACTGGCTGGCCTGGCTGGTGGGCGCCCGTGATCTGCCAGACGTTATTCTGGATCCCAATCGCGCCGCACTGCGCGACCGCTTCACTCGGGGGCGAGCCGATTATTACGTGGGCGACAGCAGCGAATACGCTCAGATCGCCCAGGCGATGGGCGGAAACGGAACAGGCGAGGGGAAAGTGGGGGTAGCGCCCCTGCCCTCAGGCCCATTGGGGCCGGCAGGACCGTTTCTAACCGTGCGCGCATTCCTGTTCAGCACGGTCTCTTCCGAGAGCTCGCACAGACTTTCCCTTGCCCTGGCCAGGTTCATCACCAATGCTGAGCAGAGCGCGACCATGATGCGTGAGTTATATCACACACCCGCTAATATCCAGGTGAATGTCAACCCACGCCTGAATCCCGTAGTTGGCGCCTTTGTCCAGCAGATGCGCAGCGCGACGCCTCTTCAACCCACCCACACCATGGCGACGGTTCTACGTCTGACCGCAGACGTGTACATCCAGGTGTTGGAAGGTGAACGGAGTCCGGTTCAGGCCGCGCTGGAAACGACCCAGGCCATCAACAAAGCTAATGGATTCCCAGATGACATGACGCCTGTAACCGCCTGCAACGCCGTCGGTTCCATTCGGCTGCTCAACGTCTGGCCCCAGCCTTACGCAGATGCGCTGGAACAGATCACCGAAGCGTTTCGTGGCGAATGTCCCGGCGTCATCGTCGCCATCACCCATATGTCCCCGGCGGATGTATTGCGCATGGTGGAAACCGGCCCCATTGGTCTGGGGCGCTTCGCTCTGATCGCCGGCGATCAGCAACTGTTGGCTGATCTGGCCGCGAGAGAAAAGCTCCAACGTATCGACCCTCTGTTGGACGCTCAAACCCTTCAACGCTTCCAACCCCGGGCGATCCAAGCCATGCGTTACGAGTCGGATCTCTATGGGCTGCCCGTCTTTGGAACGCTGGATGCGCTCTATTACAATAAAGCCCTGGTCGAAAATCCGGCCCTCAGCCTGACCGAGCTGCGCGCCCAGGCCCGTGACGGGACGCCCGTTCAACTGGAGGCCGGCTTCGTCCCCGGGGCCTGGGGCATCGGCGCGTTTGGCGGCGATATCTGGGACGATCAGGTGGACCTGACTGCATTCGAGCGCGGGCTGGCCGGCTGGTTGGCCTGGCTGGCAGAAACCCAGCAGACGACGACAATCCAACTGCTCGATGACCGTGAGGCATTGGCTGCTGCGTTTCAGGCCAGCGAAACCGCCTACCTGATCGCCGAACCCGCCCGTTGGTCCGGGCTACAGACCCAGTTGGGTGACGATCTGGATCTCGCTATGCTGCCTGCCGGGCCGGACGGATTGGCCTCTCCGTTACTGGGTGTGTCTGGATTCATGCTGCCGGCGAAGACATCCGAGGGAAACAGGGAGTTGGCCATGCGTTTCATCGAGTATGTCACCGAATCGGACCGCCCCGAACTGATGAGCGGCCCGACGGCTGCGCTGCCCGTCAGCAGCGTTACGGTCGAACTGCCCGACAAGCCGCTGAGCGTCTATGCGGAACAGGCGCGTACGGCCATTCCGGTTCCGACCATTCCCCAATGGGCGGATGTGGTCAGGCTGGGCGACCGGGCCTACGAGGCCGTGCTGGTGCAGGGTGTGGACCCGGATAAGGCCGCCCGCCAGGTGATCAGCGACACGTTGACGTTGCTCGGGGCCTCTGCGCCGGCAGGCGAGGCCACTCCCCAACCGACGCCCGAAGCGACTGTGACGTCGCAGGAACAAAAATGATTTTCTGTTGATCCAGGAAACCCGCCATGCCGCCAGAGCCGCGCTTTTCCCAAATTCAAGATTTCATAGACACTGTGCTCTTGCTGTTGGAGCGTCAGAGCGTGCAGCGCCAGCTGATCGCCTTTGCCCTGGTGGTTTTCTTCGCCTGGCTGGCGCCCTTTTTGCTCGACCGCTTCCTGCGCCCGTTGGCGAAGGGCCGCGCCGTCCCTGCCGGATCGGATCCATCCCAGGAGCGTCCCGCCTGGCGTTGGCGGATCTATCGTTGGGTTCGGGCGGCCGAATACGCCTTCTTCCCCATCCTTGGCCTGTTGTTGAGCCAGGCGACCATCCAATGGTTCGACAGCCAAGGCTGGCCTGCGGGGCTGATCAAACAACTGCGGCCTGTTTTCTGGATCCTCCTGATCTACCGGATTGTCCTTGGCGTTATTCGGGCCTTGCTTTCGGAACGACGGGCCAAAGCCTATAACCGTCGTTTCCTGGCGCCGTTGTTTATCCTCATCGTAGCCGCCATGGTCGGCCCGAATCTTATCGGTACATTTGGGCTGGGCGAAGTCAAGTTGATACAGGTATTGGGCGCCACCATCACCCTGGGCAACCTGTTCAAGGCCATGGCGATTTTTTACTTTTTCATCATGTTTGCGTGGATCACGCGCGACATGGCCACAGTCATCGCATCCCGCTACGCCCACACCGACCCGGGAATTGTCCATGCCGTCACCCAGATCGGCTACTATACGCTGATCGCCGTAGGCGCACTCACTGGGCTGGCGGTCCTGGGGTTCAACCTTTCGACGTTGACGATTATCGGCGGCGGCCTCTCGGTGGGGGTGGGCTTCGGTCTTCAGGAACTGGTGAGCAATTTTATCAGCGGCTTACTTCTGTTATCCGATCAGTCCCTGCGGGTGGGGGACGTGATTACTGTGGGCGGTAAGAGCGGCACGGTGGATCAGTTGCGGATGCGGGCGACGGTGTTGCGCACCCTGGACAACGTGGAAATTTTCGTCCCCAACAAGGACTTGCTCACCTCCACGGTCGAGACCTACACCCACACAGACCGCTTGGTGCGGCGCATGGTGCCTGTGGGCGTCAGCTATGACAGCGATCCCCTCCAGGTGCGTAAGTTGCTGATCGAGATCGCCAACCGCCACGGCCTCATCCTCTCGCGCCCAGCCCCGCAGGTGTATTTCACCGATTTTGGCGATTCCGCACTCAATTTTGAATTGAACTTCTGGCTGGACGACCCACCAGCCGCAGCCAAAGTGCAGAGCGATCTGCGTTTTATGATCTGGTCGGAATTCGTCAAGTATGGCATCGAAATCCCGTTCCCCCAGCGCGATCTGCATATTCGGAGCGGGCCATCCGATCCTGTGGACGTCCCGGAGGCCGAACTGGCCATGGTGGATCCTCCAGGCTTCGCGGAGGAAAAGGGGTCAGTTTAACGTAGAGACGCAGAAGCGCGGAGGTTTTTTATCTTTTCTCTGCGTCTGCGTGTCTTTGCGTTGAAGCTGTTTGCATTGAGGCGGTTGGGCGCAGAGGATTTCTTTTTTATCCTCTGGTTGTTCGTTTGACCGTTTCCCGCCCCACTGGTAGCATGGACTTTTGATCGTTCTGTCACAAACCATTTTATTTCCCCAACAGGAGGAGACCTCGATGTCCACTGCCATCCGCGAACGTTCTGACATTCCCGTCGAACAAAAATGGAATACTGAAACTATCTTTGCCGATCACACCGCATGGGAGGACGCGTTGATGGATGTGCGTCGCCGCCTGGAGACCGCCGCTAGCTATCATGGGCGACTGGGTGACGACCCGGACATTCTGACCGCGTGGATGGAGTTCGTGCAGATTCTCTTTCGCGACGCCCAACGCGTCTTTATGTACGCCTATCTAGAATACAGCGTGGACACCGAAGATCCCCAGGCCGCCGGCTGGGTCAGTCAGGCGCGGACCTTGCTGAGCGACGTCCAGGCGGCGATCGCTTTTGCAGAGCCGGAGCTGATCGCCATAGATTCCGGGACCCTTGATGAGTGGTTGGAGATCCAACCGGAACTGGCCATCTACCGCCATTATTTCGATACCCTGCAACGCAAGCGACCCCATATCCGCTCGGCTGAAGTTGAGGAGTTGCTGGGGCAGGTCAGCGACGCCTTCTCCACGGCCTCAGCCACCCACAGCGTGCTCACTGATTCGGACCTCACCTTTGTCCCCGCCCGCACCGGCGCGGACGAGATGATGGACATCGCCCAGAGCAACATCAGTGCGCTGGTCACCAGCCCAGACCGGGAGGTGCGGCGGACGGCGTGGACCCACTACGCCGACGCCCACCTGGCCTTCAAGAACACCATGGCCAATTGCCTGCTGGCGGGGGTGAAGCAGGATGTGTTCAAGGCCAGGGCCAGGCGCTATGGGTCTTCCCTGGAAGCGGCCCTGGACGCGGAGAACATACCCGTGGAGGTCTTCCATAATCTCATTGACGTTTACCAGGCCAACTTGCCCACCTGGCATCGCTACTGGCGGGTGCGTCGCAAGGCCCTGGGGCTGGACGTCCTGCACGAGTACGACATCAAAGCGCCGCTGACGGAGAAGCCCGTTCAGGTTCCCTATGAACAGGCCGTGGAATGGATCGCAGCCGGCATGGGACCCCTGGGTGAGGAGTACGTCTCCGCCCTGCGGCGGGGTGCGCTGGAAGATCGTTGGGTGGATATCTACCCCAACAAGGGCAAGAGCGCGGGCGCGTACTCCTATGGCGGGCCGGGCGACCACCCCTTCATCATGATGAGTTATACCGACGATCTTTTCAGCCTGAGCACCCTGGCCCACGAATTGGGCCATTCCCTGCACTCCTATCACACGTGGGAGAGCCAGCCGCTCATCTACAGCCACTACTCGCTCTTTGTGGCTGAGGTGGCCTCCAACTTCAACCAGGCCCTGGTGCGGGCTCATCTGCTGGAGACCCAGGACGATCCCGACTTCCAGATCGGTCTCATCGAAGAGGCCATGGCCAATTTCCATCGCTACTTTTTCATCATGCCCACCCTGGCCCGTTTTGAGCTGGAGATCCATGAGCGGGTGGAACGGGGCGATTCGTTCAATGCCGACCAGTTGATCGAGTTGATGGCCGATCTTTTCGCTGAAGGCTACGGCGGTGAGGTGGAGATAGACCGGGCGCGCACCGGCATCACCTGGGGTGAGTTCTCATCCCATCTCTACGCCAATTTCTACGTCTTTCAGTACGCCACAGGGATTTCGGGTGCGCATGCGTTGGCCAAGGGCGTGCTGGAAGGCAAGCCGGGCGCGGCGGAGAACTATCTCAGCTTCCTGCGCGCCGGCAGTTCCCTCTATCCGCTGGACGCGCTCAAGCTGGCCGGCGTGGACCTGACGACGCCGGACGCGGTGGAGCAGACCTTCGATGTGCTTGCGGGGCTGGTGGATCGGTTAGAAGCGCTCGTCGCCCATTAACCGTTCGCCATTAACCGTTCACCATTCGCAATTCATCATTAATTATTTGTAATTCGGTGCGCCACGACACCGCAAATAATTAATGATGAATTGCGAATGGTGAATGGTTAATGATCTGTTCGCTCCACGCCCTCAATTTCCAAGATCAAATCCGGGCCATAGGCCAGGGAGGGCGTCTGGAAGCCGGGCGGCGCGTTGCCGGCCAGGACTTTACCCGCGATCAGCAGCGCGGTCATGGCCGTGAGCGTGTAGCCCTCGGGCGTGCGCATGCGCGTCTCCACCCGCTGCTCGCCATCCTCGGCCATGCCCCAGAGAAGGCTGACGCCCCTGGCTCGCTCTTCCGGGCTAGGCCCGGGCGGCCCCGAACGGATGCGCCGTTTGACCAACCCCTGCACCGGCCCTGCTCGCAGCAGCCAGCCCAGATGCCGGGCGACGCGCAGGCCCCGCACCATGCTCTTGGACGCGGCCATGTAGACCTCGATGTTGGGAATGCCGGTGCTGTAGTAAGCGGTGGAGACGTCACCCCAGGGGATGGTCATGGCCAGCCGGGGGCCGCGACCGAAGTCGATCTCGCGGGTCTTCCAGGCCCCGGGCACAGGCGTGATCCGCCCCTCGCGCCGGACCGCGCCGCCCGGTCCCTTGCCCAGGTTCTCGGCCATGGTGGTCATGGTTCCCCGGGAGACGCCGCCCAGCCCCTGGAAGGCCAGCACCAGGTGGGTGGCCGTGGGCAGCCGCCGTTTAAGGTGCGCGGCTAGGCAGTCGGTGGGGACCACGTCGAAGCCGCTCCCGGGCAGGAGCATGATCCCCGCGGCCCTGGCTTCTTCATCCCGGGCGTGGAGGGCCTCGAAGACCGCGATCTCGCCGGTGATATCCAGGTAGTGGACGCGGTTGCGCAGGCAGGCGTCCACCATTTGCGTGGCCGTGCGCCAGAAGGGGCCGGCGCAGTGGATGACCGCGGCCATGCCCGCCAGCGCGGCGTCCAGCTCTCCCGGTTCGTCCAGGTTGGCCACGCGGCTTTCCAGTCCCAGTTCTCCGGCCAGCGCACCGACGGCCTCTCGGTTGCGCCCGGCTAACACCGGATGCAACCCCTGCTCCACCGCCATGCGCGCGATCAGTTCGCCTGTGTAGCCGTTGGCGCCGTAGATGAGGAGATTGGTGGACATGGAACCTCGTTTCTGTGATGCAAAAATTGAAGATTAAAGATTGAAGATTGGAGGACCGGAGAATCGGGGGAGCACGAGAACTCTCCGCTACCCAATCTTTAATCCTCAATCTTCAATTTTTCAACTTTCCCCACACAACCCGCACTTCTCCAGCACATCCTGACTCTGCTCGTCGTCGAATTCCACCAGGGGCGGACGCACGGTTCGCCACCCCGGATCGGACTGGCGGAAGGCGACGATGGTCTTGAGCGCGGGGATGGGCGAGTAGCCGGCCAGGGCCTCCCGAAAACGATCGACGTCCGCCTGAAGGGCCTGGGCGTTTTCGCTCTCCCAGTTGTCATAAAGTTGACGCAGGGTCCGGGGAACCACATTGGCCATGGCCGTGATGGTCCCCGCACCGCCCAGGCGCAGGGTCTGGAGGAGAAAACGTTCGCTGCCGGTGAAGGTGGCGAAACCGGGGAAGTTGGTGAGGATGTTGTGGAGGTTGTTCCAGTCGCCCGAACTGTCCTTGATGCCCACCACCACGTCCGGGTAGGCGCTGACCAGTCGCTCGATCAGGCCGATGCTGTAGCCCACCTGGGCGATGGGCGGGATGTGGTAGAGGTAGATGCGCAGGCGCTCATCCCCCACCCGCTCGATGACCTCGGCGATGCTGCAGAAGAGGCCCTCGTCGCTCACGTCCTTGTAGTAGAAGGGTGGCAGCATGAGCACGCCCGCGCAGCCTAGTTCGACGGCGTGGCTCGTCAGGCGTACAGTTTCGGGCAGCGCGCACAGGCCCGTTCCCGGCATCAACCGGCCGGGCGAGACGCCGGCGTCCACCAGCATCTCCAGCATGTCCATACGCTCTTCCACGCCAAACGAATTGGCCTCGCTGGTGGTGCCGAAGGGGACCAGGCCGTGACAACCGTCATCCAGCAGCCGTTTACAGTGGGCGATCCAGCGGTCCGCATCCGGACTCAGGTCTTCCTTGAGGGGGGTGAGCGTCGGCGCAAAGACGCCGCGCAGGATGGATGGAGCGGTCATGTGGGTTCTCCTTCCCTGGGTTTGATGAAGACGCGCCGCTCGAAAGCGTGAATTAGGAACAAGCGCTTTCACGCGTCGGTCATGGTCTAATCTGATTGTAGAGGGTTTGGCCGCTGGCGTCAACAGCGTGTATCGGTCAGGCCGATGTTCTTGTGGAACAGCGCCCCCAGCACAGCGCCGCCGGCCGCGCCGGCCAGCGCACCGCCGATGAGCGTGACGCCGCCGGAGAGAATGCCGGTGACCGCGCCCAGGGCGACTATTGTTACGATGACCGGGTGCGTCTCGATAGCCCCAAAAAGGTGTAATAAAGGTGTATTGACGTATTCGTCGCGGCCCACTGACGGCGCGCTAGCGCGTTCTCGTAAATCCCGTTATGATTTGGGTGTGTCCAAAACAAATCGGGCCAGTTTCACCTTCCTGGAAGGTGGGCGGCCCATAATTCTTCAGTTACCATGTTTGGAGCGCCATCATGACGCAACCCGTCCGCATCGGCCTGCAGGTGGATTCCAACGATCCCTTCTGGGTAGAAATTTTCGAGACCATCTGGCGCTTCGCCCGCCCCGTCCCCTTTCATCCTGCTTTCTCCTATGGCGCGCCTTTCCAGCGACCGGAGGACATCCCGGCCATCGACCTGGTGGAGATCGAATTCAGCGACGAAGCGAGGGTGGATGACGCCAGAATGGCCAAAATCGAGGAGATCATGGCCCTGGGCCTGGGCGCGTTGTTGACGGTCAACCTGGACATTTCGTCCGTGCGCCAGTTGCTGGATAACGGACTCCCCGTGATTTGCCTCTCGGAATGGCCGCTCGAACATCCCCGATTCTCCCATCCCCAGGGACTTTATGACGTGGCTCAGGTGGCCTGTCGGCATTTGGTTCAGTTGCTGGGCGGGTCGGGCCGGGTCGCCATCATCGGCGGCATGGTCACCCGCGGCGTCGAGACCGGGAAGACCCGCGTCAACGGCGCCATCGATGTGTTTCGCCACCATCCTGACATCGACTATATCCACATCCCCGCTCCCTGGACCTATGACGAAGCCTGTGACTACGTCCTCGACGCCATGACGCCCCTCTCGCAGCCGTTCGACGCCGTGTTCGGCCTGTCGGACACCTTGGCCTTCGCCGGGCGGGACGTGGGCTGCCATCTGGGGTTGATGGACGTCGAAACCGTGATCGTAGGCGTCAACGGCGATCCCTTGGCCATCGCCGCCATCGCCCGGGGGGAGATGGCCGCCACTGTGGAGACTTCGGCCACGGAACTGGCGACCCAGGCCGTCCGGCTGGCCTGCCAGGCCGCGCGCGGCGAGCCCATACCGCCCACCTATAGCTATCATCCCATGCTGATCACCCGGGAAAACGTGGTCGATGTGGCGGTGCGCAAGCTGACGGCCATCGCCGATATGCCCACCCGCCTCCAGGGCAACCGGTTACAGCTATCTCGTCGGCGCATCACCCAGTTGGAAACGAGTCTGGCCATCAACCGCCAGATCGGGGCCATCATCGACCACGAATTGCTGCCCCAGCAGATCGCCGAGTTGATCCGCACCAATTACGGCTACGATGACGTGGAGATTCTGCTGTGGATGGAAGGGGAGCAGGCGTTGGCGTCCATCGAATCGGGCCGACCCCAGGGCGAGTGGCCGCGCATTCCCCTGGCCGAATCGGGCGCGCTGGGCCACACGCTGATGGGTGATCGCCCCCTTTTCATCCCCGACGCGCAGACGAGCCCGCGCTTCGCGCCCGACCCGCGCTGGCCCGCGACCCGTTCCCGGGTGATCGCGCCTATCCGCCTGGGCGGCAGGACCCAGGGGGTGCTCGACCTCCACAGCCGCAGCTTCAAGCATCACAGCCAGGGCGATCTGGACGCCCTCCAATTCCTGGCCGACCAGTTGGGGGTGGCCATCCGCAATGCCCGTCTCTATTCGGAGGCGCTGGCGGCCCGGGTCACGGCCGAACAGGCCAGCCACTTCAAGACTCGCCTGCTGGCCAACATCAGCCATGAACTGCGCACACCCCTCAATGTGATCCTGGGCTATAGCCAGACGGCCCTGGGGGACCCCAACCCCTATGGCTTCAACCTGCCGGCGGAGCTGGCCAGCGATCTGCGTCATATCCAACAGAGCGGCGAGCAGTTGGCGCGGCTGATCAACGACCTGCTGGAGCTTTCCCAGGCCGAGATCGGAGCTTTGGAGATCTTCCGGGAATCCATCGAGCCGGTGGCCTTTTTGAGCGAACTTTTCGAGATCGCGTCCGCCAGCCTGCCCGTCAACGACGGGGTCACATGGCGTCTGCAACTGCCGGCCCAGTTGCCCGTCATCCAGGCCGACCCGGAGCGGCTGCGCCAGATCGTGCTCAACCTGCTCAGCAACGCCGCGAATTTCACCCGTCGCGGCTACATTACGCTGGCCGCCGCCCGGCAATCCGGCTGGCTGCATATCTGGATCGAGGACACGGGCGCGGGCATTCCCAAAGAGCAGTTGGTGCATATATTCGAGTCGTTCGTGACCGTTTACGAACCCGCGCGCGGGTCGGAGACCGGAAGCGCCCACCGTGGCATTGGCCTGGGACTCACCATCACCCACCATCTGGTGAAATTGCATGGCGGCGATCTGCACCTGGAGAGCCGGGTGGGGCGTGGCACCATCTGTCATATTCTGCTCCCCCTGGCGGCGGATAACAAAGACGCTCCTCCGCGCCAGACCGCGCCAGATCTGGCGGAGTCAGCGGCTCCGCGCCTGGAGACGGCCCTCAACAGCCAGTTGCAGCAGGCCGGGGAAATGGTGCAGCGGAGCGCCACCTATATCCGCGCCCATTACGCCGACGCTTTGACGCGTCAGGGGATCGCCGGCGTGGTCGGCGTCAGCCCCAACCATCTGTCGCGCGTGTTTCGCCGCGAAACCGGCATGACTCCCTGGCAATATCTGAACCGTTACCGGGTGCTCCAGGCCCAAAAGCTACTGCGCGCAACGGATGATTCCGTCACCGCGATCGCGGGGGCGGTCGGTTTCTGCGATCCCGCCTATTTCAGTCGCGTCTTTCGCAAAGAAGCAGGCGTGTCGCCTAAAGCCTATCGAAATCACTTCCGGTAAAGATCGCACCGGCTTACAATAGACCGCGGATTAGGCGGATTGAGCGAAATACTCCACGGATTTTCAGAAAAAATCCGTTGTGGTCCACCTGATCCGCCCAATCCGCGGTCTATTCAGAGTTCGCCTGGATCGTCACGAAAAATCGAGAATGCGCCGAATAGACACCTATCGTCCAATTCTGTGCATTATTTATCCAAGACTTTACCTCGTTTTGTCGCTATCCTGTAAGCATCCATCTCGAGAGAACTCAAAAACAGACAGCGCTGCGCTTTTTAATCTTCGACCTGTTGCAGGCGGGTGCAAACGTGAACGACCGAGCGTCGAGCCAGAGTCCGGCTATCCTGATCATCGAGTCTGATCAGGCGACGCGCGATCTTTACCAGCGGGAACTGGGGCGACGCTACCGGGTGCGCGTTTGTGGAAACGAACGGGCCGCCAGAAAAATTGTGGAGAAGTGCGCCCTGGAAGCCATTGTGGTGGAGCCGAATACGCTGGAGGGTGACCATTGGACGTTCCTGCGCGCGTTTCACGTCGCCCCCGCCACCCGCCATATCCCCATCGTCATCTGCACCTCCCTGGACGAGCGGCGGCGCGGCCTAGAGATGGGCGTCGCCGCCTATCTGGTCAAGCCCGTGCTGCCGGTGACGTTAGCCCGGACATTGGCGCGTATCCTGCGCCGCTCCCCCACCGATGAAGCCAACTCAACTGCGGAATAAAACCATGACGGATCGTCCAATCCAGCCCGCCAACGTCGCGACAGAGGAACCGGCCCCGCCCACGCCGACAGCATCTCAGCCGATCCTGGAGATCAGGAACCTGCACACCGCGTTCTTTCTGGAAAAAGGCGTTGTGCGTGCGGTGCGCGGTGTCGATCTGACCCTAGGCCAGCGTTCCACCCTGGGGCTGGTGGGCGAGAGCGGCTGCGGCAAGAGCGTGACCGCACGTTCGGTTATGCGCCTGATCAAGTCGCCGCCGGGCCAGATCACGGGGGGCGAGATCCTGTTGCACCGCAACAACGGCGACGGGCCCGTGGACCTAGTCAAGCTCAACCCCAAGGGCGCGGAGATGCGCCATATCCGCGGCGGTGAGATCGCCATGATCTTCCAGGAACCGATGACCTCCCTGAATCCACTCTTCACCATCGGCAACCAGATCGCCGAGGCTGTCCAGTTGCATCAGAAGGTGGGCAAACGGCAAGCTCTGGCTCGCGCAGAGGAGATGCTGCACCGGGTGCGGATCAGCGCGCCGGCCCAGCGGCTCAAGGAATATCCCCACCAACTGAGCGGCGGCATGCGTCAGCGGGTCATGATCGCGCTGGCCCTTTCCTGCAACCCGTCCATCCTCATCGCCGACGAACCCACCACCGCGCTGGATGTGACGGTTCAGGCCCAGATTTTGGACCTGATGCGCGACCTGCAGGCTGATTTCGACTCGTCCATCATGATGATCACCCACAACCTGGGCGTGGTTTCACAGATGGCGGATCACGTCGCGGTCATGTACCTGGGCAAGGTAGTGGAGTATGGACCGGTGCGCGCCATTTTCCACCGGCCGGCCCACCCGTACACCCAGGGGCTGCTCAACTCGGTGCCCGTGCTGGGCAAGAAGGGCAAGACCTTGGTCCCCATCGAAGGCATGGTGCCATCCCCCAGCGAGGATATTCAGGGCTGCGCCTTCGCCTCGCGTTGCCCCCACGTGATGAAAATTTGTCGGGAGGAGGACCCGCCGCTTCGGGAGATCGAGAGCGGTCACCTGGGCGCGTGTTGGCTCCACCAGCAATGACAGGCGTCGCCAACAGATTATCGGAGATTCGTCGTGAATCAGAAGGGAGGTTGCGCTAGACAATTCGAAGCAGACGAGATCGCGTGATTTGATCGATGTTTTTGCACCACCAACACACTATCTGGAGGGAATATGAAACGCAAAATCGCTCTGAGCATCTTTTTAGTCATGGCCTTGATGCTGGTCGCAGCCTGTGGTGGGGCGCAGCCGGCGCCTGCCGAGGAAGCGGCTGCGCCGGCTGAAGAAGCCGCCGCTCCAGCCGAGGCGGCTGCGCCGGCTGAAGCCGCCGCCGATGAATTGCAGGAACCCATCCCCTATGAGCCGGGCCCCGTACCCGAAGGCGGCGGCGGTGACATCGTCCGCTATCCGTTGGACCAGATCCTGGCTTACAAGGCGCTGGATTCGTATAGCCAGCCTGAATGGATGGACAAGTTCGTGGAAGACGGCACCCTGCCTCCCGTGGAAGAGCGTCTGCCCAAGGAGCCCCAGGTCATGCTCACCTCGGCCATGTCGGATGGCATCGGCGAGTACGGCGGCAAGTGGCGCGACTTCTCAGCCGTCCAGACCGAGGGCTGGAACCTCTGCGCCGGCCAGACCCAGGGCTGGTTTGGCATCAACTACATCTTCTCCGAAAGCCTGACCAAATCCGGCCCCACCTTCATGCGCAGCGACGCGGTGGAGCCCCTGCCCAACCTGGCCAAGAGCTGGGAGTGGTCGGAGGACGGCAAAGAGCTGACCATGCACCTGATCGAAGGCGCCAAGTGGTCCGACGGCGAGCCGTTCAATGCTGATGACGTCATGTTCACGTGGAACGACATCATCCAGGACCCGAATGTCAACTCCTGGAGCTCGGCCTCCACCTGGGAGATCGACGGCCAGCCCATCACCCTGGAGAAGATCGACGAAAACACGGTCAAGTTCACCTTCCCCACCGAGAGACCTGTCGCCTTCCTGTTCAAGATGGACTTCCTGGACTTCACTGTCTGCCCTGCTCACGTGCTGAAACCCTTCCATCCCGCCTATAACCCGGACGCTGACTACGAATCGTTCGAGGGCGCGCTGCCCGCCGACGATCTACCGGCCGTCACCATGGGACCGTGGGTGCCGGTGGAATACAAGACCGACGAGTTCATGGTGCTGCGTCGCAATCCGTACTACTGGAAGGTGGACGAGGAAGGACGCCAGTTGCCTTATCTGAACGAGGTCACCTTCGAGAAGGGCGAGACCGGCCTGGGCCGCACCCTGGGCACCATGGCCGGCTCCATCGACCACACTAACCTGGAGAACCCCAGTTCCTTCGTGGAGGCGACCAAACGCGCCCAGGAACCCGACGCCCACTTCTACATCGCCTGGGGTCCTGAAATGCTTAGCTTCCCGCTGGAACTGAACCTCTCCACCACCCTGGGTGTGGAGAGCGAGCGCGACGCTGCGCTGCGCGAACTCTTCCGCAACTTCGACTTCCGCCGCGCGCTGAGTCACGCCATCGATCGTGAGGGTGTGGCCCAGGCCATCATCCGCGGTCCGTTCCTGCGCGAGTTCCCCGGCGGCCTCTATCCGGGCGCGTCCGAGTTTGACTATGACTCGGTGGTCTACTATCCCTATGCGCCGGACAGCGCCAAGATGTTGCTGGCCGGTCTGGGCTTCGAGGACACCGATGGCAATGGCATCCTCAACTGGACCAGCGGCCCGCTGGAAGGTGAAGACCTGATCATCTCCATGGTCTACTCCGAGGATGTGGCGGCCGCCGGCCAGATCGCGGAGGTTCTCAACCCGTTGCTGGCCGAAGTGGGCATTCAGATCAACGTGCGCCCGCTCCAGGGACCGGCGTTGGATGGCGCCATCCAGACCGGGACATGGGAGATGCGGGTCAATCGCTCCGGCCAGGAGTTTGCGACG
>JAJRVT010000203.1 GCA_024277175.1 Chloroflexota bacterium | reverse complement strand
TGTTCACCGACGACTTGGCCACCCAGACGGCCTGCCCGTTGACGCAGCAGATCTGGTACCAGGTCCCTTCCGTGTTCTGGCCGATGATGGCCACCGGGATCCCCGGCCCTAACTGGGCCACCAGGGGATAGGCCAGCCCTGGTCCCGTGCGCAGACTGACCAGGCCGCTGGGGACTTCGATATAGGGGGTTGATGTGGCCGTGGGCGTAAACGTCGGCGTCTCGGTCGGCGTCCAGGTGGGCGTTGGCGTGGCTGTGGGGCCCGTGGTCGCAGGCGATTGCGGCGTCGATGGCTCGCCAGGGGGCAAGGGGGAGGACGACGAAGGCGTCGCGGTGACGACGATGGGCGGCTGGGGCGTGACCACTGGCAGCACCTGGCTGGGATCCATACCCGGGGGAATGATGATAACGCCGGGTTCATTACCCGCCGGCGGCGTGATGATGATGATTTCGCCGGCGACTTCTGGCGTGGGCGTGAAGGTCGCGGCCAGGGTGCGGGTGGGCACGGGCATGGGTGCGCCCACTTCCCGGCCGGCCAGCCCGGCCGCAGAGCAACCCATGGTCACCAGCAGGAAGACCAACGCCGGGATGATCAGGCGTCTCCAGGGCGGGCCGGGAGGCTGGGACCCGGGGCCGAACTCATTCGATTCTGCCAGCACTTCCCGCTGTTCGTTCACAACGCCTTCGATCTGCTTTTCAGGTTGCTTGATGATTGGGGGAGCGTCCAACAAAAACAGGCCCCGGTCACAGCCAGGACAGGGCCAAAGTATAGCACGGGTGGGGGGTGATGACCAAAGCATCCCATGAAATTTCGCCGATTGTCGTCGGTTTGTAGCTGTTTGTGATAGACCGCGGATCGAGCGGATCGGGCGGATCTTCACGGATTTTCTTTGAAAGGTCCAGTTCTTTCCGGGAGTGAAAATTTGTCTTCCTATTGGCCTATGTTAAAATGTGCGTTCGTGCGCGTCGGTTCTGTGTTGTGAACGCACGCTGCAACTGCATGTTGGTCCGCTACGTCTTGGGCATAGGACGCAGGCGGACAGGATGCAGGTTCCGCACCATTCAAACGTAGGCGGGGGGGCCTTGGCTCCGCTCCCTGCACAATACGTATCTGATGATACGCTCGTTCAGAAAGGAAATGCAAAATGGCTCGCATCAAAGTGCTGCTTATCGAAGACGTCCCTGAACTGGGCTTGGCCGGTGATATCTTTACGGTGGCCGGCGGCTACGCCCGCAACTATCTCATGCCCCGGGGGATGGCTATCCTGGCCACCAAGGGGGCCATCAAACAGGCGGAGGACATCCGCCAGGCCGGGGTCCGTCGTCGCGCGCAGATGCGCGCCAGCGCCGAGGCCCAGGCCCAGGTTATCGAGAATGTGAAGCTGCTCTTCGAGGCCAACGCCGGTGAGAATGGCCGTCTCTACGGGTCGGTGACCGCCAGCGATATCGCCGAAAAGCTGGGCGAAGTGGTCGGTTTCGAAATCGACCGCCGCAAGATTGCACTCGGCTCTTCCCTGCGCGACCTGGGCGTCTACGATCTGGAACTGCGCCTGATGCCGGAGGTCTCCGCCGCCCTCAAGGTGGCGGTGGTCCGCGAGGGCGAGACTTGGGATGACGCCAATGCCCGTGAGGCCGCCAAGGCCGAGGCCGAAGAGGCCGCGGAAGTCGAGGCGGCGGAAGCCAAAGCCCAGGCCAAAGAAGCGGCTGCGGCAGAGGCCAAGCAGGGGGAAGAAGCTGAAGCCGAGGTTGACCAGGCTGACGACGAGATTGACAAGATCGCGGCCGAGGCGTAAGCGCACCATCGTCCGCACATATCGAGTCACAGACAGGCCGTCGGGATACCGGCGGCCTGTTTTCGCGTTCTATTCTGTTTTCTCCTTCTCAAAACCCAAACCGCATCTCAGCCACATTCTCGAACCCCCCATCCACGGGCCGGTAGACGATGACCGTGATCCCGTCCGCGGTCTCTGCACCGGGGAAGCGATAGGCGTCGGCCACCTGCGCCGGCGCGGACGTCGCGACCATCATGCCGCGGGCCGGCCCGGGCGCGTCCTGCTGGAGGATGGCCGCGGGGTCGTCCGGGCTGGGAATGAAAGCGCCGTCCATGGTGGGGCGCACGCTGATGGCCAGTTCGTCCGGCCAGGCTCCGCCTTCCAGCATCCAAAAGAGGGTGACGTCCAACCCCTGCGGTCCGTCAGTGACCGGCGCGCCCGCGGGTGATGGTGCAGCGGCGTAGCCGTGGAGGGTCACGCCGTCGGTTACCGGTGTGTCGACCACGGCCTGGGGTGCGGTCGATGGCGGGGCCTGGCCGGGCGGGGCGAAGAGCAGCCAGTCCGGGCTGTGGCTCTGGATCGCAGGGGCGATCTCCGGCGGCAACTCGTCGGCCAGAGTTTGGGCAGCCCGCCAGGTGGCCAGGACCGGCGCGCCCGCGGCCAGTTTTCGTCCGGCTTCCTGGCTGCTCACCACCGCCGCGTCAGGCTGGATCGCCCAGATCTCGGTCAGGTACTGGAGGGCTAGGGCGTCATCCACGGCTGCGAAGAGGTTGGCCGACGTGGGCAGGGGCTGGTCCAGCAGAATGGCCGCGTGGTCCAGCGCGTCGTCACTCGGCCGGTTGCGGCTGTCGGCCTGGGGCAGGGACGCGTTGAGACGCCAGCCGATGGCGATCACGATCAGGGAGAGGAGCAGGATAGACCGCGGATTGGGCGGATTCTCGCGGATTTTTTTGGTTTTATCCGTGCTGATCCGCTCAATCCGCGGTCTATCCACCCAGTCGAAGATCGCGGCCACGCCCAGGAGGATCAGCGGGTAGACGGGTAGGATGACCTGGTACCAGTTGCCATAGCGGTAGGCCCAGGAAAAGAGTAGGGTCAGTCCCATGAAACCGTAGATCAGGGTGACCAGCCGCCGGTTCAGCAGCAGGATGCCCAGGATGCCGAGCACGAAGAAGGGGAGGCTCAGCTCTTGCCACATGAGTTCGGGGAAGCCGTTGCCGAAGAAGGCCCGTCCCGCTTCCAGCCCCCAGCCCAGCTCCTCCCGCCCCTGGGCCGTGCTCACGAAGGACCAGAACCACTGGCTGGCGTCGCTCCAGCTTCCCGCGCCCCACCATTCGGGATGGGCCGCGCCGCGTATGTAGACGTAGGCGTAGCTGGCCAGGGGCAGCAGCGCGGCCGCGACCGCGGCCACGATGGTGCGCAGGCTGCGCAGGAGATAGGGCGCTTGCCAGAGGACGACCGCAACCAGGGGTGGGACAATGAAGGCGATGGTCAGCATGTGGGCCAGGGAGACGCCGCTCAGGAAGGCCAGCAGCAGGAGCAGGCCCATGGAGCGCGAGCGAAGGGGCGGGATGGTCCCCGGGCGCTCGGCGCGCGCGGCCTGCTCGGCGTCACTCCACAGTTGGTAGACATAAACGATGGCCAGGGTCTGGGCGATGGCGCTCGTATATTGCTCGGTGGTGGTGGCGTAGTACCAGAAGAAGTAGGTGACCGCGTAGAAGGCGCTGATCAGCCAGGCCAGGGCCCAGAAGCCGGCCGGATGGCGTCGGCTGCGGGTGGCGTAGCAGATGATGCGGTAGAGCAGCCAGAGTGCGAGCAAGGCCCAGAGCGTGCTGTAGCTGCTGAGCAGGGGGATGGGGTTGGGCAGGGGGTGGATCAGGCGGGCCATGGTGCGCAGGCCGTGGAACCAGAGCCAGCCGCCCATGGTGTAGAGTGGGTAGCCGGGCGCGTTGGAAGGCCGGGCCTGGACCTGCGCGTACTGGTGGGTGATCAGGTCGCCGCCCCGCAGCTCTTCAGGCTGGAAGCCGTTGTCCAGGGTGGCCAGGTAGAGCGCCAGCGCGGCCA
Source organism: Chloroflexota bacterium (assembly GCA_024277175.1). GTDB lineage: Bacteria > Chloroflexota > Anaerolineae > Caldilineales > Caldilineaceae > JAJRVT01. Next base: position 3,073 of record JAJRVT010000203.1, on the reverse strand, counting down.
GGAGCAGGATAAGCCCCGCCCAGCGACGCTGCCTGCGCGCGCGGTGAATGACTTCGGTCGGGGTTTCCTGAGATGGCTTTTGCTGGGACGTCGCCTGTACGCTCATGGTCAGGAATGCTATCACCGGGGGACCGTGGCGTCAAAGTGGGAGGCATGGCTTTGCGCCTGTCCGCCGGGGTAATATTGTGATGTGTGAAGCGTTCAGAAAGAGTGCACAGCTTGTCATTCAGGATCCGAGTCACTATAATACCGGGATTCAACGGGGTTGACTGTTGACAATCGATAAGGCGCACTTATGAACCGCAATTTACGCAATCGGACCTATCTGGAACAACCGCTGAACGGGCCTGCGCTCAAGCGCCCCCTGATCGGCATCCCCACCGGCCGCGAGAAGTCGCAGCGCTTCTTCGGCCTGCCCCTCTACATCATGAACCAGTCCTACATCCGCGCCACTGAGATGCTGGGCGCGCTGCCGCTGATGATCCCCTTGCAGATGTCGGAGGCGACCCTGCGCGGCATCTTCGAGCGGCTGGACGGCCTGCTCCTGCCCGGCGGCGAAGATGTAGACCCCGCACACTATGGCGGCGAGCGTCATCCCCAACTGGGACCCACCGACAAGGAGCGGGACCGGACCGAACTGCTCCTGACCCGCTGGGCGCTGGAGGAGGGCATGCCCCTGTTGGGCATCTGCCGGGGCGTGCAGGTGATCAACGTGGTCTGCGGCGGGGCCCTCTATCAGGATCTGACCAGCCAGCGGGATGACCTGAACAAGCACGACTTCTTCCCGCCCACCTTCGAACGCTTCCGCATCAGCCACCGGGTGGACATCGAGCCGGACAGCCTGCTGGCCCGCGCACTGGGCGCGGCCCATGAAGTCAACTCCATGCATCATCAGGGGGTGGCCAAGGTGGGGCGGGGCCTGCGTCCGGTGGCCCTCTCCGAGGACGGCCTGGTGGAGGCGCTGGAGGTCCCCGAACTGCCCTTCGCGCTGGGCGTCCAGTGGCACCCAGAAGAACTGGCCAAGACGGACCAGCTTCATTCCAGCCTCTTCCATCACTTCGTGCGCGCCGCGGCCGGCGACTGGCGTTCCCAGGTGCCCGCGGACTGGCCCCAGCACTTCCGTCGCGTCTGTCTGGCTGAGGAAGAGGAACAGGGACCCCCGGTCTCTGCGCCCGTGCGGCTGGGTGTGGCCGACGCGCTGCCGGCCACGCCGTCACCCAACGGCAACGGCGCGAAGCTGCGCGTCAAGGCGCATATCAAGTTGCGGAGCGAGGATCAGGCGCCGCCGGCCTGTTTTTGATGTGGATGGGGCGTCACCTTCCAGGAAGCTGCCAGCTTCCTGGAAGGTCGGAGATGGCTTTAGCCGCTTTCATCCGCAGGGTCTGGTTTGGCTCGATAAGGGGCGGCTTCTTCGTGCACCACTCTGGACGCGCCGGCTGTCTCTGTGAAAGGCTCACGATGATACAACAGTTGGCTATCCTGGTGGGGCGTCGGCTGTGAAGCCAGCGACTCAATCGTGCCTCCCTGGCTCATGCAGCCGGGGAGTTCCCGAACGCGTACAAACCAGCCTTCGTCCGGATCGCGTTGGAGTTCGATAGTGTAGGACAGATCCAAATACTCTTCAATCGTTCTTTTCATCTCATATTCCAGGAGCTTTTCTTTTCGGCTCATTGAATTGCTCTCGTATAGTACTGTATTCGATACTGCATGTCAGATGGAACCGGTTTGAAGGTTGCGCTCATCCCGCTCTTCCAGGCCCACCCGCGCCGCCTGCCAGAGCGCGTCCACATCCACGGGGTGACCCTGGCGGCACCTCAGGATAGTGGCCGTCAACTGGTCGTTTTCGGCCAGCCAAGCTTGCCAGTGCGCCAGCCGGTCGTTCGTTTGTGCTTGTTCCCGCCGTTCGTCATCTGGTAAGTTGTTCCGCCCGTCCATGATTTTCCCCACTTTCGCTACAGGTTTCGCGGCGTTCGCCTGGGAACGAGTGTAGCGTTATTTTGAGAGGGCGTCAACTGAGCCGGGCGCCATCTGATGGCGTTTTTTTCCTCATTTTCTTCCCTGCACAAATGTTCCACGAAGGTTAGGGAAAAACGCCCGGATCGGGTATAATAATGTGTGCTGTTGCAGACGGCGGATGGGTTTTTTCGCCCCGCTTTCTGCGGCTGAAATCGACTGAAATTTCGCCCCAAACGGCGGGCTATCGGCGGCGTTGACCGCCGCCGAAATGATGGATAGATCGGGAGCGTCTGCGGTATGGCTGAAGAGATGAACACAACACCGGGCAATGGCTCGACCCCCCAGGAGGGCGGCGACAACGGCGTGAGCGCGAACGGCGACAGCGGGGCCGCCATCGGCCATGTTCGCTCCGTCTCCATCGACAGCGAAATGCGCGCCAGCTACCTGGACTACGCCATGAGCGTCATCGTGGCACGCGCGTTGCCCGACGCCCGGGACGGCCTGAAGCCGGTCCATCGCCGCATCCTCTACGCCATGCACGATATGGGCCTGCAACCCACCTCCAGCTACAAGAAGAGCGCCCGTATCGTGGGTGAAGTGCTGGGTAAATATCACCCCCACGGTGACAGCGCAGTCTACGACGCCATGGCGCGCATGGCCCAGGATTTCAGCCTGCGCTACCCGCTGGTGGACGGCCAGGGCAACTTCGGCTCCGTGGACGGGGACAGCCCCGCGGCCATGCGTTACACCGAGGCCCGCCTGGCCCGCATCGCCACCACCCTGCTTCAGGATATCGACAAGGACACGGTGGACTGGACCAACAACTTCGACGACAGCCTGCTGGAACCCCAGGTGCTGCCCGGCATGTTGCCCAACCTGCTCCTCAACGGGGCCAGCGGCATCGCCGTGGGCATGGCCACCAACATCCCACCCCACAACCTGACCGAGATCGCAGACGCTATCGTGCTGTTGCTGGACAACTGGGAGCGCCAGGAGGAAATCGGCCTGGAAGAGCTGATGCAGGTGGTCAAGGGGCCGGACTTCCCCACCGGCGGCGTCATCCTGGGCGTGGACGGCGTGCGCCAGGCCTTCGCCACCGGCCGCGGCAAGGTCATGG
>JAJRVT010000202.1 GCA_024277175.1 Chloroflexota bacterium | reverse complement strand
TGGAGCGCGCGGCGCGAGCCATGAGATCGGAGAAATCGGTCTCGGTGAAGCCGTAGGTGGAGAGGGGCGGGATGTGGAGGGCCGCGGCCAGTTCCTGGACCCAGGCCACGCCGTCCTGGATGGTGGCGTCCGGGTTTCCGGTGAGAATGCGCGCGATCTCGGTGTAGCGGGCCAAGGCCGGGTGATCCGGGTCCCGGCGGCGCAGCGCGTCCACGTTGACCGCCATGACGGGCGGCAGGAGCGCGGCGCAGACCGCGCCGTGAGGGCTGTGGAACATACCGCCGAAAGGCCCGGCGAAGCCATGGACCGCGCCCAGCTTGGCGTTGGCCAGGGCCAGCCCGCCGAAGAGGCTGGCCAGCGCCATGTCCTCGTGCGCGGCAGCGTCATCCCCGTTTTCATAGGCCCGGCGTAGGGAGCGCGCCGCCCGGCTCAGCCCTTCCCGGCAGATGGCGTCGGTCAGCGGGTTGGCCTGGTTGGAGACCAGCGGCTCCAGCACCTGGACCAGCGCGTCCATGCCCGTGAACGCGGTCACCTGGGGCGGCATGCTGTGGGTTAGTTCGGGGTCGACGATAGCCACCCGGGGCAGCATGAGGGGGCTGCGCAGGGAGACCTTGACCCGGTGCGCCGGCGAGGCCAGGACCGCGTTGCGGGTGACTTCGCTGCCGGTGCCGGCCGTGGTGGGGATGGCCATGTAGGGCGCGGCCCGGTTGGCCAGGGGCTTGCCCTGGCCGATGACCTCCAGGTAGTCGAAGAGGTCGCCGTCGTTGGTGAGCAGCGCGGCCACGGCCTTGCCGGCGTCGATGACGCTGCCGCCGCCGTAGCCGATGACGAAGTCGCAGCCCTCTTCCCGGGCCTGGGCCAGCCCGGCGCGGGCCATCTCCACCGTCGGCTCATCGGCTACAGAGAAGGTCACCCACTCGATCCCCCGTGCATCCAGCAGGTCCAGCAGCGGCCTGGCCCGCTCCACATGCGCACCCACGGCCACCAGCGCCCGGGTCCCAAACTCCGCGGCCAGATCGCCGGCCCGCGCCAACGTCCCCGGCCCAAAGATGATGCGATCGTCAGTGGCGAATTCAAAGACAGTCATGAGTTCAACTCCTTGGATAGCTTACGGTTAGTCGCTGATCATGCGCGTTTATCCCACCTCCTCGTGCCGGAAACAACCTGTCAGGTGGTCGTTGACCATGCCGACGGACTGCATGTAGGCGTAGCAGATGGTGGGACCGACGAATGTGAATCCCCGCCGTTTCAGATCCTTGCTCATGGCGCGCGATCGATCGGTGGCTGCCGGGATATCGGCCAGGCTCCGCCAGTGATTGATGATGGGCGCACCGCCCACGAAACGCCAGATATAGGCGTCGAAGCTGCCAAACTCTTCCTGGATCGTCAGGAAGGCGCGCGCGTTTTTGACCACGGCCCGAACCTTGAGCCGGTTGCGTACGATGCCGGGATTCTGTAGCAGTTCGGCGATCTTGGCGTCGTCATAACGGATGATATGTTCAGCCTCGAAGTTATCGAAGGCCGTCCGATAGGCCTCCCGCTTGCGCAGGATGGTGATCCAACTCAGGCCGGCCTGCGCCCCTTCCAGGTTGAGCATCTCGAACAATTGTCGATCGTCGTGAAGCGGAACGCCCCACTCCTCGTCGTGATAACGGATATAGAGCGGGTCGTCGCCCGCCCAGCCGCAGCGTATACGCTGTTCCGGCATTTTTTGTCCCTTCCTTCCCATTTCGCTCCCGTAGGCGCGGCTTGCAGCCGCACGGTCCCCGCTCAACCAATCCGTGCGGCTACAAGCCGCGCCTACTTTACCAGAGATTCCTCGTTTGCAACAATGCCACCCCGAATTTGAATGCACTAAAATTCTTTGCGGAACTCGTTCTTGAGTGCTAAAATAGGAATTGTGAATCACATCACACCCCCAAGCGCTTTCTAACATCTTATCACTTTCTTCAAAGGAGAAGACTATGCGCACCATCAAATTCCTGTTACTCCTTATTGCAATCCTGGCCCTTTCCGCCTGCGTGGCGCCGGTCGCCGCGCCAGCGGAATCGGGCGCGGCCGGCGCTGAACAGCCAGCGGCTGAAGGCGGCAAACTGGTCGTCTACAGCAGCGTGGACGAAGAGAACGCCCGCAATCTGCTGAACGCCTTCTCCGCTGACACGGGTATCGATGTGGAGATGGTCTTCCTCTCCTCTGGCCCGGCCCTGAGCCGCATCGAGGCCGAAGCCAGCCGTCCCCAGGCTGACATCTGGTTCGGCGCCCCCAGTGAGAACCACATCGTGGCCAAGGAACGAGGTCTCACCCAGCCCTACATGTCGCCCGAAGCTGAGGGCCTGGATGACCAGTTCAAGGACGCAGAGGGCTACTGGCACGCCTTCTACATGAATCCGTTGGGCTTTGGCGTAGGCTCCGACGCGTTGGCTGAGCGGGGCATCGACCCGCCCACCTCCTGGGCGAGCCTGGCCGATCCGGCCTATGAAGGACTGATTCAGATGCCGTCGCCCCAGTCGTCGGGCACGGCTTACGCCATCGTCATGACGCTGGTCACCATCTTCGGCGAGGATGACGCCTTCCAACTGATGGCGGACATCAACCCCAACGTCCAGACCTACACCCAGAGCGGCACGGCCCCCAGCAAGGCCCTGGCCATCGGCGAAACTGTCATCGGCATTCAGTTTACGCCGGCCTTCCTCAAACTCATCGACGAAGGCTATCCGGTCACTCTGATCATTCCTGAAGAGGGCGTGGGCTACGAAGCCGCGGCCATGTCTGTGATCAAGGACGCACCCAACGCTGAGAACGCCCAGAAGCTGGTGGACTGGATGCTCTCTAAGGCAGGCCAGGAGCAGTTGAGCGCGCAGAAGACCTACTTCTTCCCCGTGCGTTCGGACGTCTCCGCCGGCGAAGGCGTGCCCGAACTCGCCTCCATCAAGCTGATCCCCTATGACCTGGAGTGGGCCGCCGCCAACAAGGAGCGGCTGGTCAACCGCTGGGTCGAAGAGGTGCTCGGCCAGTAAAGCGATAGACCGCGGATTGAGCGGATTGACACGGATTTTTCTTTTTGAAAAATCCGGCACTTTCCGCCTAATCCGCCCAATCCGCGGTCTATTTGGAGCGTTCTCCATGCCCAGACTGCATCGCGCCAAACGTGAACTCGAACTGCTGCGCCGGGACCCGATTCTCCTGGCGCTGCTCATTTTCATCGCCCTGGCCATCTTCATTTTCGTCATTTATCCCCTCTTCGAAGTCCTGATCAAGAGCCTTCAGACCCGGGATGTGGAGGGGCTCACCCTAGCCAACTACGAGCGCTTTTTCACTACCCGCTATCTGCGCCTGGCCCTGCGCAACAGCCTGATGGTGGGCTTCACCACCGCGACCGTGGGCGTCTTCATCGGCTACATCGCGGCCTTCACCCTGACCCGCACCAACGCGCCCGGCAAGCCCATCTGGCACGTGATCCTGATCCTGCCCGTGATTTCGCCGCCCTTCGTCAGCGCCATCTCCATCCTCATGCTCTTTGGCTTCAACGGCCTCTTCACCCGCCAGTTATTGGGGTTACAGAACTTCAACATTTACGGCTTCAAAGGCGTGGTGCTCTCCCAGGTCTTCACCTTCGCGCCCATCGGCTACCTGACCCTGCGAGGCGTGTTGAGCAGCATGAACCCGGTGCTGGAGGACGCAGCCATGAACGTGGGCGCCACCCGCTGGCAAACCTTCCGTCGGGTGCTGCTGCCCCTCTCCCTGCCCGGCATCGCCAGCGCTTTCCTAGTGGTGCTCATCGAATCCCTGGCCGATTTCGGCAACCCGCTGGTGCTGGCCGGCAGCCGCTTCCCCATGCTCGCCCCCCAGGCCTACCTGGAGATCACCGGCTCCTTCAACCTGCCCCTGGGTGCGACCCTGGCCGTGATTTTGCTGATCCCTTCCATGACGGCCTTCGCCATCCAGCGCTACTACCTGCAGAAGCGGCAGTACGTGACCGTGACCGGCAAGCCCTCCACGTCGTCCTCCAAGATCGTCACCCGGAGCATGCAGTGGGTCTTGATGGGCATATTGGGCGTCTTCGCCCTCTTCATCATCCTTTTTTATGGGACGATCCTGATGGGGGCGTTCACCTTGGTCTGGGGTTATGACTATACGCTCACCCTGAATCACTTTATCTACACCTTCAGCGTGGGTTTCGAGGCGGTCAAGGACACCCTGATCGTGGCCATCCTCTCCACGCCTATCTCCGGCCTGCTGGCCATGATGATCGCCTTCCTGGTGGTGCGCCGAACCTTCCCCGGCAAAGGCGCGCTGGAGTTCAGTTCCATCCTCAACTTCGCCGTCCCGGGCACAGTGGTGGGCATCGGCTATATCCTCGCCTTTAACAAGCCACCCATCCTGCTGGTGGGCACCCTGGCCATCCTTGTGCTCAATTTCATTTTCCGCTACATGCCGGTGGGCATCCAGTCTGGCATCGCTGTGCTGCAACAGATCGATCCCAGCATTGAAGAAGCGGCCCAGAACCTGGGCGCGGACAGCGTGACCACCTTCCGCAAGGTGACCCTGCCCCTGATCTCGCCCGCGTTCTTCTCTGGCCTGGTCTTCGCCTTCGTGCGCGCCATGACCGCCATCAGCGCCGCCATCTTCCTGGTTTCGGCCAAGTGGAACCTGATGACCGTGCAGATCCTTAGCGAGGTGGGATCCGGGCGGCTGGGCGTGGCCGCGGCCTACAGCGTGGTGCTGGTGGTCATCGTCATCATCGCCATCTTCGTCATCGGACGGCTGGTGCCCTCCGGCGCGGCGACCAGTATCATTCAGGTGCAGGATTGATAGAGTAGAGGGATTGGGAGATTGAAGAGATTGGAGATTCTTCGGTCGGACGCCAATCTCCCCAATCTCCAATCTCTTCAATCTTCCAATCTCATGAGTTCTTCAGGAGCTACAATGGCCGCAGATCTACAGATCGTCAATCTGACCAAAGAATTCGAGAGTTTCGACCAGCCCGGGAATAAGGTTGTGGCCGTGGATGACGTTTCGCTAGACGTGGAGAAAGGCGAGCTGGTCACGCTCCTGGGACCCAGCGGCTGCGGCAAGACCACCCTCCTGCGTATGATCGCTGGCTTCGAGGACCCGACTAGCGGGGATATTTACCTTTCCGGACAGCGGGTCAACGATCAGGCCCCCAACCAGCGCAATGCAGCCATGGTCTTCCAGTCCTACGCCCTCTTCCCCCACCTGAACGTGCTGGAGAATGTGGTCTTCGGCCTGCGCCTGCAACGCCTCCCCTCGTCCGAGGTGACAGCGCGGGGCGAACGGGTATTGGAACTGGTGGGCCTGGATGGGCTAGGGGAGCGCTCCACCAGCCAGCTTTCCGGCGGGCAGCAGCAGCGGGTGGCTCTGGCCCGCGCCATCGTCATGGAGCCGAGCATCCTGCTCTTCGACGAACCCCTCTCCAACCTGGACGCCAAGCTGCGTGAGCAGATGCGTATCGAGATCCGCCAGTTGCAGCAGCGGGTGGGCATCACCAGCGTCTACGTCACCCACGACCAGGCCGAGGCCATGAGCATGTCGGATCGGATCGTGGTCATGGATCATGGGCGCATCATGCAGGTGGGCGCGCCCCTGGACATCTACGCCAGACCCCGCAACCGTTTTGTGGCCGACTTCATCGGCAAAGTCAACTTTCTGACTGCGCAGGTCAGTGGCCCCAAGCAGGCCCGGCTGTTGGATCAGCAATTGATCGTCGACGATCTGGATGAGCGCCCGCTTGGCCAGGAAGTCATCCTGACCATCCGCCCCGAGGCCGTCAACCTGCGCACGTCAGGCGGACATTTGCCCGGACAGATCACCCGGGCCACCTTCCTGGGCGGGTTGGTGGAGTATGAAATTCAGGTGGACAGCCTGGGCGAGGCGTTGGTGGTCCATGACGCCAACCCGGTGGTGCGGGGCCTGCACCAGGTGGGCGAGACCGTGGAGTTGGAACTGCCCGCCAAAGCGTTGCACGCGCTGGTGGAAGGGTGAGCGATAACCGTTCCGCGTTCCATTATCGTCGCTGAACAAATAATTGCGCTGTCTACTCGTGAACCACCACCTTGGTGCCCACGTCCGCCCACTGGAAGATCTGTTTGGACTGGGGCACGGGCAAGTTGACGCAGCCATGACTGACGGGCGTTCCGAAATTATTGTGCCAATAGGCGCCGTGAATGGCGAAGCCGCCGGAATAGTACATGGTCCACGGTACATCGGGCGTGTCGTAGTCGGCCCCGCGCATGCGGGTCTGCTCATATTTGCGATAGACGCTGAACGTCCCCGGCAGGGTGCGATAGCCTGGCTTGCCTGTGCTGACCACGACCTGGAAGACCGGGTTGTCTCCTTCCCAGGCGGTCAGGCGCTGCTTGGAGATGTCCACCTCGATCCAGCGTTCGCCGTCCGCTCCGCGGGAAAAACGCGGCCCATCCTTTTCTCCAAACGCCGTTTCGGGTTCGGGCGTGGGCGGCGGCTGATAGACTGGCGCGCCGCTGTTATTCAGGATGATAGGCGTGAAGTATTCGTCATAGTCGAGACGGTCGCGGACCACCCGCAGACGCAGGAGGTGATGACCATTGGGGTAGCGGGTGGTGTCCCAGTCGAAGAGAGGCGCGGACGCGAGAACTGGCTCCTCGCCCATGGCCAGGAAGGTGGCGTGTCCGCCCTCACCGCCCAGCACCAGGTCCACCTGCCATTTGCGGAAGGTCGGATGATCGGCTATGCCCCGCACCGTCACCACGCCGGACAGGCTCGCGCCCGCCCTGGGCGAGGTTAGGCCGTTGGCATCCTGGGCCCGGGCCGGCGTCCAAGCCAGGGCCAGCCACGTCAATAGAAACACAATTCCCAATCCCCAACGTTTGTTTCGTCCCATTTTGCGTTCGCCTTTGATCGCTGAACAGACCACAGATTGTGTTGGATATGTCTGAGTTGTCGCGCTGTCGTCTGTCATTTTAGCACGCCGCGGATAGAGTGCAAGTTAGGCGGAATACAAGAAACCTGATTTAGCGAATGAATGTGATAGGTCCCGCTTCCCTCCATAAAAACGCGGGAACGCTCGCCATTGCCCCCTCGTTTCAAAAATAGAGAGAATTGCCGGAGACAAGGAGGTTGTGGTGGGACTGAAAGCGGATCGGTTCATCTGGATTGTGGTCGTCGTCGTTGCCGCGCTCCTGATCGCGGCTATCGTCAGCGTCAATTTGGCCGACGGCCGGGAGTCGCCTGCGTACCTGGAGGAGAATACGCCGGCCGCGCCTGTTTATAACGCCTTCCTGGCCCTGCAACAGGGTGATGTTACCAGAGCCCGCAGCTATTACAGCGAAGACGTGTTCACCAAAACCGAGGGCGCCCCGCCCCTCCCGCCCCTGGAGAGCTACCCATCCAGGACCGCCCGCCGCCTGCGCATCACCGACGTTCAGGTGGACGAATCCAACCCGGACCGGGCGCTCGTCACCTTCACCCTGGACACATACCGGAACACAGGCCCCTTCGGCAGCGGCTCCACCGACAGCTACGAACGCACAGTCGAGGTGGTGCGCGAGGATGGGGTTTGGAAGTTGAGTGCGTATGAACTTTTCTACTGACCAGATCTGCGTTAGCCTGCGTTCCACTGAAATCAGCCTGGGTAGCCATTTCGTTTAAGGAAAACCATGCAAACCCGACGTTCACAGCCGCTGATCAGCTTGCCTACGGTGCGGCGGCTCTATTTCTATCTGATTGCATTCATCAGTCTGACCACAGGCCTCTTCGCCCTGGACGGCCTGCTGGGAACCCTGGGTGAGCTCTGGTTTGGCGGCCAATCTCTCTATATTGCGGATGCCGGCGCGCTGTGGCGCAACAGCATTGCACGCAGCAGCGGGGCGCTACTGGTGGCCACGCCTATCTTTCTGATCCACTGGGGCTATATCCAGCGCCGGCAGGACGAGCCGGGCGAGCGGCCGGCCGTCCTGCGCAAGCTCTTCCTCTATGCAGCCTCGGTCATCGCTCTCTTTTTCGCCGTCATGAATGGCTACGAACTGCTGGCCGGCATTGGATTCCTGGCCTTTGGCGGCAGCCTGGGCGCCACTGACGTCTGGCCCGCGGGCTGGTTCGTCAATATTGCCATGGTCGCCATCGGCCTGGGGCTCATGACCTACTTCCATCACACCCTGGTCGGGGATGGCGATTACGGCGCGGAGACCACAGCCGCGGGCAGCGTGCGTCGCCTCTACCAACTTTTGGCGGGGTTGGCCGGGCTGATCATGCTCATCTACGGGAGCAGCCAAGTGCTGTATGCACTCTGGCAGACGACGGTCGGCGCGGGCGACGCGCTCTCTGTGGATACAGGGGATTGGCTCCAGGCGATGCTGAGCGACGGCTTAGCCCTGACCCTGCTGGGCGCGATCGTGGCCCGCATCAACTGGCGGCGCTGGCGCCGAATCGTGGAGATGAATCCTGGTGAGGCGGGTTCGCCCCTGCGCCGCCTTTATCTCTACTTGGCCGTGGTGATCGGCGCCCTGGCGACTCTGGCCCCGGCGGCCGGTCTGCTGCGCGAATTCCTGCTGCTCCTCTTTGGCCAGGGCGGCGGCTCTCTTATCGGCTTGATCGACCGCCTGGGGCGGCCTTTGAGTTTCATCCCCGCGGGCCTGGTCACCTGGATTTGGCACGCCCGTCGCTTGCAAGCCAGGGCCGCGGTCAACGGCGAAAGCGTCGAAGCCGTCACCATTCGACGCATCTACCACTACGCGCTCGCGGCTGTGGGGTTGGCCCTGCTCTGGCTGGGGATGGTGGACAGTCTCCGCGCACTGCTGGATGTGGCCTTCACGCCCAGTCCCGTAGCCGGTGCGAACGCCATCTGGGCCGAGGCCCTGGCCACTGGCCTGAGCCTGCTGGCCGTGGGCGCGCCTATCTGGGCGCTGCACTGGCGCACAGTCCAGCGGATCGCGCACGGGGCTGACGCGGCCGGGGAGGCGGAACGGTCCTCGGCCCCGCGCAAGGTCTATCTTTACGGCGTGGCCTTGGTCGGTGCACTGCTGATTCTCTTCGATCTCTCCCAGGTGCTCTATCGTCTACTACTCATGCTGCTGGGCGAGCCGGGCGTTGATCTCTTCGCGGCCGAGACCATGGGCAATGTGGCCAGGGCGGGGATCTCGGCCGCACTCTGGCTGGTTCATGTCTTGGCCATCCGCCAGGATGGGGATGTGATCCGCTCTCTGTCCGTGGCCGCGCCCTCGTCAGTTCCGGATGTGGACCGCCGCCGGGCGTTGCTCGTCCGCATCCAGCGACTGGAGGCTGAGTTGGCTGCGGCCAGGGCTGAATTGGCTCAGGTTGAGGATGAGGGTGAGGAACTGCGCTGAATGGATGCGTCTGGTTGACAGGGGCCGCCCAGGCTAAAGTCGTGGGGCTATCGAGACAACGCCTCACTCAAGACGGCATCCACCCTTGACACGACAATCGTATTTTATGTACGAGATCTTTTCCACGATTTTTAGAATCTACGGCTGTGCACCAATTGCACGCATACGCCGGACAGCCTATAATGAAGAAATCAAAAAATCTGTGTCTCTCTGCACTCATCTGCGCCGTCTGCGTTCTATCTGAGTCAGGCCAGGTCGCTCGCGGAGATCAATGAATCGAGGCTCGACATGCAACTGGATCACATCATCGTCGCCGTCCGGGATCTGGACCAGGCCATGGACGACTATCGCGCCCTGGGCTTCACCGTCTTCTTTGGCGGTCAGCACGCGGGGGGTAAGACCCACAACGCGCTCGTCTGCCTGGCGGACGGCAGCTATATCGAGATCATCGCACCCACGGACCCGGCTAATCCGCCTGATGATTCGCCCTACTTGGGGCCGGGGCGGGGCTTTGCCGGCTATGCGCTGCTGACGGACGATATCGACGCCCAGGCCAGGACGCTGAAAGCCCAGGGCTTCCCCATCGTCGGCCCGCTGCCGGGCGGACGCAAACGCGCCGATGGCCAGTTGCTGGCCTGGCGCACCCTCTTCCTCCGCGGCAGCCTCTCCCCCTTCCTGATCGTGGACGAGACGCCCCGGGTCCTGCGCGTGCCGGATGACGCTGACAAGTTGGCCCACGCCAACGGCGCGGCCGGCATCCGCGAACTGGTGGTGGCCGTCCCGGATCCGACCGCCGCGACGGAACGTTACACTGCCATCTTCGGCCAGTCTCCCGAAGCCGGCCCGGCCATGGACGGCGCGGAGACCCGGTGCTTTCGCCTGGACGGGTGTCAGATTGTCATCGCCGCGCCCACGGATGAAGCCGGCCCCCTGGCCGCGCACCTGCGCGAGGCCGGCGAATCGCCCTGGCTCTGCCGGGTGGCGACGAACGATGGGACGAACGCCGGCTTGTTGGATTTGACCCTCACCCACGGGGCGCGTTTCGAGTTGATTGGTGATTGAGAGACCGAGTTTTTGTATCACCCCAATAATCCGGGGACAGTCCATCGCATTGACCGGACGAACCAGGGCAAATCGGTCCATTCTTGGTCAATGCGACGCACTCGCCCCGAAAGATTGAACAAGTACGAGTTTTTTAAATAACTCGGTTCCTGATGGACTACGGATTCTGTTTATGCGCAATTGGTTGATCGGCTTGGTGATTGTAGCGGCGTTGGTGGCGGCGGGCGTCTATATTTCGGGCATAGGCAGAGAGACATTCTCGGCCATCCGCGGCCAGAGAGCAGCTGTGTCCACCGCATCACCGGCTGTTGATTCCCTGCCATCCGACGCCGCCCCCACTGACGCCGCCGTCCTGGTGGATGGAACCCTGGTCCCCGTCCGCTACGCCAGCCTGAGCCTGCCGGTAGACGGACGGGTCAGCCAGGTCTCGGTGGCCGAGGGGGATGTGGTGGAGGCCGGCGCGCTCCTGGTTGGCCTGGACAACGAGCGCCAGCGCATCGCCGTGACCCAGGCCGAGAGCGAGCTTGCCCGGGCCCGGGCCCGGCTGGATGAACTCATGGCCGGCCCGCTGCCCGAGGAGCTCGCCGCGGCCCAGGCCGTGGTGGACGAGGCCAGGGCCGAACTGCAACGGCTGCTGGACGGTTCTCAAGCTGCCGAAATCGCGGGCGCGGAGGCGGGGGTGGCCGCGGCAAAGGCCCAGTTGCTCCAGGTGCTGGAGGGCGCGGACGAAGAGCAGCTTATCGAGGCCAGGGCCAACCTGGGCAGCGCCGAGGCTGAGTTGCAGCGGGCCCAGCGGGCCTACAACCAGATCGAATGGCGTAACGATGCCGGGACCACCACCGAGGCTGCGGACCTGGAGCGGGCCACCCATGCCTATGACGCGGCCAGGGCCCGCTATGATCTGCTCCTGCGGGGAGCGAAGGGCAGCCAGATCGCGGCCGCGCAGGCGCTGGTGGATCAGGCCCAGGCCGCGCTGGACCAGTTGTTGGCCCCGCCTACCCAGGCCGAGATCGACGCGGCCGAGGCCAAGGTGCGTCGGGTGGAGGCGTTGCTGGCCGAACGCCAGGCCGGCCCGCGGCCGGCCGCGATCCAGGTCGCGCAGGCTGATGTGAAGCAGGCTGCCGCAGCCCTCCTCCTGACCCAGACCGGGTTGGAGGAGATGGAACTACGCGCACCCTTCACCGGCACGGTAGCCGCGCTGGACGCGCGGGTGGGCGAACAGGTGAAGGCGGGCGTTTCCTTGGCGCACCTGGCGGACCAGTCCACCTGGCTGGTGGAGACCGCGGACCTGACCGAGCTCGACGTGGTCAACGTGCGTCCGGGCGATGTTGCCTCCGTCACCGTGGATGCGCTGCCCGACCTGGACCTGACCGGCAAGGTCATCCGTATCCGGCCCCTGGGCGAGGACAAGGACGGCGACATCACCTACACCGCCATCATCCGACTGGACCAGCAGGACGAGCGGCTGCGGTGGAATATGACGGCGTCGGTGGCGATTTTGACAAGATGACAAGGTGGCAAGATGACAAGGTGACAAGATGGCAGGATGACAAGGTGACTCTCCCCCAAGGTTGGGGGCTGGGGGGCGCCAGATGACAAGGTGACTCTCCCCCAAGGTTGGGGGCTGGGGGCGCAGGGCGACTTGCGTCGATACGGTCATCTTGTCACCCCCTCACCCCCTCATCTTGTCATCCTGTCATCCTGTCACCCTGTCATGTGGTATACTAAACCCAATCGATAATCATTCCATTCCCAAAGAAAGGCAGAGCAATGACGACTGCAGAAACCACCCTGAGTGCATTCATGGACGCGCTGGCGGCCAAGCAATCTACGCCCGGCGGGGGCGGCGCGGCCGCTGTGGCCGGTAGCGAGGCCGCGGCCCTGGTCAGCATGGTGATCAACTTCACCATTGGCCGCAAGAAGTACGCCGCCGTGGAAGAGGAGATGAAGGGCTATCTGGCCCGGAGCGAGGCCCTGCGCGTGGAGTTGCTGGAGTTGGCCTACAAGGACGTGGAAGCGTTCAACGCGGTCTCGGCCTGTTATGGCATGCCCAAGAGCACGGACGAGGAGAAGGCGGCCCGCACCGCAGCCATGCAGGCGGCCCTCAAGGGCGCGGCCAAGGTGCCCTTCACCGTGGCCGAACGCTGTCTGGCGGTCATCAAACTGGCCGAGCCGGTGGCGGCCAAGGGCAACACGAACGTAGTCAGCGACGCGGCCACGGCCATGTATCTGGCCAACGGCGCGTTGCTAAGCGCGCTGGTCAACGTCAACATCAACCTCAAGTTCATCAAGGACGAAGCCTTTGTGGCCGAGTGGTCCCAGAAACGGGATGCTCTGCTCGCCGAACTGGAAACCGCCTATGCCGCGGCCAAGGCCGCCGGCGAATCCACCCTGGGGATTGCACTATGAGCGCTCAAATTCTGGACGGCCGCGCGCTGTCGAAAAAGATCAAAGCGGAACTGAAAGAGGATATCGCAGCCTTCGCCGAGGAGTACGGCGTCACCCCCACCCTGGCCGTGTTGCAGGTGGGCGATGACAGCGCGGTGGCCGGCTATGCGCGGGCCATCGGCAAGAACTGCAAGAGTGTGGGCGTGGCCTTCCGGCCGGAGGTGATGTCCGGCGACGCCACCCAGGAAGAGGTGGCGGCCAGGCTGGACGAACTCAACCAGGACCCGGAGGTCCACGGCATCATGATCCTGGACCCCTTGCCCGAGGGCATCGACGACGGCGCGCTGATCTTGGCGTTGAACCCCCGCAAGGACGTGGACGGCGTCCACCCCACCAACGCCGGGCGTCTCTCCCAGCAGCGACCGCCCTACTTCGTGCCCGCCACGCCTCTGGGCGGCATGCGTCTCCTGGAGGAGGCCGGCATCGAGTTCAAGGGCAAGCAGGCGGTCATGGTGGGGCGCAGCGACATCGTGGGCAAGCCCATGGCCCTGCTGCTCCTGCACCAGCACTGCACCGTCACCATCGCCCACAGCCGCACGGTCGATCTGCCCGGGGTCTGTCGCACGGCCGACATCCTCTGCGTGGGCGTGGGCCGGCCGGAGATGGTCAAGGGCGACTGGATCAAGCCGGGCGCGGTGGTCATCGACTTCGGCACCACTTACACGGCCGACGGCCTTAAGGGCGATGTGGACCAGGAGGGCGCGCGCGAGGTCGCGGGCATATTCAGCCCCGTTCCCGGCGGCGCCGGCCCGGTGACCAACGCCATGCTGATGAGCAACGTGCTGGCCGCGGCCAAGCTGGCGGTGGCGGGATGAGGGGTGACAGGATGACAGGATGACCGGGTGACCGGGTGACCTGTGGTAAAGCGAGTGGCTCCGGTCACCCTGTCATCTTGTCACCCCCTCATCCTGTCATCTTGTCAGTACTACCATGACCGAACAGCCATCACGCGGGACGGAATCGCATAGCACACGGAGGCGGCCGGGGTTGGTTCACCTGGCCGCCTTGTTTGGCTACCTGCTGCTGACCCTGGTGATGACGTGGCCCCTGGCTCTGAATCTGACCACGGCCATCCCGGGCGATGGGTTTGATGGCTGGCAGAACTACTGGAACCTCTGGTGGGTCAAGGTGGCGCTGGTGGACAAGCTCACCAACCCGCTGATCACGGACTTGCTCTACCACCCCACGGGCGTCAGCCTCTACTTCCACACCCTGAACCCCATCAACGGCCTCTCCACCCTGCCCGTCCAGGTGAGCGCGGGGCTGTTGCCGGCCTACAACGCGGTCGTTTTCATGGCCTGGACCCTGAGCGGCTACGGCGTCTTCCTGCTCACCCGCTGGGTGTTGGGCCAACCTTCGAGGAAGCTCGCAGCTTCCTCGAAGGTGTTCGACTTCGCCGCCTTCCTTGCCGGCGCGATCTACGCCTTCTCCCCCTTCCACATGTCGCATCTGCTGGGCCACATGCAGGTCATGAGCCTGCAATGGCTGCCTTTCTACATCCTCTATCTGCTGCGCTCCCTGCGCGCAGTGCAGCGAGGGCGTTCCTGGCTGCGGGATGCGCTCCTGGCCGCGCTCTTTCTGATCCTGGTGGGCCTGACCGACTGGTATTTCGTCCTCTACCTGGCTCTTTTTACCGGGGTAGCCATCCTTTGGCTGTGGCTCACGCAGGCAGCCCCCCTAGCCCCCCAACCTTGGGGGGGACGCTCGGCCCAGGCCGAGCCGAGCCAAGCCTCCCCCAGGATTGGGGGCCGGGGGGCCGAACCAGACGCAGCCGCCCGCGCCGCAGCCCCCCAATCTTGGAGGGAACGCTCGGCCCAGGCCGAGCCGAGCCAAGCCTCCCCCAGGATTGGGGGCCGGGGGGCCGAACCAGACGCAGCCGCCCGCGCCGCAGCCCCCCAACCTTGGAGGGAACGCTCAGCCAGGGCCAAGCCAGGCCAAGCCTCCCCCAGGATTGGGGGCCGGGGGGCCGATAAAGGAGTCCTCCTCATCCGCATGGCGCTCCCGCCCCTGCTGGCCGGGCTGATCTTCGCCGTGGTCCTCAGCCCCCTGCTCGTTCCCATGCTGCGGGAGATCCGGGCTTTCGAGTTCATGGTGCGTCCGGCCACGGACCTCTACATCCTCAGCGCTAGCGTCATGGATTTTCTGGTCCCTAACCGGCTGCATCCCCTCTTCCGCGAGGGCAGCTTTACCTGGATCGGCAACCAGATCTCGCCCATCAGCGAGCGCACCATCGGCATCGGTTACGCCGCGCTGGCGCTGGCGATCCTGGGCGTCATCTGGAAGACCCGGCGGGCCGCGCTCTGGCTCGTCACAGGTCTCTTCTTCTTCGCGCTGGCCCTGGGACCGGTCATCCACTTCGGGAACATCCTCTGGGCCGACATCCCGCCCGGCGACCAGATGCCGCTGACCTTCACGCCCCTGGGCATCCTGGCCTACTTCGTTCCGCTGGTGCGCATGAGCCGCAGCGTCTCCCGCTACGCGCTCATGGTCCAGTTGAGCGTCAGCGTGCTGGCCGGCCTGGGCATGGCCGCGCTCCTGGCCCGCGTCCGCAGCCCACGGGTGTCCGGGCTGATCGCAGCCACCGCGTTGGCTCTGATCCTCTTCGAATACTGGGTCGCGCCCTTCCCCCTGTCGCCGCCCGACACGCCAGCCTATTATGCGAACCTCCGGGAGGGGACCGGTGAAACCTCGGTAACCGAAGCAACTCTGGCTACCTCCCGGAGGGTTGAACCTCAAGGTGCGGTCCTCAACCTGCCCATGAACTTCGACCGGCCCGGCTACCTGCTCTACCAGACCGTGCACCGTAAGCCGTTGACCGTGGCCTACATCAGCCGCGACGATCCCCGCACCCTGACCGAACGCGCGCCCGTGCTCCAGCACTTCCGCCACTTGGGGCCGGACATCCTGGACGTGGACCCGGCCGCGGTGGGCATGACCGTGCTCTATGACTTGGACGTGGACAAGGTAGTCCTGGACCGCTACAAGATGCCCGGCGGGCGGGAGCGGGAATACACCACCGACCTGGCCGCGGCCATCTTCGCCGGGATCGAGCCGGACTACGAGGACGACCGGCTGACCGCGTACAGCGTCCGGCCGCCTGAGACGCCTCAGCCCTATCCGGTGCTGGGCGAACTCAATTGGGGACCCTTGCGGGGCGGAGATGAGGATGGCGGACCGCGGTCGCGCCAACTGGTGGGCGATGAGGCGAAACTCCATCTATACCACACGCTTGCGGGGACGCGGCTACGCCTACGCTATCACACCGCGGCCGGCGCACCGCTGACGGTGAAGACGCCCGCGGGGACCGTCACCCTGCCCGCGTCTGAAGCCGGGACCGAAATCATGCTGGATTTGGGTGAGATGGGTGGACAGGATGTGGTCGAGGTTGTGCTACGGCCGGCTGAACCTGGCCAGGCGTGGGTGGAGTCCGCGGGGTTGGTGGAGCCATGACATAGCATAAAATCTGTTTTGTTACAACCTCTATTCAGCGCATATCGGCAGCGTCGCACCATCGCGCAAAAAGAGCGGAATCCGCTCCAGCGGCGCGTCCACGGTCACCGTTCGCCCGCCCTCGAAGCGCTTACCCGTCCAGCCGTCCGTCCACGACGCGCCCGCGGGCAAGTAGATGCTCCGCTCGCGCGCGCCCAGGATGGGCGCGACCAGCAGGTCCGGCCCGAACATGAACTGGTCGGCCACCTCATAGCATTGATCATCCTGTGGAAAATCGAAGAAGAGGGGCCGCATGACCGGCGCGCCTGTCTCATGGGCCGCGGCCATCTGGTCCATGAGGTAGGGGCGCAGTCGTTCGCGCAGGAGGAGGAGTTCTTTCAAAATGGCGTAAACCTCTTCCCCGTAGGACCAGACCTCGTTAGGCCCGCCGGTGATCTCGGCGCTGGGCTGGCCGCCGGGCTTCTCGCGCACGCCGTGGAGCCGAAACAACGGACAGAAGACGCCATACTGGAACCAGCGCACCAGCAGCTCCCGGAAGGCCGGATCGTCGGGGTCGCCGCCGTGGAAACCGCCCATGTCCGTGGTCCACCAGGGAATGCCGCTTATGGCCATGTTCAGCCCGGCCGGGACCTGGGCGCGCAGGGATTCGAAGCTGGACTCGATGTCGCCCGACCAGACCGCGACGCCGTAGCGCTGGCTGCCCGCCCAGGCCGAGCGGGCCAGCGCGACAATCTCCGCCTCGCCCTCGGCCTTCATGCCCTCGTAAAATCCTTGGGCGTGGCGCAGGGGATAGAGGTTAGCCACGGCCGCGCCATCGCCCTCGTGGAAGACCAGGTTGGCGTGGTCCAGGGGGTAGATCTCCGGCTCGCAGGCGTCCAGCCACCAGACGCGCACGCCGTGTTCATAGTAGTTGGCGCGCACCTGCTCCCAGACGAAGTCGCGGGCCTCTGGGTGGGTGGCGTCGTAGTAGTGGACGTAGGTCGGTCCCTTGCTGACCTTGTCCACAAACTCGAAGTTGGCGTGAACCCCCTGCTTGGTGCGGATCAGGAAGCCGCGCCGGTTCATCTTCTCGTAATTGCGGCTTTGCAATGCGACCGTGGGCCAGATGGAGACCATCAGTTTCACGCCCATGGAGTCCAGCTCCTCGACCATCCCCGCGGGATCGGGCCACTCCGCGGGGTCGAAGCGCCAGTCGCCCTGCCGGGTCCAGTGGAAGAAGTCGGCCACGATCACGGAGAGGGATAGGTCCCGCCGCCGGTATTCCCGCGCCACCTCCAGCAGCTCCTCCTGGGTGCGATAACGCAGCTTGCTCTGCCAGAAGCCGGACGCCCAGCCGGGCAGCGGGGGCGCGTGGCCGGTCGCGTCCGCGTAGTGGGCCAGGATCGCGGCCGGCGTTTCTCCCGCGGTGATCCAGTAGTCCAGTTGCGGCGTGGCCCGTGCGATCCAGCGGGTGGCGTTGCGCCCCAGTTCGACGCGGCCGATGGCAGGGTTGTTCCAGAGAAAGCCATAGCCCCGGCTGGAGAGCAGGAAAGGGATGTTGACCTCGGTATTGTGCTGGACCAGGTCGATGACGCAGCCCTTCTGGTCCAGCCTGCCGTGCTGGTGCTGGCCCAGGCCGTAGATGCGCTCGTCGTCATAGGCCGCGAAGCGCATCTCGACGCGCACCAGATCGCCGTCCACCGGGCGCAGATGGCGAGCGCGCAGGGGGCCGCAGACGTAGGGCGGCGCTTCGCACAGCAACTCCGCGCCGGTGACCGCGTTCAGGAATGCGATCTCGCCGGCCGCGGAAACCCTGGCCGCGATGGCCCCGTTGCGGATCGTCGCCTGGTCAGCCTGGATGTCGATCTGTGCATCAGTGGGATGGGGCGGGAGTAGGGCGTTGTCCAGTTCTTCGCGGATGGCGGGGGCCAGGGTGGCGCGCACCCGCAGGCTGTCCGGTCCCCAAGGTTCGAGGCGGAGGGTTTCGTGGTTCTGGGCCCAGAAAAGTTGGTTGTCTTCCTGAAAAAAACAGTGAGTCATCTGCTTTGTTGTTGAAAATGAGGAACGCGTAAAATGATTGGGGGCGTCATCGGGGTTCGCCTTTAAGATGACGTAACCATAATGGGATAGCCGTTTTCATCAAGGATTAGCTTTTGTGCGGGAGGAACAGCTTTCGCCATGTAGTCCATCGGGCTTTCTCGGAGAGGGCGGTAAGGAGGCAAACGCTTCGCCAATGCCTCCGCCTGACGTTCAATATTCAGTTTGCGTTCAGGTGCTATATCCATTTGGCCAGTTACCACGTCCACATCCACCGCATCGACGACTCTTACCTGACCCACGCCCGGCGCGCTGAAGACAACAGGAACGCGCCATACGGCGCACTCCTTGATCACCAGCGTTGGTGATTCCGCTTTCAGTAGCATGCTGACTTCATTGCGCAACCAATGATTGACCTGACGGCGCGCTTCGTCCGCCGTTGACTTGATTTCAAAGGAGTATTGAAGATTCAAATCCATCGGCCCTTTTTCCGGGACTGGATAGGATTCGACGATGATAGCCATGTGCGCTTCTCCTGTTTCTTTGCCCGCGTGCAGGCCATTGTAGCATTTCTCGTTCGTCCATGCCACTTGCGTTTTTTCGCTACTTACTCCCCGCTGTGTCGAACGCGTCGCGCAGGCCGTCGCCCATGAAGGTGAAGCCCAGCATGGTCAGGGCGATGGCCAGGGTGGGGAAGACGCCCAGATACCAGTAGACCCGCATGTAGGGCAGTGCGTCGCCCACCATCTTGCCCCAACTGGGCACGGGGTCGTTGACGCCCAGCCCCAGGAAGGAAAGGCCGGCCTCGGTGAAGATGGCCGTGGGCACGCCGATGGTGATGGCCACGATCAGGGGGGCGATGGCGTTGGGCAGCAGGTGGCGCACGGCGATACGCCGGTTTCTGACGCCGATGGTGCGCGCGGCCAGCACGAAATCCCGCTCGCGCAGGGAAAGCAGTTGCCCGCGCAGCAGACGGCAGGCGTCCAGCCAGGCCACCAGGCCGATGGCCACGATCACATTGACCAGCCCGCCGCCGAAGATGGCGATGAGGAGCAGCGCGATCATCAATGCCGGTAGAGACGTCATCACCTCCACCAGGCGCATGACCAGCCAATCCACTTTGCCCCCCATCAGGCCGGCAGCCAGACCCAGGGGCACGCCGATCATCAGCGCGATGAGTTGGGAGCTAAGCCCCACCAGCAGGGAGATGCGTGCGCCATAGATGATGCGCGAGTAGACGTCGCGCCCCACCTCGTCGGTCCCCATCCAGTGGGCGCCGCTAGGGAATTGGAGCGCCTCGGTGACATTGGCTTCGTCATAGGGAAAGGGTGCGATGAGATTGGCGAAGATGGCGGCGAAGACCAGCAAGGCCACAATCGTCAGCCCGAACATGGCCAGCTTATTGTGGCTGAATCGACGCAAGGCGTCGCTCAGCAGGCTGCGGTGGCGCAGATTAGTGCGCATGGTGGGCGTTTCTTCAGGATGAATAGTCGTTGCGCTCATGATGATTTCTTGTCCAATCGGACGCGTGGATCCACCACCATATAGAGGAGATCGGTGATCAGGTAAACGATGGACCAGACCAGCGCCACCAGCAGGAGCGTCCCCATGATCATGGGATAGTCGCGGCGAAAGATGCTGGTGACGAAAAACTTGCCCAGGCCCGGAATGCGGAAGATGCTTTCTACGAAGATCGTGCCTGTGATCAGGTTGGGGATCTGCGGCCCCAGGATGGTGATCAACGGAATCAGTGCATTTTTCATGCTGTGACGCCAGAGCACCTGATTGGAGGAGAGGCCCTTGGCGCGTGCCGTGCGGACGTAGTCAGCGCGCTTGACTTCCAGCAGGCTGGTGCGGGTGTAGCGGGCCGTCAACGCCATGGGCGCCAGGCCAAGCGAGATCGCGGGCATGATATAGTTGTACCAGTGACCCCAGCCGCCGGTAGGCAATATCTTCCAATGCACGGCGAAGAGGAGCATGAGCCAGACCGCGATCACGAAATTGGGGATCGTCAACCCCAGAGACGAGAGGAAGGTGGCTGTGTAGTCAATCCATGTGTTTTGGCGCGTGGCCGCCAGCACACCGGCGAACATCCCCAGGGGAAGGGCGAAGGCCAGGGTGACCATGCCCAATTTGAAACTTACCGGCCAAGTGCGTGCGATCAGCCCGGTGACCGATTCGGTGGGGCTTTGGAAAGGCGTGCCGAAGTCGCCGTGCAACGCCGCCCACATGTAACGAGCGTATTGTTCGTAAAGGGGTTTGTCCAGGCCGTATTTGCGCAGGATATTGGCCTTGGCCGCCGCCGGCAGGGGCATCTTTGCTTCATCGAAAGGGCCGCCGGGGATAGCGTGCATCAGCAAGAAGATGACAATGCTCACCACCAGGAGCACCAGCGCAATGCCCAGAAGTCTGCCCAGAATATAACGTATCATTGCATTCTTCCACTAACGCTGTGTTGAAGGGTAACTGTTCTTTTGCAAATCAACCGCGGGTTTACGCCGGTTGCACGGATTGTTTTTGTCGTGATTGGCGTGAAACCGCCCGTGATGACTGTTCGTGAACGTAGAAAGAGATGGGGCGTGGACGCGGACCCTGTTTGCAAGGTCCGCGTCCACGCCTCAGTTGGCTCCCGTAGATGGGCTGTTTGCTGCGCCCCTACGGAAGTGATTGTCTACTGCGGAGGCGTTGGGCGGTAGTCGGTCACCTCATTGGAGATGTACACATCCTGCATGAGCGTACTAAAGCCAGAGAAGCCGGGCCAGTGCCAGGCTGCGACGCCGTTGTTGTCCGGCGTCAGGGCCTCGCCTACCAGATAGGGCTTGTAAAGATCGCCCGGGGTCTGGTGGTAGACGAAGACGCCGCCCACATCATCGACCAGGATCTTCTCGGCGTCCTGGAACATCTTGATGCGCTCTGCCGGATCGCCGACAAAGCTCGAAGCCTTGGTCACCAGTTCATCATACTCCGGGTTGCTCCAGGTGTGGCGGCCGCCAGAGACGAAGACGCCCAGCATGTTGCTCGGATCCAGGAAGTCCATGCCATAGGAGATCAGGGAGAATTGAATCTCGGTCGGATCGGCCAGCATGGCGTCTACGTAGGTCTTGAATTCCATGTTGCTCACATCGACCTCGATGCCCAACTCATCCTTGAGCGTGGAGGCGTAGGCCTGGGCCACGGCTTCCGGCATGGCCGGCTCGTTGCGCAGGGTCAGCGTCAACTTGGGGAAGCCTTCGCCGTTGGGATAACCGGCCTCGGCCAGCAGTTCCCGGGCCTTGTCGAGATTATAGGGATAGATGTCCTTATACGCCTCGGAGTTGGACGCCGGGAAGCCGGGCATGAGGAACGAATAGGCGGGAATGCCCTGTTCCTTGATCACGTTGTCGATCAGCCCCTGCCGGTCCAGGGCGTAGGCGAAGGCCTGGCGCACGCGCAGATCGTCGAAAGGCGGCTTGGAGTCATCGAAGAAGAAGTAATAGGTGCGGAAATCGCCGGGATGGGGGTGGTACTGCGCCTTCAGTTCCGGATCGGAGAGAATGATCTGGATGTCGGCCGGTGAGAGGTAGCGTCCCAGTGCGAAGTCGATCTCATTGGCTTCGTAGGCGGGCAGGTAGCCGTCGTTGCCGATACCCAGGGAGATGATCTTCTCGATGTAGGGGACGTTGGTTCCCTTGTAGTCGGGGTTGATCTCATAGACCAGCCGTTGATCTCTGGACCATTCCACCAGTTTGTAAGGACCGGATGAGACGGACGTCTCCGGGTTGGAGTTGTAGAGCGGACCGTATTCTCCCAGGGCCTTCTTCTGCAACGGCGTAGAATAGATGAGCATGGCGGGCAGGTAGGGGGCCGGCGTCTCGGTCTCGACGACCAAGGTATTGGCGTCTTCGGCGCGAACGCCCAGATCTTCCAGCGGCATCTCGCCCGCCACCACCTGGCTCCAGTTCTTGATCACGCCATTGAAATACCAAGTGAAGTCCCAGGCGTGCTCCGGGTCGGCGCCATACTGGAGCGTAGCCACATAGTCGTCAGCCGTGACCGGCGTGCCGTCGTTCCACATCAGGTTCGGATCTAGCTTGAACGTCCAGGCCAGGCCGCTCTCATCCACAGACCATTCTGTGGCCGCGCCCGGATGCAGGTCAAAGTTCTTGTCGACGCGCACCAGCGCGTCCGAAAGCAGGTCCGTCAAGCCATCCGCGCGCTGGTAGACGGCCTCGTAGATGTCGATGGTGGTGAAGGTGTTGCCGGCCGCGTATGGGTAGACCAGCACCTGCTGCTCCAGGGGCGCAGCGTCGGCGGGCAATTCCTTGCCCAGTGCATTGACCACAGGACCGGCCGCTTCGCCGCCGGTTTCGGCCGCGGCGGGCGCTTCCGCGGCTGGTGCGCCTGCGCAGGCCTGAAGCAGCCCCGCCAACAATAGGATTGCAATTACAGCCAGCATCCGCTTTGATAGGGCGAGTTTTGAACTATGCACGGTTCTTCCTCCTCTTGATATGGTGTTTTGTGTGTACATCCGCGCAGAGTTGCGCGAACATAAAAGCAAGTACAGAGGGGGACTTCGAAGATGCTAACCATGCAGGAATTCCGCCTGCTCGGAAACGATAACGCGATGACGCCGATCGAGCGATGGTCAGGAGCAACGACGCACCCAATCGGCGATACACTAGCCTATCATAATAGGTTTATACGATTAGCGCAACCCTTTCGAAAACGGAGGGGATAGAACACAGATTATACGGATCGGGCGGATCAACGCGGATTTTCTTTCAAAAAATCCGCGTTGATCCGCCCGATCCGTATAATCCGCGTTCTATTGCTTTTTCTCAATCCCGCCGCAGCTTGCGGTAGGTGATGCGGTGGGGACGGTCCGCGGCCGGACCCAGGCGGCGGTGGCGATCGGTTTCATAGTCGCTGTAGGCTCCCGGATACCAGACCGCCTGGCTGTCGCCCTCGAAGGCCAGAATATGGGTGGCGACCCGGTCCAGAAACCAGCGATCATGGGAGATGACGAAGGCCGAACCGGCGAAACGCTCTAGCGCGTCTTCCAACGCTCGCAGGGTGTTCACGTCGAGGTCGTTGCTTGGCTCATCCAGCAGGAGCAGGTTGGCTCCGGATTTGAGCACCTTGGCCAGATGCACCCGATTGCGCTCGCCGCCGGAGAGGCTGCCCACCTTCTTCTGCTGATCCGAACCGCTGAAGTTAAAGCGGGCCACATAGGCGCGGGAGTTCACCAGCCGATCGCCCAGTTTGAGCTGGTCATTGCTGTCCGAAATCTCTTCCCAGACCGTCTTCTCCGGGTCCAGGCTGTCCCGACTCTGATCCACGTAGGCCAGCTTGACTGTATCGCCCACCATGAGCGTCCCCCCGTCGGGCGCGTCCTGGCCCACGATCATGCGGAAGAGGGTGGTCTTGCCGGCTCCGTTAGCCCCGATGATGCCGACGATGGCCCCCGGAGGTGCGTCGAAAGTCAGGTCCTCGTAGAGCAGATTGTCGCCGAATGCCTTGCTCACGTGTTCGGCGCGCACCACCACGTCCCCCAGGCGCGGGCCGGGCGCAATATAGATTTCCTGGCTTTCCCGGGCCCGCTCCATCTCCTGGGAAAAGAGTTGATTGTAGGCGTTGATGCGGGCCTTGCTCTTGGTCTGCCGGGCCTTGGGCGTCATGTTGAGCCAGTCCAACTCCCGCTGCAAGGTCTTCTGACGCTGGGATTCGGCTTTCTCTTCCTGGGCCAGGCGCTGCTGTTTCTGGGCCAGCCATGACGAGTAGTTGCCCTTCCAGGGGATGCCATGACCCCGGTCCAGTTCCAGGATCCAGCCGGCCACGTTGTCGAGAAAATAGCGGTCATGGGTCACGGCGATGACCGTGCCTCTGTATTCCTGTAGATGGGTCTCCAGCCAGGCCACGGACTCCGCATCCAGGTGGTTGGTAGGCTCGTCCAGCAACAGGATGTCCGGCTCCTGGAGCAGCAGGCGGCAGAGGGCTACCCGCCGCCGTTCGCCGCCAGAGAGAACGGCGACCGGCGTTTCGCCCGGCGGGCAGCGCAGCGCGTCCATGGCCAGATCCAGGCGCGAGTCCAGGTCCCAGGCGTCCAGCGCGTCCAGCTTATCCTGGACATCGCCCTGCCGCACCAGCAACTCGTCCATCTCTTCCGGCGTCAGTTCCTCGCCGAAGCGCATGTTGATCTCGTCGAACTCGGCCAGCGCGTCCACCACCTCCTGGACGCCCTCCTCCACCACTTCGCGCACGGTCTTGCCATCGTCCAGTTGCGGCTCCTGTTCCAGGTAGCCGATGGACAGGCCGTCGGCGATGATGCGCTCGCCGTTGAACTCGGTTTCCAGGCCGGCGATGATGCGCAGCAGGGTGCTTTTGCCAGCCCCGTTCAGCCCCAGGACGCCGATTTTGGCTCCGTAGAAGAAGGAGAGGCTGATGTCCTTGATCACCTGGCGGTTGGGGGGATAGGTCTTGTTGACGCCGATCAGGGAGAAGATTATTTTTTCACTCATGAAGAATCACCATCGTTTTCGTGTCGAAACGCCACCCCGGGTTTTCGCGCGGCATGGCAAAGGTTGGTTATAATGGGCGGCGAACGTGAGCAGAGTGTAGCGAGGAACCGGGCGCCTTGTCAAAGCGCGGGCGCGGCGGAGGGTGAGAACTGCTTTGACGCAAAGACGCGGAGGCGCAAAGAAACGCAAAGAAAAACAAAAACCTCTGCGCCCCTTTGCGTCCCTGCACCTTTGCGTCAAAGTTGAAATGAGGAATCGCCAATGACGATCTTACATACTTCCTGGACGGAAATTGCGCCCGGCCTGGGTGCGGGGGATGCACCGCCGGGCTGGCGGCCCCTGGCCAACGCGCCGCTGCTGATCCTGGTGGGCGTGACGGGCGTGGGCAAGAGCGCAACCGTGGACGCCCTGGGCCAGATCGGCGTGGATTTTGCGCTGCTGCCCAACCGCCGGGAACTGACCGACCAGCTGATCATCAGCCATCTCCAGCAGCAGGACGGCGAACCCCGCACGCCGGTCCGGGATCGCCAACGCCGCTTCGATTACACCCGCCGCTATCGGACGCGCAATCCCGGAGGCATGGCCCACGTGTTGGCCCGGCTTTGGGTGGATCCGAAGCGGCGGAGCGGCCTGCTGCTCTTCGACGGCCTGCGGGGCGAGGAGGAAGTGAGCTACGCGGCAGAGCGTCTGCCCCAAGCCCGTTTCGTGGTGCTGGATGCGCCGGACGTGGTGCGGGTGCAACGCCTGCTGGGCCGCGACGACGCCTTCGACCATATGGAAGATGTAGCGCCTGCTCCGCCCGCGAGGGATGACGTGGACGCTCATCTGCGCGATTTCCAGGCGCTGGGCGTGGAAGAAGCCCGCCATCTTTTCTCCCCTGCCGAGGAACAGGCCCTCCTGGATCTGGCCCGCCGGGGCGACGTCACGGCCGCGGAGCTGGTCGCCAAGCTGCGCATTATGGTTAGCGAACGCCGCAACTACGACCCCGCCGCGGCCATCGTCGCCCTGGAAAACGCAGCCCCCGACCGCACCCTGGTCGTGGATACGGTGACGAACGATCCGGTCGCGGTGGCGTATGAGGTAAGGGCGTTTTTGACAAGATGGCAGGATGACAAGATGACAAGGTGACAGGATGAGGGGGTGACAAGATGACGATGCGAAGTGACCAATCAACTGATAAACGGCCTATGATCTCTGAATTATCCGGTCATCCTGTCACCTTGTCATCCTGTCACCCCCTCACCTTGTCATCTTGTCATCCTGTCACCGTCGCCCGCGTGCGCACCATCCCCTTCCGCCTGCCCATGCACGGCGCGCTGCGCTGGGGCAAGAGCAGTTCGCTCTCCGAACTGCGCCATGTGCTGGTGGAGGTGACGCTGAGCGACGGCGCGACGGGCGTGGCCGAAGCGCCGCCCCGACCCACCATCTACGGCGAGACGGCCTCCAGCATCACCGGCATTATCGAACAGGAGTTGGCTCCCCGCGTCGTCGGGCTGTCGCCTGTGGACGCGCCGCCCCGGCTGCATGAGATCAAGGCCAACAACGTGGCCAAAGGCGCGCTGGACATGGCTCTCCACGCGGCCGTGGCCCAGAGCAAGGGCATGACCCTGGCCGAGCATCTGGGCGTGGTCAAAGAGCGGGTGCGGGTCTCCTATATCCTGGGCATGGGCGAGCGGGAGGCCGTGTTGCAGGAGGCCGAACGGGTCTACGCACAGGGCGTGCGCGTCTTCAAGGTCAAGGTGGGGCGGGACTGGAACGAGGACCTGGCCCGCCTGGCCGAGCTTCGGCAGCGGCTGGGCGATGGCTGTGAACTTTACGCCGACGCCAACGAAACCTTCACGCCCGACAACGCAGCCCGCCGGCTGGACCAACTGCGGGAGATGGGGCTGCTCTACTGCGAGGAGCCTCTGCCCGTGGAGCTGATCCAGGAGCGGGCGGCCCTGCGCGCGGGCGGGCGCTTGCCGCTTATCGGCGACGACAGTTGCATCACCCCGCGCGACCTGCGCCGGGAGCTGGCCCTGGACACCTTCGACGTGCTCAACATCAAGACGCCCCGCACCGGCTACACCGACTCTCTGACCATGCTGGCCGCGGCCCGGGATCGCGGCAAGGGCGTTATGATTGGCTCCCACGCCAGCGCCGGCCTGGGTGCGGCCATGGCCGCGCTCTTCGCCGGCTTGGATGGCGTGGAGCACCCGTCCGAGCTGAGCTTCTTTCTCAAACTCAAGGAGGACATCATCGTCGCGCCCATGCCCCTCCGCGGCGGCTATCTTTCCCTGGCCGATGCGGCTGACGTGCAGGTGGATCCGGATCGGCTGTGGGAGGCGAGGGGGTAGCGAAGGGGGAGATTAGAGATTGGAGATTAACTGGCGAGACATCCGCATGAACCAATCTCCAATCTCCTCAATCTCCAATCTCTTCCCATCATGCTGCACATTTCACCATGATCCGATCATCCCGCCGCCGATTCTCGAACCTGCTCATCATCGCCGAGATCGCGCTTCTGCTCTGGTGGGTGGCGCGAAGCGTTTCCCTGGCCGAGGCGTGGGATGTACTGCGCCACCTGCATGTCCGGGACCTGGCCTGGCTGGCGCTGGCCAACCTGATCGTGCTGTGGCTGCTGACCGGGCGTTGGTGGATGCTCCTGCGCGGGCTGGATGTGCGCATCCCCTGGCATCGGCTGTTGGGCTATCGGCTGGCCGCGTTCGGGCTCAGCTATTTCACCCCCGGTCCCCACTTTGGCGGCGAGCCGCTCCAGGTGCACCTGCCCATGCGCCATCACGACGCACCCGGCGACGCGGCCCTGGCCGCGGTGACCCTGGACAAGTTGCTGGAACTGTTGGTCAATTTTTCGTTCCTGGTTGCGGCCGCCATCTACGTCTTTGGGCAGGGAACCTTCGCCCGCGGCTCCAGCCTTTCGGCCCTGGCCTACGCCCTGATCCTGCTGGCCATCCCCGCGGGGCTGCTGGCCGCGATCTGGGCCGGTCGCCATCCCCTGGCCGGCGGGCTGGCCCTCCTGAGCCGCGCCTGGGCGAACAGCACCCTGCTGCGTATCCAGGCGCGGGTGGCCCAGGGGGAGGAACTGGCCGCGGGTCTCTGTCGTCAACAACCCTGGAGCGTGGCCGGCGCGCTGCTCTTCGCACTCCTCAGTTGGGCGGCCATGATCGGTGAGTTTTGGCTGGCCACCCACGTGCTGGGGCTGGGCCTCTCCCCGGGCCAGGCCATCACGGCCATGCTCGCGGCCCGCATGGCCATCCTCTTGCCCCTGCCGGCCGGGCTGGGCGCGCTGGAAGCCAGCCTGGTCATGGCCATGGGCGCGCTGGGCGCGGGTCCCTCGGCCGGCCTGAGCCTGGCCCTGCTCATCCGCACTCGGGATGTGATCCTGGGATTGACAGGGCTGGCCATCGGCGGCGTCAGCCTCTGGCCTGGCCGGCGCAAACATCCGCAGACCGACCTTGATGAATCACAGAGGAAACCACAAAGGAGGGATGTATCCATTGAGAAATCCACCCCATAACGCCAGGTTGCGCATTGGTTTGGGCGCGTTGAAAACGAGTGTAAGCATTCCGGGATTCGGCCACACGATGCGCCGTAACAAAAGAAGCTCTGGCCGAACCCCGGAATGTGGTTCCCGCTCATTTTGGAAGCGCTGGCGGGCGCTGATCCTGGGCGGGCTGATCTTCGGCGCGCTGCTGCTGGCCATGAACGGGCGCCCATTGTTGGCCCAGGACGCGGGCACGACGCCTCCGGGAACCGTACCCGGCGGCGACATTTTTCTGCCCATCGTGGCCCAAAACGGGCCGAGCTTTCGAGTCTATGACGCCATTCCTGTGGATCGGGGCGCGAGTCCGCCCTGTCACCCCAGCGAGCGCCCGGCAGCGGAGAACGCCGACCTCAACCTCTCCCTGCGCGGCTATGCGGCCGCTGACGCGCCCCTGACCCTGGTGGATATCAACGGGCCGACCGATCCCGACGCACCCCAGGCCCCCGGCCTCTTCGCCGACCGCCGCCTGCCCGCGTTCACGGCCACGTATCAGGTTTACGACTGGGACTGGTCCTGCGGGCCGGACGGTTGCCGGGGTCCACTCCTGACCACTTGGCCGGTCACCTTGTTGGAGATGGCGGCCGCGCCGGGCGAGATGCTCTCTATCCCCAGCCGCAACGCAGAGATCTACGGCGGCGGCTACAAAGCGCTGGTCCTCTACGCCACCGCCGATCAGCTTACCCTGGTCTACACCCGCCACGACACCGCGGCCTGCGGCTATCTGGTGCATCTGGAGGACATCGCGGTCGAGCCGTCGCTGGTCACTCTCTACAATGAGTTGAACGCGGCCGGCCGCACCCATCTGCCCGCGCTGCGTAATGACGAACCGCTGGGTCGGGTGAATGGCGACTCGCTCAAATTGGCTGTGCGCGACACCGGCCAGTTCATGGACCCCCGGGCACGCAAGGACTGGTGGCGGGGGTATTGAGTTGACCATTTTGTATGCGTGAGGAAAATTTAAAAATTAAGGATTGAAGATTGGAAATTAGGGAATTTCTGGACGAATGGCGGTTTCCCGATCTCCAATCTTTTCAACCATCTTCCTCCAAACCACGCGACCCTTTTACCATTTCTGCGTATTTATTCCGGGAGTTGACATGGACGAGAGAGCATCGAATCATCAACCCACGTATGATCGGGTTTACCAGGTAGTGCGCCAGGTTCCGCTGGGGAAAGTCGCCACCTACGGTCAGATAGCGGCCATCGTGGGCCGCTGCACCGCGCGCATGGTGGGATACGCCATGGGGTCGCTGCCGCCGGAGAGCGACGTTCCCTGGCACCGGATCATCAACGCCCAGGGCAAGATCAGCCCCCGGGGCGCTCGATTGGGCGTCCTGGAGCAACAGGAGCGGCTGGAGGAGGAGGGCGTCGAATTCGACCCAGGCCACAAAATCGATCTCAGTCGCTATCGTTGGTCCGGCCCGGACCTGGCATGGCTGCTAGAAAACGGCTTCGATCCAGAGGGCGGATGGACGGCGGAACGGCAATAGAACGCGGATTTGGCGGATTGAGCGGGTTTTCGCGGATGATTTAAAAAAATCCGTGTAGATCCGCCCAATCCGCTTAATCCGCGTTCTATCCTGGGCATCTGAATCGCAGAAAAAACAAGGAGCAATTGTACGGATGGAATATATTTTGAGTATCGCCGCCGGCATTGGCCTGAGCGCGGCCACCGGGTTTCGCATCTTCGTACCTTTCTGGGTGCTGAGCCTGGCGGCCAACACCGGCTTCATGGAGCCGTCGTCGGGTTTCGCCTGGCTGGGCACGCCTGTAGCTCTGGTCGCGCTGACCGTGGCTATGGTGCTGGAGATCGGCGCGTACTACGTGCCCTGGCTGGACAATTTGTTGGACACCGTGGCCCTCCCGGCCGCGGCCGTGGCCGGCACCCTGGCCGCGGCCACCATGTTTGGTGACATGTCGCCCTTCCTGCGCTGGGTCCTGGCCGCGATCGCGGGCGGCGGTGTGGCCACCACCATCCAGGCGGGCACGACCCTCGTACGCGGGACCTCCACGGTCACCACCGGCGGCGCGGGCAACTTCATCGTGGCCAGCGCCGAGAACTTCGGCTCCCTGGGCATGACGCTGATCGCGGTCATCTTCCCCATCGTCGCTATGCTGCTGACGGTGATCGGCGTCACCTGGCTCATTCGTCACCGCCCGCGTTGGGGGCGACAGGGGGATGCATCCCCGGCGTAGAGTAACGATTCAACATTTGAAGGCGAGTGCATCGCATTGACCAGGCGCACTGGAGAAACTTGGCATGTTCGCGGTCAATGCGATGGACTCGCCTCGATTTGTTGAGAGGACAATCTTCAAAATCGCCCAGCGCGCGACTTTCCCCCATTCCGCCCCTCTATGGTATCCTCTCACCGCTCACCCGATTGCAGTCCTTACCCGAAAGGAACCCCTGATGCCTGACCGCCGAGCAACCCGCCGCCTGTTCTCCCTGCTTTTCGTCCTGATCGCCGCCGCCTTGCTGGCGCCCGCCGGCCAGCCCGCGTTGGCGGCGGGACGAACGACCGACGACCCAGGACGAACGCCCCTCACCCCCCCCCCCCCCCCCCGCCTCTTTGCGCGTCGTAAATTCTCGACCAACGACTGTGGACCAACGACCAACGACGAATGACGGACGACCAACCGCTGTGGACCAACGACGGGCGACCAACGACCAAGACGCCATGCCCGCGCAGCAGGAGCCGCCGCCGGCCTTGCCTGGCGCGCAGGCGAGTTTGCCTGCGGCCGGCGGCGTGACGCGCCTGGACGGCCTGCCCCTGGAGATCATCAGCGGACCGGGACCTGAGATGAGCGTGGAAGTCCGGCCCCTGGACCCGACCCAGGCCGCGGCCCTTTCGCCTTTCGGCCTGGCCTTCCGCCTGACGGTGACCAGTGAGACGGGCGGCCCCCTCTCGCCCGCAAGCCTGACCCAGCCCCTGCAACTGACCATCGACTACAGCGCCATCCCCCTGGCCTATGGCGGCAGCGCGGCCGAACGGCTGATCCTGCTGCGCCTCTCCGGCTGCCATGACGAGGCCGGAACGCCCGTCTGCGCAAGCCGGGAAACCCTGGCCGTGTAGAACGACCCCGCGGCCCGGCGGCTGGCGGCGGACCTGAACCGCCCGGCCGCCAGCCCCCACGCCGAGCCTTCCGCGCCCATGTGGCCGGACGACCCCTCCTACGAAGCCAAGCCCGGAGCCGCAGCCGACCAGCGCCTCTTTCTGCCCCTGGTGAGGGGCGGCGCGGGAACAGCCGACAACCCCGGTGACATCTACGTGCTGGCGGCCGGGGTCTCCGGCGGCCAGGGTGACTACTCGGCCACGCCCATGGCCAATGTGAACGACTACCAGGTGGGCCTCTTCACCGGCGCAGCCCAGCTTTCCCGGGCCATCCCCCTGCCGCCGGCCCCGGCCGGCCCAACGCCCAGCGTCAGCCTGGTCTACAACTCCGGGGCCATCGACGGCATGAGCCAGAGCCGCAACAACCAGCCCGGCTGGGCCGGCATCGGCTGGACCCTGGAGAGCGGCTACATCACCCGCCACATGCGCGTCTGCGGCCTGAGCCAGGCCCCGGGCGAACTCTGCATCACCGGCGACCACTACTCCATCACCCTCAACGGCGTGACCTCCCGGCTGGTCAAGGTGAGCGGCCAGACCTACCGCCTGCGCAACGACCCCTACTGGATCGCGGAAAAGTTCACCAATGGCGCGGCCGGCAACCCGGACGCGCACAAGGAGTACTGGATCGTCACCACGCCCGACGGGACCCGCTATCGCTTCGGCGGCGAGATCGACCCGGAGACGGGCGCAGACCAGAACTCGGTCTGGTACGCCACCGTCTACAACACCTCTTCCTCCCTGTGCGGCAACTTCCCCTACGATATGTGCGACAAGGCCTGGCGCTGGAACCTGGACCGGGTGGAGGACCCCAACGGCAACCTGACGACCTATGCCTACGCCACCGAGATCAACTACTACGGCGCCCGCACCTACGCCTACAGCACCTCCTCCACC
Source organism: Chloroflexota bacterium (assembly GCA_024277175.1). Taxonomy (GTDB): domain Bacteria; phylum Chloroflexota; class Anaerolineae; order Caldilineales; family Caldilineaceae; genus JAJRVT01. The sequence continues at coordinate 2,604 of JAJRVT010000202.1, read as the reverse complement.
TTCCGCCGGGACTATGTGCGCGGCGGCTATCTGACCCGCATCGAGTACGGCCGACGGGTGGGCAGTGCGAACACGCCGCCCGTGCGCGTGGAGTTCGTGACCGAAGAGCGCTGCGAGGGGGCCTGCTCGTGGCCGGCCAACTACCCGGATACGCCCGGGGACCTGGTCTGCGGGACTTCCGGGGTCTGCTGGCAGAGCACCCAGAGCTTCTGGAGCCGCAAACGGCTGGACTACATCGAACCCCAGATCTACGACCAGGCCACCTCTTCCTGGCAAAGCGTGGCCCGCTACGACCTGAGCTATGATTTCCCCAGCGCGCCCGTGGACGGCCAGGGGGACCATTCAGAGCGCAAGCTCTTCCTCACCGGCCTGGAGCAGAAGCTGGGCGACGGCTCCGGCGGGCTGCCCGGGGTGAGCTACGACTACGAGATGCTGCCCAACCGGCGCAACTACAATACGGCCGGGGTCTCGCCCATGTACATGCCCCGGGTGGACAAGATCAACACCCAACTGGGCGGCCAGGTGGACTTCACCTACGGCCAGTCCCACCCCTGCCCGACGAACGGGACCCACATCCGCCCGCCCTACGACTGCTTCATCGCCAAGGACGGGAGCAGTTGGGTCTGGTGGCAAAAGTGGAAGGTCATGCAGATGCAGACGTCGGACGCCTTCTCCGGCAACGCGGCCCAGACTCTGACGTACAGCTACAGCACGCCCACGTGGCATCACTGGGAGGACATCGGCTGCAGCAGTTGTGCGGACCACGTCTGGAACGACTTCCGGGGCCACGCCATTGTGACCGTGACCGACGGCGGCGGGGCCAAGACGGAATATCGCTTCTACCAAGGCATGGACGGCGACCGGGAGAACGTCAACGGCGGGACCCACAGCGCCTCCATCACCCTGAGCGACAGCAACACCCGCACCGACTCCAACTGGCTGGCGGGGCGGGTGGCTGAGGTGCGACGGCTGGACGCCAACGACAGCCCGTTGACGCGCACCGTCAACTGGTATACGGCCGTGAGCACGGCCGGCAGCGGCATCTACGGGGCCAGATTTGTGGGCCTCTCCAAGGTGGAGGAGACCGTCTACGGCTCCACCAACAAGACCACCCGCAGCGAGTACGAATATGACAGCTATGGCAACGTGACCCGCGAGATCCTGCACGGCGACCTCTCCACCAGCAGCGACGACCGCAACATCGAGCGGGGCTACGTCTACAATGTGGCCGATTACATCGTCAACACGCCCTGGTGGGAGAAGACCTGGAGCGGGCTGACCTCGGGCGGCGGGGCCGGCGGGCCGGTGACCACCTGCACCACCTACGCCTCGAGCGACGTCCCCAAGAGCATCTCCAGTTCGGGGACGCCCACGGTCTACTCGTATCTGAGCGTGGCCAACGGCGGGGAGATCACGGACGTGGACGTGCTCAACCTCAAGGGGACCCACACCTGGATCAACGACCTGGACTTCACCTTGAAGAGTCCGGCCGGGACCTCGGTGCAGATCATGAAGCGCATCTGCGGCAGCCAGAACAACTTCGACATCAACTTCGACGACGAAGCCGCGTCCGGGAGCCTGCCCTGCCCGCCCACGGGCGGCGGGACCTACAAGCCGAGCCACGCGCTCTCGGCCTTCGACGGCGAGGAGAGCACAGGCTCGTGGGAGCTGAAGGTCAAGGACCACGTGACCAACGACGGCGGCGCGCTCAACTCGTGGAGCCTGCGCATCTGCACCACCGAGACCGCACCGCCCAGCGTGGTGGGGACGGAGGAGGCCTTCACCCTCTACGGCTATGACGGCGGGGCGATTGGCGACGCGCCGGTCAAGGGCAACCTGACCAAGGTGCGGAGCTATTCCCAGGTCTCGCCCAGCCCGGTCTACGCCGACGTGACCAGCGCCTACGACGCCTACGGCCGGCCCGCCTCCGTCACCGACGCCAACGGCCACACGACCACCACCGCCTATCACGCCTTCTACGGCTACCCGACCAGCGTGACCAACGCCCTGGGCCACGTGACCAGCACGGTCATGGATCCGGGCTGGGGGGTGGCGACCCAGGTGACCGATCCCAGCGGCCATGTGACCGAACTGGCGTACGACGGCTATGGGCGGCTGGAAAAGGTCTGGCTGCCCACCGAGCCGAGCAGCGGCCCGCCCAGTCTGGCGTACGTCTATGACGCGGCCGCGCGGCCGGCCAGGGTGCAGAGCAAGCGCCTCTTCGACGCCGGAACCAGCCACTATCTGGAGTCATGGCAATATGTGGACGGCTTCGGCCGGGAACTTCAGAGCCAGCGCCCCTCGCTGACCGCCGGCCAGCGGGTGCTCACCAGCGTCCACTACGACAACCGGGGTCAGGCCGATCTGACCAGTGCGCCCTACGAGGTCAGCGGGACGCCGGGGAGCGGCTACGTGCAGCCGACCTGGAGCAGCCTGGCCAACTACCAGCGCACGAGCTACGACGACCTGGGCCGCCCCACCCTGATGGAGACTCTGAGCCAGGGGAGCGTCCTCTGGTCGAGCGGCCTGGCCTACGACGGCTGGACGGTGACCGCGACCGACGCCAACGGCCACGCCGTCGAGCGCACGAGCGACGCCTTCGGC
>JAJRVT010000201.1 GCA_024277175.1 Chloroflexota bacterium | reverse complement strand
TGATGCCTGGGGACAACGTGACCATGAAGGTGGAGTTGATCATGCCGGTGGCGTTGGAAGTGGGTAGCCGCTTTGCGATTCGGGAAGGCGGGCGCACGGTTGGCGCTGGCGTCATCACCGAGATACTGAAGTAAGAGATGCGAAATCGGGGATTGGGAGTTGGCAGGAGCGACAGGTTCGCTCCTGTCGGCTCTCACCTCCTTGGTTTTCTGATTTTGTAGGCGAGTAGCTCAATTGGTAGAGCAGCGGTCTCCAAAACCGCAGGTTGTGGGTTCAAGTCCTGCCTCGCCTGCCTCGCAGACCACCGGTTGAAATGGCCGGTGGTCGTTTTCCGAAATGGAACAGCGTCGACATAGTCAAGAGGAATCGTCATGAGTCGTGTGACTACACCAAAATCAAAAAGTGGCAACGCTTTTGTTCGTTATCTGCGCGAAACGCGCGCCGAGGTGGCCAAGGTCACCTGGCCCACGCGACAGGAAGGAATCCGCCTGACATGGGTCGTCTTCGTTGTCACCGTCGTGTCGGCGATCTTTCTGTTTGGCATCGATACGTTTTTTAGCTCTATCGTCACTTCGTTGCTGCGGATTGGCGGCTAGTGACGCTCCGCCGTATGCATGGCGGGAGCGGGCTGTGCAACCAGGCCGGTCGGTAACGGTCATAGGTGCAGAAGAGCGGACTTCATCCCTTCACCTGTTGCCAGTAGGCGGCGGGACGTTGGTCGGGACGCGTTAAAAGGAGGCAGGGGTGAGCGACGAGATGACGCAATATCAGCCAGAACAGGACGAAGAAGAGTTGGCCGATCTGGGATTGGACGATCCCCTCGCGCCGGAGGACGAAGAAGAGAGCGGCCCGAAGCCTGAGTGGTTCGTCGTGCATAGTTACTCAGGCATGGAAAATAAAGTCAAGCGCAATATCGAACATCGCACCGAGTCCATGGGGATGACGGACCGCATTCTGGATGTGGTCGTGCCTACCGAGACCGAGATCGAAATTCGCAACGGTGTGCGCAAAGAGGTGGAACGTCGGGTTTTCCCCGGCTACATCCTGGTTCATATGATCATGGACGAGGATAGTTGGTATGTTGTGCGCAACTCACCGGGCGTCACCGGTTTCGTCGGTATGGGCAGCAAGCCCACCCCCCTGCGCGACGATGAAGTCAGCAAGATCATGAGTCGCATCGAATCTGATGAGCCGCGCCTGAAGGTCAGCTTTCAGATCGGCGAACACGTCCGCATTATCAGCGGCCCGTTCGCTGAGTTCAGCGGCACTGTCGATGCCATCGATGCGGATAAGGGCAAGGCCAAAGTGCTTGTGAGTTTCTTCAATCGCGAAACCCCGGTTGAGGTGGATTTTATACAGTTGGAACGCGACACGATGTGAGTGGAGCACGCTACACCCGTCCTATCCGACGTGTTGCGTATTAAACTAGCTGGAATTTGGGAGCTTGGCTGCGGTCGCCAGCCGCGGCGCACAAGCGTTCACCAAGTCCAGAAGGAGCGAAACCATGGCAAAGAAGATTAAAGCAGTCGTGAAATTGCAGATCCCCGCCGGCAAGGCCAACCCGGCGCCGCCCGTCGGCACCGCGCTGGGCCCCCACGGCGTCAACATTATGGGCTTTTGCAAAGAGTACAACGCCCGCACCCAGCAGCACATGGGCCAGATCATTCCGGTGGAACTGTCCATCTATACGGACGGTTCGTTTAGCTTCATCACCAAGACGCCGCCTACCACGGATCTGATCAAGAAAGCCGCCAAGCTCAGCAAGGGTAGTTCCGAACCCAACAAAGACAAGGTTGGAGAGATCACCAAGAGCCAGGTGCGGGAGATCGCCGAAATCAAGCTCAAGGATTTGACCGGCGTCAGCACGGAAAGCGCCATGAAAATGGTGGAAGGCACGGCTCGCAGTATGGGCGTGACCGTCGTTGATTGAACAAGCATTGATGTGAAATCAGTGGGAGGGATTCGTCCCGCAAGCACCACGGAGGTTTAGAACATGGCAAAGCACAGTAAACGCTATCAAGAGATCCGCACCAAAGTGGATCGAGAGAAGGCTTATACGCCCGATGAGGCGCTGGGCCTGGTCAAAGAATTGGCCACGGCTAAATTCGACGAGACGGTTGAACTTCACCTGCGCATGGGCGTGGACCCCCGTTACGCCGACCAGCAGGTGCGCGGCGTCGTGACCCTGCCCAACGGCACCGGTCGCACTGTCCGCATTCTCGTCTTCGCCGGTCCGGACGGCCAAATCAAGGCTGAGGAAGCCGGCGCCGACTTCATCGGCGGCGAGGACCTGGCCAAGAAAATTCAAGGCGGCTGGACTGATTTTGACGTCGTCCTGGCTACGCCGGATATGATGCGCGTCGTGGGCCGCTTGGGTCGCGTTCTGGGTCCCCGGGGCATGATGCCCAGCCCCAAGACCGGCACCATCGTCCAGGCTGATGATCTGCCCCGGGTCATTCAAGAGGCGCGGCTGGGGCGCGTGGAGTTCCGGGTTGATAAGACGTCCAACATCCACGTTCCCGTCGGTAAAGTTAGCTTTGATACTGAGAAACTGCGCCAGAATATGGGAACGCTTATGGAGGCCATCATGGCCGCCAAGCCCGCCGGCCTCAAAAATATCTATATTCGCCGGGCCACGCTGACCAGCACCATGGGACCTGGCGTGCATGTGGACGCCAATCTGCTCACGGCCATGAAAGCCGACGGCAGTTGACGAGATCTGAGTTTGGTTATACAGGTTGCGCCGCCTGTCATGGGCGCGGCCTCAATTGCATAACAATGTCAAACGCGCTGAAGACAGCAGGTGTACGACCTTAATTACGAGCCTTGCGCTTGTGGCCTGCCGAAGCAAGTACGGCAAGATGAATCATCGTCAGAGACGTAGTCCCTGCGTTGGTTTGTCGTTCGCCTTCTGACTTCGACGTCTTCACGCCCCGGTGTGAAGACGTTTTCTTTTTCCGTTTGACCGTGCGGGTCACCTGCACAAACCGTTGGATATCCTAAAGAAAGGAGGAAAAGTCACTTGGCAATTACGCGAAAGAAGAAGGAAGAACTGGTTGCACGCTACAAAGAGTTGATCGAAAACTCTACGGCGCTTGTCTTCACAGACTATCGCGGCGTGACTGTGCCCCAGATACAGTCCCTACGCACTGCGATCCAGGAAGCGGACGGCTCCTATTTGGTCGTCAAAAACACGCTGCTGAACATCGCACTCAATGAGAACGATCAGGAGATTCCAGAGGAGTTGCTCGCCGGCCCCAATGCTGTCCTGTTCTCGGGTGAGGATATTGGGCGTAGCGTGACGGTCCTGAAGCAATGGATCAAGCAGGAGAAGGCCGTCGAGATCAAGGGCGCGCTCATGGAGGGCGCCGTTCTGGACGCCGCCAGCGCGGAGGCGCTTGCAAACTTGCCGACCAAGGAGCAGTTGCTGGGTATGATTCTCAGCACTATCAATGGCCCTGCGCGCGAGTTGGTGGGCGTCATCAACGCCCCGGCCGCCAGCCTGGTCCGCGTCATCAATGCACATATCGAAGAGCAGCAGGAAGAGGCCGCCTAACGCCGCTCCTCTCTGTTTGGTCTGTGTAACGTATTCGTCTGATTGCGGACCCCCGTCCGCCGTCACTATACTTAGTTAGTCGTATCGACAAGAATCGCACCGTTTGCGAACGCGCGAATAAAAAGGAGAATTATCAACAATGGCTGATTTGGAAAAGATCATTGAAATGCTGGACGGCTTGACCCTGGGCGAAGGCGCAGAGCTGGTCAAGGCGCTGGAAGAAAAGTGGGGCGTGAGCGCCGCGGCCCCAGTGATGGCCGCCATGCCCGGCGCTGGCGCCGCCGCCGAGCCGGAGGAAGAGCAGACCGAATTCGACGTGATCCTGGCCGACATGGGGGCCAAAAAGATCAACGTGATTAAGGCTGTCCGCGCCCTGACCACCTTGGGCTTGAAAGAGGCCAAGCAGTTGGTCGAGAGCGCACCTGCGCCTGTCATGCAGGGTGTTGGCAAGGAAGCGGCTGAGGAAGCCAAGGCCAAGCTGGAGGCCGAAGGCGCCAAGGTCGAAATCAAGTAAGGTTGGTTGACACGCCAACCAGAAACGATTTTTCACCACAAAGATGCAAAGAACATAAAGTTTTTATTCGTGTTCTTTGCACTTTGTGGTGATTTTTTTTGCTAGAAAATCTGACATGCACGCGCTAAGGACCGGCGAGTCAATAAGTCATCGAATTCACCTTCCTGGAAGACATTCATGCTGCTGATCACCGCCACGAGGAATGAACAATCGTGCAATCTGTGTAATCCGTGGCTATTTTTCAGGGCAGCTCAGAGCTTCCAGGAAGGTCACCGAGTTATTTAGCCGCCAATCCTAAGGCGTCACCTGCACATCCAGGGCCGCGTCAGCCGGCGAAGATTGGCCGCTGAGCACCTTGTGTTGGGCTTCCTGCAGGCGGGCGGAGAAATCGGCGAAACGGCGACCGTTGGGAATAGCCACGGCGGCCGGCGCCAGTTCGCTGCGCAGAAATTCGTAGTAGGCGTTACCGCTGGACCAGGCGTCGAATGCAGCCGGCTGCGTAGGCACGCGAGCTGAGAACTGGCTCCAGGAGCCGTGGACTGACGGCTCCAGCAGGGCCTGAATCAGCGCCAGCGCCAGCTCACGCTGTTCGGGATCATCGCTCAGAACGGCGAAAGCCCACGTGCGGGCGATAGTGGTCGGCTCGCCGAACAGCGTGGGAATGATGCCATAGTCGCTTGTTTCCGGCACATCCTGCCGGCCGAGAATAAGATGCACCGACGTATCAGCCATTCCGTTCTCGCTGGCCAGAAACGCCTCCCAGACCGTTTGCAGGCGCGCATATCCATCCACTTCCGGCGGGATGATGCCTAGTTCGCGTCCGTCCATCAGAAACTCGAAGACTGCCTCCAGGGCCGGCGGATTGCTGACTTCGCCGCTCTCCAACAATTCACCCCCGGCCCCCACGTATTGAAGCAACAGCGAATCATTGCTATAGCCGTCCGGGCTGGCGGCCGGGAAAAGATAGGGCTGTTTGAGATCGAATAGCGTTTCCCATGTCCGCGGGGGCGTCTCTGGATTTCCTTTGTGGTACGCCAGGTGAAGCATATCCGCGGCGTAGGGAACGCCCAGGATCTGATCATCGAACGCCACTCCCTGACGAGCAAAGGCGTAAAAGTCACCCATACGCGCCAGATCAGTCGGCTCCAGGGCCGGGATCAGGCCCAGTTCCGCCGCCTGCCACAGTTCATCCGTGGGCAACAGCGCGATGTCCGGCAGCACCGAGGGCGCCGCCTTCTGTGCGCTGCGCAAGTAGTTGAAGACGCTGGACGTCCCCGATTCCTCCTTGGTCTGGATTTCAACGCGTACGTTAGGGCGATCCTGTTCGAACTGGGTGATGGCTGCGGCCAGCACTTCGTCCTCATTGCGGTCCTGGGTGGTGGACATGAATGGCGGGGCCCAGATGACCAACTGGCGCGCGTCCGTGGACGCCTCAGCCGATTCATCGCCGGATGTCAGGGGTGCGACATTCGCCGCGGTCGAACTGGCGACGGGCGCGGGCGTGAGTTCATCGGCGTCTGAGAGGCGGTTGCAGCCTGCCACCAGGACAGTCAACGCACTGACCAACATCCCAATCAGTAGCAGGCGACGGCGTCCCGCAGCCCGTCGAGGGATGGGAGCGCCGTTTGAGTGTGTATAGGAGGCGGCGGGCTTCATCATGGCTGCATTATAGCATAGCCGTCTGTTCAGCCTGCTTTTCCGCGTTGATTTGGTGGCCCATTTCGCCTGTGATACAATCGCGGCGCTGTCATTGATTTTGAGTGAGCACCTGGATCGAGTAACGCGCTTGTGAATGCAACGCTTGCCTCGGAAACGAATTGGCCGGTCTACGGACATGACTGGGTTGTGCAACTGCTGCAACGGGCCATCGCCCCGACCGGTGAGACGGGCAGCGCGCCGGCCAGGTTGGGGCACGCCTACCTCTTCACCGGTCCGCAGCAGGTGGGGAAAACGACGCTTGCGCGTGCGTTTGCACAGGCGCTGCTCTGTGAGAATTCTGACCGTGCGCCCTGTGGCGAATGCCGTTCGTGCCGGTTGATGGCCCACGGCAATCACCCGGACTTTCGCCTGATCCAACCGCTGAACAGTGATGGCGAACCGGATCGGGAAAATGGGCTGCTGCGGGTGGAGCAGGCGGCTGGGATCATTCGCGACGTCTCCACCAGCCCCATGGAGGGGCGCTATAAGGTTTTTCTGATCCAGGATTTTCAGCGCGCGCATCCACATTTTGCTAACAAGCTTCTGAAAACCCTGGAAGAGCCGCCCGCCCAGGTGGTGCTTGCGCTCACGGCCAGCGATCGTAATAGCCTGTTGCCCACCATCGTCAGCCGATGTCAGGTCTTCGACTTGCGTCCGGTGGACGCCGCCGTCGTGGCCCTGGCCCTGCGCCAACAGTGGGACGTGGACGCTGAGCAGGCGGAGCTTCTGGCCCGTCTCGCCAGTGGCCGGCTGGGGTGGGCTGTAGAGCAGCAGACGCTCCCCGATGGCTTGGACCAGCGTACGGCTGAACTGGAGACGTTGTGGCGTCTGGTGGGCGCGAACCGGATCGAACGTATGGCCTTCGCGGCGTCGTTGGCGTCCAACCGTGATAATCGGCGTCTGTTCGGCATGCTGGCCCTTTGGACCACATGGTGGCGAGACGTGATGTTAGCTCAGGCGGGCGCGCTCGACGCCTGTAGCAATGTGGATTGTAAGTCGGAACTTCAGCGTCAGGCTGATGCACTCTCCGATGCGGAGGTGCGTCGTTATCTGGAGACGCTCAACCGTATCGAGGGGTATCTTCATCATACGGTGAATACGCGCCTGGCGCTGGACGTGTTGCTTTTACAAATGCCAAGCCTGACGACCCATCGGGTCTGAGAGGAGTTACCTTTAGATGCCTACGGTAGTTGGGGTTCAGTTTGGCCCCGTCACCAAGATTTACGATTTTGGCCCCAATGGCCGACTCGATCTAGCGATGAACGATTACGTCGTCATCGAGACCGCCAAGGGGCGAGAGGTTGGGCAGGTGATCACCCCTCCCCATGAGATCTCAGCCGATGAGGTTGTCGGCGAGATGAAGCATATTGTGCGCCGGGCCACGGCCTGGGACATGATTCAGAAGGATCAGTGGGAGCACAAGGAGAAAGAAGCGCTGACCATCTGCCGCACCAAAGCGCAGGAGCACGGCTTACGCATCAAGGTGGTGCGCTGTACATACAACTTCAACGGCGGGCGCTTGATGGTCTACTTCTCGGCAGAGAAGCGGGTGGACTTTCGCGCCCTGGTACGCGATCTGGCGCGAATCTTTCGCACGCGGATCGAGATGCGTCAGATCGGCGTGCGCGACGAAGCCAAACTGCTGGACGGCGTCGGGAAGTGTGGACGCCAGCTCTGCTGCACCAGTTGGCTGCGCGAGTTCTCGCCGGTCAGCATCCGCATGGCTAAGAGTCAGCAGTTGCCCCTGAACCCGGATGAGATCAGCGGCGTCTGCGGCCGCCTGCTCTGTTGCCTCTCCTACGAGAATGAGTTTTATCGACAGCAGAATAAGAAAATGCCCAAACTGGGCGCCGAGGTGATCACGCCCCAGGGCATTGGCCGGGTGCGCCATCTCCACCCCTTGAAGGAGTCAGTGACCGTCATCCTGGAAGGCGGGGTCTTCGCCGAATTCAACACGGACGAATTGATCACCAGCAAGAGCGGAGCCAGTTGCGGCACATGCGGCGGCTGCACCACCAAGCGTCGCGCCGGCGGTAAGGACAGCGCCAAGGCCAAAGGTGAGACGGATAGACGCCGCCGCCGGAAGTCATCGGGCGGTTCCGGTAGGCGCCGCAAGGATTCCTCCCGACGTCGCTCGGAGGGTAAAAGCGGCGGCGGCAAGCAACGTTGAACAGGCCATGTCTGTTTTTAATGGCTGTCGGGGTTCTTCCGCCAGAATGTAGGGAGACCGCCTCAGTTTAACAAAAAATGCGAACGCCAGGAATGGCGTTCGCATTTTTTTTATTGGACTATGTGCGTCTTCTTAATATTTCAGGGAAAGCCCTCAAGAACTCTCTGGGACTCTCTGCACAATCTCTTGCAACGCTCCGCGATCCCGCTTTTTGAGAGGGCGCGACTACGTTATGTTCGAACCGCGGTCACTGACCTATATGGCCGCTTCCAACAGCGCGCTGCTGTTGCGACGGGCCAGAACAGCGGGCGTGTAGAGTGAGTTTGGCCGTTTATAGATGGACAGACGGACGGCGGTGCGCTCGTTGCCATCGATGTCAACCTCGGTGAATTTAGGGATCACCGCCAGGTCGATGTCATCCTGTTCAAGATAGCCGCGGGCAATGGCGATGGCTTTGATGGCCTGGTTCACGGCGCTGGCCCCAATAGCCTGCATTTCTGCGTATCCATGCTCGCGCATGACGCCGGCAATAGCGCCAGCCACGGCGGTCGAACGGGAGTGGGCGGAAACCCTGATAAGCTCAGCCATCTGATGTTGCCTCCTTCTAAAACAGCCAAAGATTGGCGCTGTATGGTTCAGTGACGGCGGCCTTGCAATCACACGCACTGCATTGCCTCCGGCAACGATTAGCTTTGAAATCGCCGGTGAAATCCGGCTGTGCTACCCTTCCGGGCGCTACCTGCACTCTTTATCGTGTGGGTTTGAGGAATCCTTCGCGCAAAGAAGGAAAATGGAGAAATTGGAGATGAAACATGGAACGTAAAGACGTGGAGGCGCGAAGACGTGGAGGCGCGAAGACGTGAAACGTGAAGCATGACTCGTAAGGGGCGCGGCGTCACTTAGTTCGCGGCGATCTTACGTTTCACGCCTTCACGCCTCCACCGGAACCTGGTGCAACCGCCGCCGCTGGTGGAGGCCTTCCACGGTGTAGATAAGGAGAGCCGCCCAGATGATGCTGAAGCCGATCAGGCGCGTGCGGCCAAAGGCTTCGTGGTAAATGAAGACGCCGATCAGGAACTGGAGGGTGGGGGCGAGGTATTGGAGAATGCCGACGAGGCTCAGGGGGATGCGATGGGCCGCGGCTGCAAAGAAGATCAGCGGAATTGCAGTGGCCGCGCCGGATCCGACGAGGAGAAGGCTGACCGCCACGCTCCCATGGCCCAGCGCGCCTCGCCCCTGGCTGGCCAGCCAGAGCAGAAAGAGCAGCGCTGGGACGCTCATGATCGCGGTCTCCGCAGCCATGCTTTCCACCGCACCGACCCGCACCTGTTTCTTGAGCAGACCATAGAAAGCGAAAGTGAAGGCCAGGGTGAGCGCGATCCAGGGCAGCGCGCCATAGGCCACGGTCAGGTAGAGCACGCCTCCAAAAGCCAAGCCGATGGCCGTCCATTGCCAGGAACGCAGCCGCTCATGGAGGACGATGACGCCGATCAACACGCTGACCAGGGGGTTGATGAAGTAGCCCAGACTGGTCTCCACGATGAAGCCGGCGTTAATGGCCCAGATGTAGGTGAACCAGTTGACGGAGAGCAGCGCGGCCGCGCCCAGAAAAGTGAACACGGTCCGTCGGTCGCGCAGGGCCGCGGACAGCCAGCCCCAATTACGGGTCATAGTCAGCAGCAGCAGGCAGAAGAGCAGTGACCAGACCATACGGTGGGCCAGAATCTGGATGGCCGGGACGCTGTGGAGCACCTTCCAGTAGATGGGAAGCACGCCCCACATTGCGTATGCGGTCACGCCATAGACGACGCCTCGATTCATGAGGCTTTTTCGCGCAGCAGGCGGCAGGCCATCTCCGCCAGCAGAGCCGCGCCCTTGGGCAACACCGATTCGTCGATGTCGAAGACGGGCGTGTGATGACCCCGGCTGACGTCGTCATACTTGGCGCCCAGCATGAACATGGCGCCCGGCGCTTTGCGGGTCATATAGCTGAAATCCTCCGCGCCCATCATGGGTTCGGCGTGGAGCAAGGCGTCTTCGCCCAGCACATCGGTGATGGTCTCCCGCATCAACGCGCAGACTTCGGGATCGTTGTACATGGACGGGTATCCCTGCTTGAACGTCAGATTGAAGTCGCCGCCCAGCGCGCGGGCCACCTCCAGCATGCGGGCCAGTTCCGTCTTCAACTGCGCCCGCACCTCGTCATCGAAGCTGCGCATGGTGCCGGTGATGGTCACCACGCTGGGGATGACGTTGGACGCGACTCCGGCGTGGATGGAGCCGATGGAGATGGCCGCGGCCTTGGTCGGGTCCACCCGTCGGGCGCGGATGCCGTTGATGGCGTTGATGACCTGCGCCAGGATGAAGATAGGGTCGACGCCCTTGTCAGGCATGGCCCCGTGGCCGCCATCGCCCATCAGTTGGATGGTGAAGGAGTCCTCGTTGGCCGAGGCGTAGCCTTCCTCCAGCATGATCTTGCCGGCTTCGGTCGTGCTGTCCACGTGCAGGGCGATGACCGCGTCCACGCCTTCCAGGGCGTCGTCCTCGATCATACGCACCGCGCCCGACTTGTTCTCGTCGTCGGACGCCTCTTCCGAGGGCTGGAAGAGAAAGCGCACCTGGCCCGGCGGGCGGTCGGGCATCTGGCTGAGCAGGCGGGCCACGCCCATGAGCATGGCCGTGTGCGCGTCGTGCCCACAGGCGTGCATGACCCCGGGCGTCCGGGAGGCGTAGGGCACGTCGTGGTCCTCCTGGATGGGGAGCGCATCCATGTCGCCGCGGATGGCGATAACGGGGCCGCCTTCGCCCAGGTAGCCGACTACGCCGGTCTTGCCGACGCCGGTCTGAGCTTCGATCCCCATGGATTCCAGTTCGTCGGCCACCAGCCGCGCGGTCCGGTTTTCCTGGAAGGAGAGTTCAGGGTGCATGTGAATGTCGCGCCGCCAGGCCACCAGTTGCTCGGCCAACGCTTGGGCTTCTTCTAACATGGTTGTCACCTCATGGTTGGATGGTTGTGTGAGTGGTGCGATTGCTTGATGAATGGGGTAAGCATAGTGCGGAGAATGGGGGATGTCAAACTCTGTTGCGTAAAAATGCTCTTTCAGGCATGATTGTCATCTACCGTTCATAGGATAGCGTAGTCTAACCAACAACCGCGCTAAAGCGCATACTATGTACAAGAAATCTATTTGCACTTTCTGCACCAGCCTGTACGCTGAGGAGAAACCATGCCAGACGCCGATCTGCTCAACGCCTACAACTACGACAGCTTCGTCCCGGAAAAGTTCATGCCCTGGATGCGCTTCGACGAAAGCCCGCCCCTGGGCGAGCGCACCCCTGACTTCCCCCTCTGGCGGCTGGACGGCGGCGAAACCAGCCTCGCCCAGACCCTGCGCGGGCACGCCTACACCGTGGTCGAGTTCGGCAGCTTCACCTGACCATACTGCGGGATGGCGGCGCCATCCATGAATGAAATCGCCGACCGCTACCGTGACCAGGGCGTGGGCGCGGTCTTCCTCTACACCCACGAAGCCCATCCCGGCGAGATCTATCCCCGCCTCACCTCCATGGCCCAGAAGTTCAGCAACGCCCGGGACCTGCGCGACAAACTGGGCGTCACCCGGTCCATCCTGGTGGACGCGCTGGACGGCGCCTGCCATCGGGCCTACGGTTCCATGCCCAACATGACGTGGATCTTCAACAAGTCCGGCGTCCCCGTCTACAAGTCTGACTGGACCGACGCCGCCAGCGTGGAGAACGCGCTTCAATACTTTCTGGATGTGAAGCGGCGACGGCGCAGCGGCGCTCGCCTGGCCCCCTTCCACGTGGAGCGCCTGGACTATCGCACCCAGGACCGGGAAGGCTTCTACGCCGGCCTCGATCGTAACGGTCCCAAGGCCGTAAGTGAGTTCCGGGCCGCGTTCGGGTAGCGGGAAAATGCTTCGACGCAGAGACGCGGAGGCGCAAAGGGGCGCAGAGAACTACAATGTTAGAAGAAGCGCCTTTCTCTGCGTTCCTCTGCGACTTTGCGCCTCTGCGTCACACCCCTTGCTCTTCAATCAGTCGTCGGAAATCATCTTGCAAGGTCTGAAGCTTCGTGCGTTGGTAGAGCGCGACCGCGGGGTGGTAGAGGGGAACGATCTTGATCTCGCCGTAGCTGGTGCGCGCGGGAATGGGCTGGCCGTGGAGTTGGCTGATCTTGCCGCCGGCCTGGGGCAGGTGGAAGAGATTGAGCGTGAAATCCATGGCGAAACGGCCCAGGGGTGCGATGATCCGGGGCTGGATGATGGCGAGTTGGCGCACCAGGAAGGGCGAATAGAGCGCGATCTCGGCCGGCCGCGGATCCCGGTTGTTGGGCGGGCGGTCCTTGACCACGTTGGTGATATAGACCTCCTCGCGGCTCAGGCCGATGCTCGCCAGGAGTTCATCCAGAATGCGGCCCGACGCACCCACGAAGGGCTGGCCGGTCAGCGCCTCCTGCTTGCCCGGGGCCTCGCCGATGAAGACGACGTCCGCATCCAGGCTGCCCGCGCCGATCACCGGCTGATAGCCGTTGGCGACCCGGTATTCGTAGAGGGGCGACTCGGTCAGTTGCTCGATCTCGCGGCGGATGGCTTCCATGGCCGCGGCTTTGTCCTCGGGTTGTGTCTGATCCATTAGGTTCGTTTCCATGCGGATCTCCATGCGGGCTTTGCTTTCGTTTGCGGGCCAGTATAGCATAAAAACGTGGAACGATTTGTTTCTCTGAACGTATCTGCTCAACAAACCGGGGGAGTCCGTCGCACCGACCGGGTGCATCGGGATACTCCAACCTGTTCTGGGGCAGTGCAACGCACCCTGCCCCGAAATATCGAGGTGACACCTCTGAACGGTCTGGGATCAATCGGGCGGATTTTCACCAGATGGATTATAATAGTCGCCATGTTCGTCATCCATAGGCGACGACCGTATTTTTTCACCATGAGGAGAGGACGGAGACCATGTTCGAAACCATTCAAGCCGCGCCGCCTGATTCCATTCTGGGCCTGACCGACGCCTTCAAAAAAGACCCGAACCCCAACAAAATCAACCTGGGCGTTGGCGTCTATAAAGATGAAAGCGGCCGCACGCCTATTCTGGATTCAGTCAAACGGGCCGAGGCCTACCTCCTGGAAAACGAAGCCAGCAAGACTTACCTGCCCATCAATGGCATCCCCGAATTTATCAGCGCCACTCAGTCTATGCTTTTCGGCCCGGATTACGAGATCGTGGTCAGCGGCCGCGCGGCCACGGCTCAGACCCCGGGCGGCACCGGCGCGCTGCGGGTGGCCGCCGACTTCATCGCCGCCATGATGCCCGGCAAGCGCCTCTGGATGAGCACGCCCACCTGGCCCAATCACCCCCATGTCTTCACCTCCGCCGGGCTGGAGACGGCCGCCTATCCGTACTTTGATCCCGAAACCCGGGGCGTGGACTTCGAAGGCATGTTGGCCGCGCTGAAGACCATTCCTGAGGGCGACATCCTCCTTCTCCACACCTGTTGTCACAACCCCACCGGCGTGGACCTGTCGCCGGAGCAATGGGCGCAGGTGGCGGCGGTGGTCAGCGAGCGCAACCTGCTGCCCCTACTCGACTTCGCCTACCAAGGATTCGCCGAAGGGTTGGACGCGGACGCAGCCGGCCTGCGCCTCCTGGCGGAATCGGGCGCGGACATGATCATCGCCAGCTCCTACTCCAAGAACTTTGGCCTTTACGACGAGCGCGTCGGCGCGCTCACCATGGTCACGCGGGATGCGGATACAGCCGCGGCCGTGTTGAGCCAGATCAAGAAGCGCATTCGCGCCAACTACTCCAATCCCCCAGCCCACGGCGGTTTCATCGTCAGCACAGTGCTCAACGATCCCGGCCTGCGCGCCCAGTGGGAAGGCGAAGTCACGGCCATGCGCAACCGCATCCGGGACATGCGTCATCTGCTGGTGGAAACTCTGAATGAAAAGGGAGTGGAGCAGGATTTCAGCTTTATCGCCCGCCAGCGAGGCATGTTCTCCTATTCCGGTCTCACGCCAGAGCAGGTGGCTGCGCTGCGGGACAAGCACTCGATCTACATTGTCGGCTCCGGTCGCATCAACGTGGCCGGCCTGACGGCGGCGAACATGGACTATCTCTGCGACGCCATCGCTGATGTATTGGGATCGTAAACTGCTTTGACGCGAAGGCGCAGAGGCGCAGAGAAACGCAAAGAGGGATTTGAATTTCTCTCTGCGTCCCTTTGCGTCTCCGCGACTCTGCGTCAAACATTCTGGTATTCTGGAAAATAACCATGCAACTTTCTGAACTCATCACCTCTATCCCCGCCTCAGTCACGGCCATGATGATGCAGAAGGGCCGGGAGATGAAGGCTGCCGGCCTGGACGTGATCAACCTGGCCGGCGGCGAGCCGGACTTCAACACGCCGGCGCATATCATCGAGGCTGCGCACCAGGCCATGCTCGCCGGCGACACCCAC
This sequence comes from Chloroflexota bacterium, assembly GCA_024277175.1. Taxonomy (GTDB): domain Bacteria; phylum Chloroflexota; class Anaerolineae; order Caldilineales; family Caldilineaceae; genus JAJRVT01. The sequence goes on along the minus strand of JAJRVT010000201.1, from coordinate 32,573 downwards.
TATCCCCCCTCCCACGGCTCCCCGGCTCTGCTCGACGCCATCGTCGCCAAGCTGGAACGGGAGAACGACGTCCATGTCACGCGGGAGCAGATCATGGTCACGCCGGGCGCGAAGTGGGCTATCTATGCCACCCTGGCCGTGACCCTCAACCCTGGCGATGAGGTGCTGGTGCTGGACCCGTCCTGGGTGAGCTACGGGCCCATGGTGGCGCTGCAACGGGCCGTTCCCGTGCGCGTCGCCCTGCCCAGCGAGGACAATTTCCGCGTTACCGCTGACCTGTTGGAGGCCCATGTCAGCCCGCGCACGCGCCTGATCATGGTCAACAGCCCCAACAATCCCACCGGCCGGGTGCTGACCCTGGATGAGCTGGACGCCATCGCCCTGGTGGCCGCGGCCCACGACCTCTACGTGCTCAGCGACGAGATCTACGAACACATTCTCTACGATGGTGCGGTCCACCACGGCCTGGCCGCGCGATCGGGCATGGCCGAACGCACTATCATCGTCAACGGCTTCAGCAAGGCCTATGCCATGACCGGCTGGCGTCTCGGTTGGCTGGCCGGCCCCGCGTCCGTGGTCAAGCTGGCGCGCACCCTCCAGACCCAGAGCGTCACCTCCGCGGCCAGCTTCGCGATGACGGCCGGCGCGGTCGCGCTCAACGGGTCCCAGGATTGCGTGCGCGAGATGGTGGCCGCCTACACCGCCCGTCGGCGCTTCATGCTCGACGCGCTGGAAGAGATCCCCGGCCTCGAATGCGCGCCCATCCAGGGCGCATTCTACGTCTTCCCCCGGTTCACGGCCACCGACAAGGACAGCCTGACCCTCTCTCGGATACTGCTGGAGGAAGCCCTGATCGCGACCACGCCCGGCGTGGCCTTCGGTCAGGCCGGCGAAGGCCACGTGCGTTTCAGCATCGCCACGGACATGGACTCGTTGGAGCGGACAGTGGAGCGGCTGGCGAGGTTGGTTCCGAAAATCTGACAAGATGACAAGGTGACAGGATGACAAGGCGCTCATCATACGGTCACCCTGTCATCTTGTCATCCCCTCATCTTGTCATACGGTCATCCTGTCATCTTGTCACAAACGCTGTTCACACAAGCTGGGATCTGATCATGACTCATTGGTATGTCTACGTTCTTGCAATTTTGGCCGGCGTTTTGGCCGGCATCATCAACACCCTGGCGGGCAGCGGTTCGTTGGTCACCCTGCCCATGCTGATTTTCCTGGGTCTGCCGGCCCCGGTGGCTAACGGCACCAACCGGGTGGGCGTCATTATCCAGAACATTGTTGGCGTGAGCACATTCAAGCGCCGGGGGCATCTAGAGCTCGGCGACGGCATCTGGTACACGCTGCCGGCCGTGCTGGGGGCGATCCTGGGGGCGCGCATCGCCGTGGACCTCAACGAGCGCGCCATGCACATCACCATCGGCGTGGTCATGGTCGTCATGTTGATCGTGATCCTGGTGGATCCCAAACGCTGGCTGCGGGAGAAGTCCGATCCACAGGTAGGGCGGCCCAGCCTGTGGAAGCTGATCATGTTTTTCTTCATTGGCATCTACGGAGGCTTCATCCAGGCCGGCGTGGGCATCTTCCTGCTGGCGGCGCTGGTGCTGGGCGCCGGCTATAACCTGATCCATGCCAACGCCATTAAACTGGTCATCATCCTGACCTACAGCCTGGCCGCCATCATCGTCTTCGTGACGAACGGGCAGGTGAACTGGGGGCTGGGTCTGCTTATGGCCGTCGGTCAGAGCACGGGGGCCTGGCTGGCGGCGCGCTTCGCCACCGGCAATCCCAACGCCAACGTCTGGGTGCGCCGTCTCCTGATCTTCATCATCGTCGTCTCCATCATCAAGATGTTCGGGATCTGGGATCTGGCCATGGGGATGTTTGGGTAGCGGATCAGCCCTTCATGCCCGTCATGGAAATACCTTCGATGAAGTAGCGCTGGAGCAGCAGGAAAAAGATGATGGGCGGCAGCGCGGCCATGGTGGCCCCGGCCATGGACTGGCCGAAAGCCTGGGCGGCCTGGGCCATGCCCGGGCGCAGGCTCATGAACTGGGCCACGCCCACGGGCAGGGTGCGCACCGCATCCGTGCGGGTGACGATCAGCGGCCAGAAGAAGCTGTTCCAGGTGGAGAGGAAGGTGATAATGGTGACCGCGGTCAACGCAGGCTTGGCCAGGGGCATGACCACCCGCCACCAGATCTGGAAATCATTGGCTCCATCCACCCGGGCCGCATCCTCCAGCTCGCCGGGAATGGTGAGGAAGAACTGGCGCATGAGGAAGACGCCGGTCACGTTGGCGCCCACGGGCAGGATCAGCGCCCAGTAGGTGTCGGTCAGGCCCATCTTCGAAAAGAGAAGGAAGAGGGGCACCACCGTGATCTGCAAGGGCACGAAGAGCATGGAGAGGATGAGGATGAAGAGCGAATCCCGTCCATAGAATTCCATGCGCGCCAAGGCGTAACCGGCCAGGGAATCCAGGATCAGCACCAGCAGGGTGGCCACGCTGGCCACCAACAGGCTGTTGAACGTCCAGCGCAGTATGTTGTGACGTGCGAGCACGGCCTGAAAGTTCTCCAGGGTGAAGGTCTGCGGGATCCAATGGATCTCCGTGGTCATGATTTGCACTTCTGGTTTGAGCGAAGTCGAGACCATCCACACCACCGGGCCCAATGCCAGGACCACCACCACGATCAGGAGCGCATACCAGAGCGCGCCGCCCACCACTTTCCCGATAGTCATTCCGCCGCCCCCTTCAACCCGCGACGATAGACGCGCGTCTGGATGATCGCAAGTACAACCAGGATGGCGAAGAGGAGCACCGCCACGGCCGATCCATAGCCGAATTTACGGAACTGGAAGGCGGTCGTGTAGACGTACTGCACCAGGGTCAGCGTCGAGGTTCCCGGCCCGCCAGAGGTCATGACGAAGACCAGATCGAAGATCTGGAATGAGTTGATCAGGGTGAGCATGAGCACCAGGAAAGTGGTCGGGGCCAGCAGGGGCAGGGTGATGTGGCGGAAAAGTCGCCATGAATTGGCTCCATCGATGCGGGCCGCCTCATAGAGTTCCGCGGGCACATCCTGCAAACCGGCCAGATAGAGGACCATGTTGTAGCCCACTGTCCACCAGACGGTGGTGATGACGATGGCGTAGAGCGCGTATTTCTGGCTCACCAGCCAAGGGATGTTATGGCCAAGGTAGACGTTGATGAGGCCGAAATCTTTGTCCAGCATCCATGTCCAGAGCACGCCAACCACGGTGGACATGATCACATAGGGCGTGAAGATCGCCACGCGTCCCACGCCCCGTCCCCGGTGACGCTGGTTAAGGAAGATGGCCAGGGCCAGCCCCAATCCAACCAGCAGGGGCACGGTGATCAGGGTGAAGACGAAGGTGTTGCGCACGGCATCATGCAGCCGCGGGTCGCGTACCATGGCCTGGTAATTTTTAAGGCCGATCCATCGGGGCGTTCCCACAGCCGCCCAGTTGGTGAAGGAGACGCCCAATCCCGCGATGGATGGCGCCAGCCGGAAAACCACAAAAATGGTCAGATAGGGCAGGACGAAGAGATAGGGCGTGAGCCGAAAGCGCGGTTTTTTGTGGATCGCTGCGCCCGCAGGCGTGGTTGGACGAAGAATACGCATAAGCATCGATGCTTGGTTTGGGGGAAAGGTGATTGATTATGAGAGCATCTATTCGGAGATTTGACCTGCTATGTCCTGCGTATCATCCTTTTTATTCCCTTTCTGCGAATCTTGACCCAACAGGCCCTGGAATAACTCGATGGGCAGGGGGAAAATGATGGTGCTGTTGTTTTCGGCGCTGATCTCGCTCAGGGTTTGTAGATAGCGCAGTTGCATGGCTCCGCTGGTGGCCATGGTCTCCGCCGCTTCGGAAAGTCGCTTGGCGGCCTGATATTCACCCTCGGCATGAATGATCTTGGCCCGCTTCTCACGCTCAGCTTCGGCCTGGCGGGCCATCGCCCGCTGCATGGTCTTGGGCAACTCCACATCCTTGACCTCGACAATGCTCACCTTCACGCCCCAGGGTTCCGTCTGTTCATCGATGATCTGCTGAAGCTGACGGTTGATCTGGTCACGCTCGGAAAGCAGTTCATCCAACTCGCTCTGGCCCATGACTGAACGCAGGGTGGTCTGCGCGATCTGTTGGGTGGCCAGCAGGTAATTATCGATATTGACGACCGCGGCCACCGGGTCCATGACCCGGAAATAGCAGACGGCGTTGACGCGCACGGTCACGTTATCCAGCGTGATAGCCTCCTGGCTCGGCACGTCCAGGGTGACCACGCGCAGATCCACTTTCATCATTTTGTCGATGAAGGGAATGAGCAGAAAGAGACCTGGTCCCTTGGCGTCTCCCTGGACCCGGCCAAGTCGGAAGATCACGCCGCGTTCATACTCTGGCACCACCTTGACCGCGGCGCGGAAGAACATGAACAGCAACACGAGGACGATAACGAGTAAACCCAGACTAAAGCCCATGTTCCGTCTCCAATCTCAGAAATTCACGATTTTTGCAGGATTTGTTACTCTGGGGAGTGGAGCAACGGGGCAACGAGGAATCTTTCGGGTAGAGACCGCAGATTCCTCTTTCCTTTGGTCATTGGAATGACAAATCGTGAACTGCTGAATCTATGAAAAAAATTCTGTCTCTTGGATGACTGCGCCTGTCCATTATACCCCGTTCGCAACCTGGAGGCAATCGGCAAAGCAGATGCAGAGACGTCCATGTTTGACGACTCTTTGCGCGGGGGGTATGATCGCCGGCAGGCTGTCGGCGTTATCAACTGTCATCAACCATGGATAAAACAATGAAGCATTCGCTCCGCCTACGAGGCGGCGTTATGATCACCTTGGCAGCGACGGCCGTCACACTTTTTCTGTTGCTGAACGGCTGTAGCAGCCCGGACGCGGCCCCGATTTCGACCGACGAGTCAGCGTCCCCCTCTCAGACGCCGGCCGCGACGGACGCCGGCGCGGTTCCCAGCACCGACAGTGTTGCGCTAGACCAGCCAGTCACACCCGGGGATGGGGCGCGCGCGGAGCCGTTGGTGACGCTTCTGGCCGCGACCCCGCCCCCTGCGCCGACGCTCACCCGGCCTCCGTTGGTTCTGCCCACGCCCACGCCGAGCCCGACAGCAGCGCCCCGGCGTGCAGGCGTGGTCACAGGGACGCTGGTCAATGTACGCGGCGGGCCGGGGACGACCTACCCCATCCTCGCCACCGTAGGCGAGGGAACGGCGTACCAACTGAGTGGGCGCGACGAAGACGGCGCCTGGCTTCAGGTCTGCTGTCTGGCGGGCGCGACCGGCGCTGAAGACGATGCAGAGATCCCGGGCTGGATCAGCGCCAACCTGCTGGATGTGACGGTGGACGGCGGGATTGAGGCCGCGTTGCCGCTGGTGGAGGCGCCGCCCCCGCCAACGCCGGCTGCGGAGACGGTGACGGCCGCCGCGGCCGTAACGGGCGGAGACCAGAGCGTCTCTGCTTCCGGCGGCGGGGAGTCCGCGCGCCTGGCGGCTGCGCCCGCGGCCGGGCTGCCCAGGGATGGCGGATTCGGCCCGCCCGGGGGAACCAATCCCCTGACTGGTCAGCCTCTGGCCGGTGGGCGCGCCGGGCAACGGCCTGTCATCGTCTGTATCAATAATGACTACGCAGCCCGTCCTCAGATGGGGATCAGCCAGGCCGATGTGATGTATGAGTATCTGATGGAGGGGTTTGGCATCACCCGTTTCAGCGGCGTCTTCTACGGCGATGATATAGGACAGATCGGGCCGGTGCGCAGCGCGCGCCTGATCAACTACTATATGGCGCCCCTTTACAAGGCAGGCCTGGCCTGTTCCGGGGCCAGCGACCAGGTGCGCTACGCGCTCAAGAACAATATGCCCGCACCCTATATGGATATCGACCTCGACGACCCGTCCAACACCCGCTATTCGGTCAGCATTGGCAATGACTATCGCACCCGGCTGCGCACGAGCACGGAAAAGCTGCGGCGCTGGCTGGCGGACTGGGGGGTGGAGCAGGCGACCGGCGTGCGCGGCTTTACGTTCGGCGATCCGGCGGGCGGGGGTGCGCCGGCCACAAGCGTCAGCATCCCCTATCCAAGCGGCACGGGCAGTCAGGTAAGCTATCAGTACGATCCGGGCAGTGGGCGATATCTGCGTTTTCTAGGCGGCGGAGCCCAGTTAGACGGCAATACGGGCGTGCAGGTGGGCGTCGAAAATGTGGTGGTCCAATATGTTCCTCACCAGGTGACCGACATCGTGGAGGATTCCCTGGGAAGCCGTAGCATCCGTCTCAACCTCTTTGGCAGCGGGCCGGCCATCGTTTTTCGGGACGGGCAGGCGTTCTCGGGGGTGTGGCGCAGTGAGAGCCAGGGGGATACGCCCCGCTTTTATGGCGAGAACGGAGCGGAGATTCCCCTCAAGCCGGGCCGCACCTGGATCAGCGTCACGCCGCTGGATTATACGATCACTTACCAATAACTCGCCCACTTCGGGGATAACTCTGGGGATTACCTGGGGGCGACTGGGGGTAACTCGGAAGAGGCGTCAGGCAAGGGTAAGGTTGCGTTAGCGGTCGCTGGACAGCGCTCGATTCAACCTTAAAGTTATGATGCTGACCAATATTGGCGCTGTCTTCCATTTTGTGGATCGTCGGCAGAAGCGCGCCATATCTCGCGTAGGACAAATGTTCAATGCCGATCAGTTGACAATAAAACAGGTGGTGTTAAAGGAATTCGTCCAAAATTTCACATGAAACGGATTGCGATCTTGGCTCGAATCTGGTAGACTGTCCAATACAAATTCATCGCTTCAAATTCATCGCCTCGCAACTGGGCGCCCATCTTCTGACGGAAGTAATGGGGTGTCCAGCAGCAACAGCGAACCCGATGTTGTAGCGCGTATCACCCCTCGGCCGGGCAAACTTTAACGGGTTTGGTTCGGTCTAATAAACGAAACAACTGCGGATCATACTTTTGGGCCTGTGTGGGCGACTCATCGCGCGCGGTGGGGTTTTGCGTCCCTGAAACAGGCGCCAAAACAGAGTGAAATTTACGGGACGATTCATTATTTTTTCACAATTGTTCCGGCAGTCCGTGGTATTGTTTCGAGTGCGACATTATCTATTCATTCGATCAGATATTTTTTGGGGGACCGACCTTGAAATCTCATTCCGCCTCATCACGCCGCCATAGCGCCGATTCTCTGCTCGACTATCAGGCTGTTGATTTCGATTTCCCTCATGAAGACCGGCGTCAATTCCAGCGCGCGCCCATGCCTGCGGCTACAGTCGTGGACGTTTCCGACCACCAGTCAGAGTGGATAGCTCCGCCGAGGGCCGGTTCAACGTCGCGTCGCGGTGAGCCTGCAGCCGACCCCGTTTCGCCCGCTGACGTCTCCGTCAATGAGGGAAAATCCAGGATGGTGGGATCTGTCCCTTTCTCGAGACAGACGTTCGACCCGGAGCGAATCTGGCGTTCCGTTCTTGATGAATTGAAACTGAGCCTGGACCCTGGCGTCTTTCATTCATACGTGCGCGATGCTTGGCTTATCGCCTATGAGGACGGCGAGTTCATCATCGGCCTGCCCACCATGTTTGCATACGAGTGGCTCCATCAAAAGCTACTCAACACCATCAAAAAGAAGTTGCGCGTCCATATGGGGCGTTCGTCCGTTCAGGTCACCCTGCGGGTGCAGTCTCCAAAAACCATGGAAGGCGATGCCGAGTTGGCGTCCACCCCCCTCTACCAGGCCGCCAGCGCGGAGGTGACGCCTGCGGTGGCGGTTGGGGCGTCCGCCAGTCGTGAGGCCGGAAACCGTTCTCGGGCAGATGAAATGGACGACACGGGGCATTGGGCGCAAGGGACGTCATCATCGCCGTCGGCGGCCCGACAGGATCGCTCGATCCCCATGGCGTTTCGGTCGCGCTATACGAGCCAACTACGGGGCGAATATACGTTCGACGCCTTTGTGGTGGGTGACCAGAATCGGCTCGCCCACGCCGCAGCCAGCGCTATCGCCCGGGAACCGGGCATGCGTTACAACCCATTTTTCGTCTATGGCGGTGTGGGGTTGGGGAAGACCCACCTTTTACACGCCATTGGCAACTACGCCCAAGCCCACGGGAGCATCGTGCTCTACTGTTCGTCGGAGCAATTCACCAACGACTTGATCAACTCCATTCGGCATCAGAAGACGGACGAATTCCGCGAGAAGTATCGACAGGTGGACGTCCTGCTCATCGATGACATTCAGTTTTTGGATGGCAAAGAGCGGACCCAGGAGGAATTTTTCCACACCTTCAATCACCTCCACGCGGCCGGCGGCCAAGTAGTGTTGAGCAGCGACCGTCCGCCCAAAGCGCTGGGCGGGCTGGAGGAGCGGCTGCGCAGCCGGTTCGAAGGCGGCTTGCAGGCCGATATTCAGCCGCCCGATTTCGAAACCCGGGTCGCCATTCTGCAAAAAAAGGCCGACCGGCTTGGCGTCCCCATCGATCCCCAGGTGTTGATGTTCGTGGCTGAACGGATCGACACCAATATTCGTGAGTTGGAAGGGGCGCTCAACCGGCTGCATATTCAGTCACAGATGAGCAACCAGCCGTTGACTTACGAACTGGCCGTACAGATGATGGACAATCTCGCGCCCCAGCGCAAGCCGTGCAGCCCGGACGGGGTGGTGCGCATTGTGGCTCTTCATTTCAACCTGACGCCGGAGGAACTGATCGGCCGCGGGCGTAGCCAGCCGGTGGCCCACGCCCGGCATGTGGCCATGTACCTGCTGCGGGCGGAGAACGCTCTTTCCTATCCCCGAATCGGGCGGGTTTTGGGCGGCCGCGATCACAGCACCATCCGCCATGGCGTGACCAAGATGGAGCAAGACATAGCCGAGGACGATGCGCTGCGGGCCGAAGTCGCCAAACTTCGCGATAGGATTTATCTGCCATACGCCCAGTGATCGCCACATAACAACGAACACCCAGATAGAACGCAGATGGCCTGCGCCATCTGCGTGCCTATTCCCTTCGCCCTACCCTGAACGCACCCACAACAAAGTCACAATTTTTTAGTGCGCTTTTGCAATATGGGCTTAAGTAAAGTACACTTATATTGAAGCCTACAATCGATAAAGTCTACAGCGATAAGATGTGACTTAAACTGGCGTTTTCGCCCCCATTGTTTCACGGGGATAGCGGGAGCGTCATTCGGAGTATGCAATGTCTACAGATGGTCGCCAAAAAGCCCTCGAAACGACCCTCGCCGGTCTCAATAAACGGTTTGGGGAAGGCATCGTGATGAAGCTGGGAGACGCCACCCGGCTCAATGTCGAAGCCATCCCCACTGGCAGTCTTAGCCTCGATCTCGCACTTGGCATCGGTGGCGTGCCCAAAGGCCGCGTCATCGAAATCTATGGGCCGGAAAGTTCGGGGAAAACGACGTTCTGCTTGCATGTGATTGCAGAGGCGCAGCGCGAAGGCGGCATCTGCGGCTTTGTGGACGTGGAGCACGCGTTGGACCCAGCCTATGCCTCCAGGATCGGCGTGGACGTGAACAATCTCTACGTCAGCCAGCCCGACACGGGCGAGCAGGCGCTGGAGATCACCGAGGCGTTGGTGCGATCGAACGCAATGGATGTGGTGGTAGTGGACAGCGTGGCGGCCCTGGTGCCCCGGGCTGAGATCGAAGGCGAGATGGGCGACTCCCACATGGGCCTGCAGGCCCGGCTTATGAGTCAGGCCCTGCGCAAGCTGGCCGGTGCAGTCAAGACCAGCGGCACTTGCCTCATCTTCACCAACCAGTTGCGTCAGAAGATCGGGGTCATGTTTGGCAACCCGGAGACGACGTCAGGCGGCATGGCGCTCAAGTTCTACGCCAGCGTTCGTCTGGACGTACGTCGCATCCAGACCATCAAAAAGGGCAGTGAGCCGATTGGGAACCGAACCCGCGTCACCGTGAAGAAGAACAAAGTCGCGCCGCCCTTCAAGGTGGCCGAGTTCGACATCATGTATGACGAGGGTATCAGCACCAGCGGCGATCTGCTCGACCTGGGCGTGGAGCACGACATCATCGAAAAGCGGGGGAGTTTCTACCGCTACAACGGCGAACTGTTGGGGCAGGGGCGCGAAAATGCGAAAGCCTCCCTGAAAGATGATCCTCGTATCGCCGCTGAAATCGACGCCCTGATCCGTGAACGGGTTGGTCTGCCCGCGCGCGCTGTGCCGCTCGATACTGGTGTTGAGACGACGGACAAAGATGTCGAGGTCGCTCAATCAAAGTCGTAGCCATCCATCAAGGGTATAGCCTTTCCTCGAGAGCGATTCGATAGACGCGAATCGAGGGCGGACTGCGTTTTAAGACATTGCATTGCTCTGTTAAAAGCCAAATTCCTGTTATGGCCGCGCCCGGCCATGACGTTGATTTGTTTGTCACCGTTGCGCTGTAGCCTGGCTACAGCGCTTTTTCTATGGGGTGAAGTTTGCCAACACAATTAAAGGATAGGATTGAATAATGGACACCGGCATTTTACTGACGATTGTTCTGATTATCCTATTTTCATTGCTCGCCGCCGCCGCCGCCGGTTACTTCGCTTTTCAGCGTGGCCGCCGGTCTGGCATAGAGATCGAACAAGACCGCCAAAGCAAGCTGCGGCAGGATGCGTTGGACGAAGCAAGTCGCATCCTGGCCGACGCCGATACGCAGGCCAAGCAGCAACTGTTGGCCGCGAAGGAAGAGGCTGTTCGTCTTCGCAATGAAATGGATATAGAGCAGGAGAAACGACGTAAGGAACTGGATCGGATTGAGGACCGGCTGCAAAACAGGCTCGATTCAGCTGAACGCAAGCTGGAGAAGATCGAGACTCGAGAGCGTAAACTCAATCAACGGGCCAGCCGGCTCGATCAGCTGGATAAACAGTTGGCCCAGGCCGAAGAAAAACATATGCAGGAGATACAGCGCATCGCCCGCATGAGCGAAGAGGAGGCGCGTGCGGTGCTGTTGGCCGAAGTGGAGAAAACTTCGCGCGCGGAGATGGCTCGCACTGTACGCGAAGTCGAAGCCGAGGTGGCCGAGGACGCCGACCGTCGCGCCAGGGAGATCGTGGCCCTGGCCATCGAGCGGGTGGCCAGCGACCACATTTCGGAATATGCGGTGAGCAGCGTCTCCCTGCCTTCAGACGAGATGAAAGGCCGCATTATTGGACGCCAAGGGCGCAACATCCGCGCCATCGAACAGGCCATCGGCGTGGACCTGGTGGTGGATGACACGCCCGAGGCTATCATCATCAGCAGCTTCGACCCGGTGCGGCGCGAGATCGCGCGCATGGCGTTGAGCAAGCTGGTGGCTGACGGGCGCATCCATCCCACCCGCATTGAGAAAGAGGTGGAACGGGCGCGCCAGGAAATCGATCAGATCATCATGGACGCCGGCGAGCAGGCCATGATCGAGACCAATACCCAGGGGCTGCACCGGGAGATCCGCAAGCTGCTGGGGCGGCTCAAATTCCGCACCAGCTATGGCCAGAATCAACTCGACCACGCGGTCGAGACCGCGCACGTGGCCGCCATCATCGCCGCCGAACTGCACGCCAACGTCCGCGTCGCCCGTCTCGGCGGTCTGCTGCACGACCTGGGCAAGGCGGTCAGCCATGAAATCGATGGCCCTCACGCCATCGTCGGCGCGGAGATCGCCAAACGGTATGGCGTCAGTGACGCGGTGGTCAACTGCATCGCCAGCCATCACGGCGAAGTCGAACCCCAGTCGGTGGAGGCCGTTATCGTGGCCGCGGCTGACGCCATCAGCGGGGCCCGGCCCGGCGCCCGCCGCGAAAGCCTGGAGACCTACATCAAGCGGGTCACCGAGCTGGAATCCATCGGCAACAGCTTCCAAGGCGTGGAGCAGACCTACGCCATCCAGGCCGGGCGTGAGATTCGCGTCCTGGTCAAGCCGGGGGCGGTGGACGACATGGCCGCCATCCAACTGAGTAAGGACATCGCCAGCAAGATCGAAGACAACCTCCAGTACCCGGGCCAGATCCGTGTCACCGTCGTGCGCGAGACCCGGGCTGTGGAGTACGCGAAGTAGAGCGTGACAGGGTGACGAGATGAGGGGGTGACAGGGTGCGGTCACCTTGTCATCCTGTCATCTTGTCACCCCCTCACCCTGCCTCCCTCTATTCTCTGACATTTTGCTAATATTTGACTTACGTCCATCTTACATTTTTGCGCGATAGTGATAATCGAGATGAGGGAGCGGCGGCTGGGTGTGACTCGCCCCGTTTTCCCCGATGTTCAACTCATATCTGTTGCGTATACATGGATTGTCGTTAGCAAAATTCAGATAGAATGAGGAGGTGCAAAATGACAAGCATCGTACGTTGGGATCCCTTCCGCGAGATGGCTGCTTTGCGCAACACCATGGATCGCCTCTTCGAGGAACCCTTCATGCAGCGGAGCGTCCTGTGGGAGCGCCCCATGATCGACGAGTGGAGCCTGGCGCTGGACGTGGTCGAGGACGATGACAAATACACGGTGAAGGCGTCCCTGCCCGGCGTCGATCCCGATGATATCGAGGTCACGCTGACCGACAACGTGCTGACCATCAAGGGGGAGATGAAGCAGGACGAGGAAATCGAAGAGAAGAACTATCACCTGCGCGAACGCCGTTTCGGGCGCTTCACCCGCAGCATCGCGCTGCCGGCCACGGTCCAGGCCGACAAGGTGGAAGCCATCAACGAGAACGGCGTGCTGACCCTCTACCTGCCCAAGACTGAAGAGGTCAAACCCAAGAAGATCGCGATCCGCAAGCAGATCGAGCACAAGAAGTAGTGTTTTCCAAGGCCTCGGCTTTTTCAGCCGGGGTCTCATTTTTTGGATACCCGCCGTTTTTAACGTCAGGGCGCAGAGATGCAGAGGGACGCAAAGAGTTGTTGCTTTTCTCTGCGAGCTCTGTGCCTTGGCGTCTCTGCGTCGGGTTGTTTGTGCCCGCCGCCGGATTTAGCCTTGCATCGCCTCGCCCATCTCATCATCGAAGATGACCAGCGTCTGCTCCCCATGCACCTTGACCCGCAGTTCTTTGTCCAGCACGGTGCAGAGGAATCCCAGCGGCTCATCCTCGGCCGCGCGGAACTGATGAACCTCATCCGCTTCCACAAAGACGGCGTCGCCAAATTGGACAGGGACAACCTTTTCGCCCAGCAGAATGGTCCCCCGACCGCGCAGAATGAGGACGGCGTGCTCGTAGTTGTGCTGCTCATGGTTGCTGCGCGCGCCCGGTTCGATCTCGAAATAGCGCAACTCCAGGTTGTTCGACCCGTCCTGCCGGCTGATGAAGCGTCGGGCGGTGATGCCGGGTTGCAGATCGGTGCAGGAGACGCCTGCCCAGTCCCATTCTCCGTCGTCGCCCTGGAAACGATGAACCACGCCCATGTTGCTCCCTTTCCTTCGTTATGACGAGCGTTGTGTCGATTAGCCGCCAACGAGGGCATCCTATCACGCTGTATGAGGGCCTGTCAATGGGGGACGAGTTGACGCCTCTCCCCTTCTCCTCTACAATGTCAACGCCCGCCCCTTGAAACGTTCATTCCACTTGATTGGCTTGTCTTTTATCGGTGGTGATTGTTCGGCCGAATCATTACCCGCGATTCACAGCAGAAGTTCACAGGAGGAATTATGGAACTATCCAGACAACTGGTGCGCGAACTCAAGCTCAACTACAATATCCTCATGGCCCAGACTAACGGCCTGACCCATGAGGACAGCCTGTTACAACTCCCCTTTCAGGGTAACTGTTTGAACTGGGTGCTGGGGCACCTAGTGGCGTCGCGGGGACGCATGCTCGCTATCGCCGGCGTCGACCCCCTGTGGGACAACGCCGAGTACGCCCGCTACGGCCGGGGGTCCGACCCTATTACCGATGACGCCCAGGCCCTGTGCATGGAAAAGATCATGGGGGATCTTGTCGCCTCCCAGGAGCCTTTGCTGGCCCGCATCAAGGAGATGTCGCCGGCAGCGTTGGACGCGGTCCTCGAAGGCGCGGATCAGGATGTGGGCGCGCAGTTGAGCTTTCTGAGCTGGCACGAGACCTACCACACCGGTCAGACGGAATATCTGCGCCAGTTGGCGGGCAAGGGCGATCAGGTGATCCCGTAGTCTGGAGATACTATGCACAAAATCCGCAAGCTTCAACTGTTTGGCTCCCCTTATGAGATGGGTTACCGACATGGACAAGCCTATGCTGACGACATCGTCCGCCTGACCGAGGAGCGGGTGCGGCTGGCCGCCGAGCCTTTCTGGAATGGCGGCCGGCAAGTGAGCCACGCTGACGTGTTGGCCCTGGGCGCGGCCTGCCTGCCCTACCATGAAGCGTACGCACCCGAGTTGATGGCGGAGATTCGGGGGCTGGCCGACGCTACGGGACTGGGCGTCAACGAACTGATCATCATGAACGGCTTCACCGATTTCGTGGACGTGACCGCCAGCCCCCAGGCCCTGGACCGGGTCAGGAACGAGTTGGCTCCCGCGATCCCGGGCGTGACCGGTGACGGGGACGGCGGTGGCTGCACCGCGTTCGTGGTCGATCTCGAGGCCAGTGGCGACGGCCGGGGCTATGTGGGCCAGACGTGGGACATGAACACATCCGCCACGCCCTATGTGCTCATGCTCGACGCCCGGCCCGAAGACGCACCCGCGTTCATGACCTTCACCATCACCGGCTGCGTGGGCATGATCGGCATGAACGAGCATGGCGTGGCGGTGGGCATCAACAACCTGGTGGCCGCGGACGGGCGACCCGGCGTCCACTGGCCCTTCGTCGTGCGCAAGATGCTGGCCCAGTCCACGGTGGAGGACGCGCTGGCCGCGCTGAGCAACGCGCCCCTTTCCGGAGCGCACAACTATGCGTTCATGGGCCCGGGCGCGGACGGTAAGTTGCGGGGGTACCAGGTGGAGCGCATGGCCACCCGCCAGCGGGTGACGCCGGTGGAGACGGTCGCTGCCCATACCAACCACTGCATGATCCCCGCCCTGCAAGCGCTGGAACGGGATCGCGCGCCCTACTCCCTGGCCAGCACCCGCGCCCGCTTCCAGCAGGCCGATCACATCCTGCGCCGGCAACAGGGACGCATCACCGTGGATACGCTTATGGAGATGACCCGTCACCACGAGGCGGACGGTCCCTCCATCTGTGCGCACGCTGTTCCTGAATACGACGTGGAAAGCGCCGGCGCCTGCATCATGTCCCCCACCACCCGCGAACTTTGGGCGGTTTGGGGTCAGCCGTGCGAGAATGAGTATGAGCGATTTGTTGTGGAACGTGATGCGTAAGGCCCTTCCTGGGAATTAACGTCCCCGGCACTTGTCACGAGTTTGGCGCTGACCAGAGTGCGACTGGAAAGTGCCGGGGATATGACGTGTATTTATTTTCTTGAAGTAGCCTAAAGCGTGAGATTGGAGATTAGGAGATTACATGACCCGAATCTTCAATCTCACGTTTCATTCAGGAGACCCCATGAACCGACCCATCTATACGCCGCCCGGCGGACCGCCGCGGTTGGAGCGTCCGAATCCGGCCATCTATGCACAGATGGGCGAGGAGAATATTTTCAGGATGTTGGAGGACTTCTACGTCGAACTGGCCCATTCGTCCATCGCGGGCATGTTTCCCCGGGGCGAGGAGGCTATGCGCCGCACCTCGCGTAAGTCGGCCGCGTTCTTCGTCACCCTGCTGGGTGGGCCGCCCCTTTATCAGCAGCAATATGGCCGCCCCATGATGCGAGGACGCCATCTTCCCTTTCCCATCGATGAGCCGGCCCGGCAGGAATGGCTGGCCTGTTTCCGCCGGGTGCTGGACAACGCGCCCGCCGCCTACCACTTCCCGCCCGAATATCTGGACGGATTCTGGACCTTTCTGGTCGGCTTTTCCGGCTGGATGGTGAACACGGCGCCGCCCGGCGCAGACTGGGAGCCAGGCGACGAGATCCCCCTCTTCGGCGACTGATGGTTACACCCGTATTAGCAAACTTCTAACAAATCTCTGACGTCATTCTTTGCTTTCCGTGTTACAGTGGTGGAGATGCTGAAGAATGCATCAACGCGGGATGGATTCAAATGGATATATTTTAAATACGTTAGCCGCTTTCGCCTTCCAGAAAACTCGCAACTTTCTGGAAGATGAGCAGTTGATTCAAATGATGGAGAATGTTTATGACAGCTACACAAACCGCGCCGGAAGCGCGCGAATATCGCACTGAAGTCAAACAATTGCTCGATATCCTGGCACACTCCCTCTACACGGACCGGGAGATCTTTCTGCGCGAGCTGATTTCCAATGCTTCGGACGCGCTCAATCGCGTCCAGTTCGAGATGCTCACCAACCACGACGTGATCGACCCGGACGCCAAGCTGGCCATCTGGGTGCGTTTCAACCCGGATGAGAAGACCATTACCGTCAGTGACACGGGCGTGGGCATGAACCATGACGAACTGATCGAAAACCTGGGCGTCATCGCCCATTCGGGCGCGCGGGCCTTCCTGGACAGCGCCAAAGAGGGGAAGGCTTCTCTGGAGGAGATCATCGGCCAGTTCGGCGTGGGCTTCTACTCGGTCTTCACCGTAGCCGAGGAAGTGACCGTCACCTCCCGTTCCTATCGCCCTGAAGACGAGGCCTGGAGCTGGCGCTCCGCGGGGGACAGCCGCTATGAACTGACGCCGGCAGACAAGAGCAGCCGGGGGACGGACGTCCACATCAGGCTCAAGGCCGACGCCGCTGAGTACGCCAGCGCCTGGCGACTGGAACAGATCATCAAGAAGCATTCGGACTATGTCTCCTTCCCCATCTACGTCATCGACGAGACGGCTGAGGAGGTGGATGAAGACGCGCGCCAGCCCGTCAACCGCCAGACCGCACTCTGGCGACAGACGCCCTCCAAGGTGGAGTCGGAGGAGTATGACGAGTTCTACCAGCAACTGACCCTGGACTTCGAGAAGCCGCTGCTGCACGTGCACATGGTGGCGGACATGCCCGTTAACCTGCGCGCCCTCCTCTACGTGCCCGCCAAGCGGGAGGGGAGCCTGCTCAACCCGCGGGTGGATCACGGCCTGCGCCTCTACTCGCGCAAGGTGCTGATCCAGGAGCGCAACAAGGATTTGCTGCCCGAATATCTGCGCTTTGTGGAGGGCGTGGTCGATTCCGAGGACCTGCCGCTCAACGTGTCGCGCGAGATGGTGCAGACCAACCCCGCCATGCGTCAGATCCGCAAGGCCCTCACCGGGCGCATGCTCAAGGAACTGAAGAGCTTGGCTGATAAGGAGCCGGACCGTTACAGCCAGTTCTGGCGTGAATTTGGCGTCTTCCTGAAGGAGGGGATCGCCGTCGATTTCACCAACAAGGACGCGCTGGTGGAACTGCTGCGCTTCCATTCCACCAACGCCGCGGGCGAGGAGGAGTGGACTTCGTTACCGGAATATGTGGAGCGCATGGGCGAGGAACAGCAGGAGATCTACTATGTGCTGGGCGATGACCTTAAGTCCACCCTGCGCAGTCCCCATCTGGATTACTTCCGCGCCCACGACATCGAGGTGTTGCTGTTGGTGGACGCCATCGACGGCTTCATGATCGCCAACCTGCGCGAGTTCGATGGCAAGGCCCTGCGCAACATCGACGACGCCGGCCTGGACTTGCCGGAGGATGAATCCGAAACCGAGGAGGACGCCGGAGCCGTCAGCGAGGAGACCCTGGCCAAGCTGGCCGGGCGCTTCAAAGAGGTGCTGGGTGAGCGGGTGTTGGACGTGCGCGAATCCAAACAACTGGTGGACAGTCCCTGCCGTCTGGTCTCGCCCGAGGACAGCTTTGACCGCGACCTTCAGCGCGTCCGTCGCTTCATGGATGAGGAGTACGAAGCGCCCAAGAAGGTACTGGAGATCAACCGCAAGCACCCCATCGTTGCCAATCTGGCCCGGATCTTGGAGAGCAACCCGGACGACCCACTGCTGGACGTCTCCATCGAGCAGCTATTCGACAACGCCCAACTCATGGACGGCCTGCTCACCGACCCTGCCGAAATGGTGGCGCGCATCCAGACGCTGATGGAGAGTGCGGTGTCCGCGCATGTGGAGGGGAATGAGGCATAAGGGGGCGGATTGGGTAAGAGATTGAGAGATTGGAGACTGGACGCATGGAGCGTCAGAAATATCTACCCAATCTCCTCAATCCTCAATCTCCTTTTTACTCCCCCGTCGCCGATTCCATGGGCGGAGCGACCGCCATGTAGTCGGACGCCAGGATGGGCACGTATTCGCTGACCAATTGCTGGACCCGGTCATAGCCCGGCGAGGCCACCACCATGCCCACGTGGTGGGCCTTGGGCATGCGCCAGACGATCTCCGGCGCATCGAAGCGGGAGACGTCCGGCCACTCCTCCCCGGTCAGGCAGACCATGAGCGCGGCGTAGTTGCTCTGGGTCACCGGCGCGCGATAGGGCGCGCCCCGCAGGTAGTTCACCTCGATTTTCGCCCATTCCCGCCACAGATTGACGCCCGATTCGGCCTGGATCAGCATATCCGTGCCCGCGCCGCCGACCCGGGCCGCGGTCTCCAGGAAGTAGAAGCGGCCATCCTCATGGGCGCGGATAAATTCGGTGTGGGTGACGCCGCGCACCATACCAAAGGCTTCCACGATCTGGCGATTCAACTCCTGGAGCGCCAGATCCTCCTCCCCGCCTCTGGGGACGGAGCCGGTCACGAAGACGCCGCCGCCCTGGTAGACGCTCATGGGCGGCATGCCGTATTTGTGGCTGCGAGTGAAGACGACTTCCTTCTCCGATATAATCGAGTCGATGTGATAGACGTCGCCGGGCAAGAACTTTTCCAGCACGAAGAAGGACTGGCGATCGCCCAGCGCCTCCAGGTGCGTCCACAGTTCGTCCGGGTGGCTGATCTTCTTGATGCCCATGGCGCTGGCTTCCGAGCGGGGTTTGAGCACCCAGGGCGGCGGCGCGCTCGCCATGTATTCCCGCAGCCGGTCATAGTTGAGCGCGTGAACGAAGTCCGGCACAGGGATGCCGTGGTCGCGCGCCTGGACGCGCATGGCCAGCTTGTCACGGAAATAGCGCGCGGTCGTGCTGCCCATGCCCGGCGTGCGCAGGTGCTCGCGCAGCGCAGCCGCGGTCTCGACGTCGTAGTCGTCCAGCGCGATGATGCGGTCGATCTGGCGGTCCCGGGCCAGGTAGCTCACCGCGTAGGTGATGTCCGGCTGGCGGGAGAGGTTGGGACCGGGAAAGGTGAAGAACTCATCGATGGCTTCCCGGGGCCAGGCTTCGTCCTGCAGATCATCGGTGGTGATGAGGATGGTGTGCAACCCCTGTTGTTTGCACTCTTCGATGAAGGCCCCGCCTTTGAAGTAGCTGGCCAGGCAGAGGATGGTTTCAGGCATAGGTTGCTCCCTCACTCGCTTTTGACCAGCGGCAGGAAGAGCCTGCCCGCATTGGTTGCGTTGCTGACCATGATGCTCACCGGACCGTATTCCGTGTACTCCTCTCCCGCCACTTCCCGCAGCCAGTAGTAGAAGGTGACGTCGTTGACCACAGAATCGTCGGTGAACGTGTAAACCCCACCGTCGCTCCCCTGGCTGGGAATCAGGTCACCGGTGATGCGGACGGCCTCCACGCGCAGCGGCGACGTGCCCCGGAAGAGATGATAGCCCAGGGTTCCCGCTTCGGCGTCGGTCACCCACTCGATCACCACGGCGTCGCCATGGGGCTCCACTGTAAAGCTGGCCAGGTCAACGACGGTGGGTGCGATCAGGCCTGCGTCGCGCGTCAAGTCCTGCACTTTGGTCGCCAAGGTGAAAACCTCGGTGCGACCTTTGACCACATCACCCTCAGTGATGCGGTAGACATCGCTGTCTTTGGTCAGGTCATCGCCCTGGTGCATGGGACTGAAGCCGATGAATTCGCCGCTGTTCGCCATGGGCGTCACCACCACGTAGTAGTCGCCCGCAATCAGGTCTTTGAACAGATAATGACCGTCGGCGTCCGTCTCCGTTACGCCTGCAGCCTGCCCATCGGCCTTGAACAACTCCACCTTGACGCCAGCCACGCCTGATTCACCCTCATCCTGGATGCCGTCGGCGTTGGCGTCCAGCCAGACATAGTCGCCGACGCTTGACTCAGCCCGGGGGGTGAGGGGTAACACCGTGGCCGTATCGGATGCGCTGGCCTCATTCCCTTCGTCGTCTCGGGCTTTGGCTGTCACTGTATCAATCTCGCCATCTTCGCCGGGCGTGACGAAAGCAGTGAACGCACAGGCGTAGCCACCGCCCACCGTCAGGGTCTGGGGCAGGGCGCAGGTCCCCTGGCCATTCAGCGGGCCATGGATGTCATCTTCCAGGAAAAATAGCGTTAGTTCCTCGACCGTGGTGTTGGAGATACTCACGGTGAAGGTCACCTGGCCGCCAGTCTGGAGAACAAAGCCAGGGTCCGCCTCTTTGACCACGCGAATGGTGGGGGGGACGTCGAAGACCTCGACCGTCGCCTGAGCGCTGGCCTGGGCCGGGTTGCCCTCGTCATCCTCCACGGTGACGGCGGCTTCGTTCTTATAGACCGCGATTTCCGTGTGATGAACCCCATAGCTGCATGTGTGCGTCTCGTCCACGGCCAGAGTCTCTCCAATCAGATCGAGACAGGCCCGGCTGAGCGGGTTCGTGTCGTTCAGCGCTGTGATGGTCACCGGCTCGCTGGCGGTGTTGTGAACGGTCAGCGTAAAGATGAAATCGCCGCCTGGCTCCGGCCGTGTGATGGGAGCGGCGCTCTTGGTCAAGGCCACCGTCGGCAACACATCCACCACTGCGTTGTCCTGATCGCTGACCTGGACGCCGAACTCATCCTGGCCGCTGACCGCGGCCACGTTGACGAAGTCCGCGTCCACGCCGGCCAGCGAGCAGCCATAGGTGACCTGCGCGCCGGTATTCAGATCGCCGATGTTGGCGTCGCAGTCAGGCGCCAACGGATCAGAGACGGTCACATTGTGGAGTGGATTGTCGCCGTTGTTGTGGACGATCAGTTGGAAGTTGGCTGTGGCGCCGCGCGCGATCTTCTGCAGATCGGGCAGCTTCTGGATGCGAATGGATGACGTCAGTTGGATCAGGCCGGCGTCGACGCTCAGGTTGCGCTCGCCGGAGATCAGGGCGTAGGCGGCCGTCTCGCCGGTGGCCGGATCGGCGTCCGAATCTCGGTCGTCGTCGCCTACATTGGACTGAGTAAAACGGTAGTCGGCTGGCAGGTCGAAGGTGAGTCGATAGCGACCGGGTGACACGTTCTCGAAGAGGTAGCGCCCATCATTCTGGCCGTTGGTCGCGGTCACCATCTGCCGGGTGATGTCATCGCTGGTGCCAAAGACGTCGTCCGCGCCGGCCCCGCGCAGACGCACCGTGACGCCGTTCAAGCCCGGCTCCCCTTCATCCTGAACGCCGTTGCGGTTGACGTCGATCCAGACAGTGTCGCCCAGCGCGCCCTGGCGATAGAAGCCCGCGTCCCAATCCAGGTCCACCTCGCTGGGTGCGGGGCTGATGATCCCAGTGCGTCCCGTGATCGGGTCGGCGTCGCTATCCACGCCTTCGCTTCCCGGTCCGCCCGCGTTCTGGGGGCTGGGGGCGAAGCCCTCGGGTTTGACGAACTCCAGGATATAGTCGGTGGTGACCAGATCTGTGAACTGGTAGAGGCCGTTCGCATTGGTGGCGGTCGAATCCAGCAACTGACCGGCGGCGTTACGGAGATTGATGGTCGCGCCGGCAATGCCCGGCTCGTCCGCGTCCTGGATGCCATCGCCGTCCAGGTCCTCCCACACCCGGTCGCCCAGGGTGGAGGTGGGGATGACGGCGAAGACGCCGTTGCCGACCCATCCGCCCGATTCGCCGTGCTGATCTCGTTCCGATTCGAGTTGGAAGGCCATCCATTCGGTGTTGGGCGGGACGACGACGCGCATCTCTACCACGCCCCATTCGCCTGGCCAGCCCACATCACCCCCTGTGGGCGGGACCATGGCCAGTGAGCGGTACGGTGCGGTGGACGCGCCGCCCGGGTAGGGGTGACCGGGTTCATACGTTTCATCGGGCGCGGGGTTGAGCGTGGGCGTGCAAGGCAGGCTGGGCGAGGTGAATGGATCGTTGACGATCTCCACGCCGCCGTTGACGCCATAACCTCGGGCCACGCCGTCCTGGTTCGTATCGCCGATGGCCACAATGTCATGTTCAGGCACAAAGAAGCCGCTGCCGGGGCGGGTGGACGAGGAGTCGCCAACGGCCATCCAGATCGCGCCGCCGCGGCATTCCTGTTGTCCGCGATCGGTGCCGGCATGGCTGAAATACATGCGCACCGTACGCGCGATGGGGGCGGGGTCAATGTCGAAGACCAGCAACTCGCTGATGTCCTGATTCTGGCTCTGGTGATAGGTGTCGATGCCCGTCAGGATCTGAATTTTATTTTCCACGCCGCAAACGCCGGGATCGGCGTCGCTATCGGTGCGGTAGACGATGGTGATGGACGCGCCGTTGGTTTGGCGAGCGCGACGGCCGCCGATGGTGGCCGCGTCCCAGTCCTCGATTTGCAACGTAAGCGGTTGGCTCATGTGCTCGGGGATAAACTCCAGCCCATCTGGCCCAATGTCTGCGTTCCAGGCGAACCAGCCGCGCGGCCCCACATCCGCGAACCCCTGAGGGTCATAGCCTGCGTTGCCCATCAAGGCGCCGCCGTTCCACTGGAGCGGCTCGGCCGGCGCGCCGACCACCGGTTGGCCATTGATGGTGAGCGTACTGGTCCCATCCAGCGTAAGGCCGCCAGGCGTCGTATCTTCGACGCCCGCCCATTCTATCAACGCCAGCACAATTTCGCCCGGGGGCGGTTGAATGGTGACTTGTCCCTGGCCGCCGTCATAGAGGCCGACGCCGTAGACTGCAACGTCGTAGCAGCCATCGAGGGACTGGGGAAGGTAGGGGACCGCTCCCTGGGCCGCGGCTACGCGTGGGGTTAGCAGCAGCGCAATCAACACGCCGGCCCACAAAAGGGCCATAGTTAGCGTCGTCACCGATCGTTTAGCCATGTTATGCATTGGGCTCTGCAGAGTTTGCTTCATTGTTTGCCTCCACCTGCAACAGTTGACGTCGGGGCTTCGTCATGAACGATTGCCGCCTGTG
This sequence comes from Chloroflexota bacterium, assembly GCA_024277175.1. Lineage (GTDB taxonomy): Bacteria > Chloroflexota > Anaerolineae > Caldilineales > Caldilineaceae > JAJRVT01. The sequence continues at coordinate 9,359 of JAJRVT010000201.1, read as the reverse complement.
GCAGGCGGCAACCATGAGGGGCGGCGCGGCTGCGCTGCGCAGATCATGACGCAAATCACCACGGGAAGTTACGCTTATTATTTAACGACTAATCCTATCTCTGAGTAATACGATGGCGAAGTGATTTCTCAATCATCTGGAAGCGAAGGCAAGCTTTTATGAGTCTGCGCGATCCTCGCAACCGCGACACGCAAAACTCGTTTTCTTTCATTCCAAGGTATCTATTCCAAACTGTTGAGAAGATACAGGACAAATTCGAACAGGTTGTTGGATCGATCCACAAAGATGCGCTGTGCGACTATTGACCGAGCGTTGGTTTACGATTATACTGCCTAAACCTACGATTCGGCTACTTACTGGCAACGGTTGTGACGTTTACGAATGAGGTTTCGCTGTCAGCGCGCCGACTCTATTATCTAGCCGACCCGCTATTCAGTCAATATACACCTATGGTTATTCTCTTGCGCGATTTTCGATCCACTATTTATGTTCTCTCCCTGTTGTTGATCGCTCTGCTGGCCGGGGGCTGCGCCGACACCAGCATGATGGTGGGAGAGAAGCCAGCGTCAGACCTGCCTACGGCCGTCGAAGAATATCTACGCCAATATCAGCCCGGTCCTGAACCGCGTCTCTTCCAGACCACCTATCTCTATGATCGCAACGGCGAGCTGTTGGCTGAAATTTTTGGCGAAGGCCGCCGCACCTGGGTTAGCCTGGAGCGCGTCTCGCCCTTTCTGATCGACGCCACCGTGGCCACGGAGGACGCCTCCTTCTTTTCTAACAGCGGCGTCGATCCGTTACGGATCGCCAAGGCGGCGCTGGATAACTGGCGTAACGATGAAGTCGTCTCCGGCGCCAGCACCATCACCATGCAGTTGGCCCGCAACCTGTTTATGGGGCCGGAACAGCGTTATGATCCGTCCATGGACCGGAAACTCCTGGAAGTGGGTCTGGCCCAGCGGCTCACTGAGACGTTCACCAAGGACGAGTTGCTGGAGATGTATCTCAACTTGCTCAACTATGGCAGTCTGGCCTACGGCCCGGAAGCCGCGGCCCAGACTTATTTCCGCAAGCCGGCCGCTGACCTGACCCTGGCTGAGGCGTCATTTCTGGCTGGCATTCCCCAAGCGCCCGGTTTTTTGAATCCGTACAATAATTTCGATGATGTGAAGGAACGGCAGCGCACCGTGCTCGATCTGATGGTCAAGCGGGGCAAGCTGACCCCGACGGCAGCGGATGAGGCCTTCGCTGAGGACATTGAATTGAACCCGGACATCAGCCCGCCGGCGTGGGTCGCTCCCCATTTCGTCCAGTACGTCATCGATTCGATCGACGCCCGCATGGGCGAGGGGTATCTGGAGCGGGCTGGCCTGAACCTCTACACCACGCTGGATCTGCGCATGCAGGCATTGGCCGAAGATGCCGTGAACAGGCAGATTCAGAAATATGGCGTCAAACATGCCATGGGTAACGGCGCCCTGATCGCCATGCAGCCCAACACGTCTGATATTCTGGTCATGGTGGGGAGCGCTGATTTCGACAGCGATGAGATCGACGGTCAGGTCAATATGACCCGCAGCCCCCGCCAGCCTGGCAGCGCCATCAAGCCGATCCTTTTTTCGACAGCGTTCAACGATCTGGTCATCAGTCCGGCCTCCATCCTCTGGGACACGCCGGTGACCTACGATCTGGGCGGCGGCCTCTACTACAAGCCCACCAACTACGACAAGAAATTTCATGGCCTGGTGACGGCCCGGGGCGCGCTGGGCAACAGCCTTAACGTGCCCATCGTGCGCCTGCTCGACGAGGTGGGCGTGAAACGCATGGTGGAGGTGGGGCAGGCTATGGGCGTTAAGAGCCTGGATCGCATTCCGGGCTTCTATAATCTTGCGCTGGCTCTGGGCAGCAACGAAATCAGCCTGATCGACCTGACGAATGGCTTTACAACCATCGCCAGCGGCGGACAGTATCGCCCGCCTGAGGTGGTGTACAAAGTGTTCGACTCTCAAAATCGCTCCATCGACCCCATTCCCCGGGTGGAGCCGGTCCAGGCCATCTCGCCGGCCGCGGCCTTTCAGGTCACCGACATCCTCAGCGACAACCGGGCGCGCACACCCACCTTTGGGGCCAACAGCGCCCTGCGCCTCAGCAAGCCCGCCGCGGCCAAGACCGGCACCACTACCGATTTTCGGGACAACTGGACGGTCGGCTTCACCAAATACCTGACGGCCGGCGTCTGGATGGGCAATGCAGACGCCACGCCCATGCGTAACACTACCGGCTCTTCGGGCGCGGCGCCGGTATGGAATCGCTTCATGGAGGCGGTCATGGCCGACCCTGACCTGATGGCCGAACTGGGGGCGTCGGATGATCCCGAAGCGTGGGCATTCGACCCGCCAGATGATGTGGTTCAATTGCCCGATTGCCCTCCGCGCATGCGTTGTCGCGAAGGCGGCGAGTATTTCAGCCAGGCCTGGCTGGACAAAGGCGGCGACGCGGGCCCTCTTTTCGACTCCTACTCCACCGAACCGGTCAGGCCGGTCCATGTTACCCGCTACGGCTACGCCAGCGGCGCTATCTACTGCACCGACCCTGAAGGCGAGGAGCGTAGATTGCTCAACGTGGACACATCGCGCAGGGATCGGGAGGCGATGGAGGCGGCGTCAGAGGATATCGCCATCGAGGCCATGAACACGGCTGAGGTTGCCATCGGTAAGCTGGGCGCGGTCACCCGGGGTGAGGACAACAGCATCACTGTCAACTACTTCCCCGAACATGAACTGGAGCGTTTCCGCCGCATGCGTTGGGGGCTGGCCCGGGGGATGGCGGTCAACATCGGCCCTTGCGATTCGCTCTCATTTTACAAGGTGCGTCCGGGTGAATATTGGGGATTGATCGCCAAGCGTTTCGGCCTGACCATCTCTGAACTGCAGTACGCCAACCCCCAGGCCCTGCGCAACGAAGGCGTGCTCCTGGTGCGGGATCGCCTGCTGGTTCCCACCGCGCTTACATTCACCGTCGGCGCCGACGGCGTCTATTACACCGTTCAGCCCGGGGACGCGTGGGCGTCCGTCGCCGACAAATTCGGCATTCCACTTCAGTTGTTGCAGGCTGTCAACACAGAATTGGTGCGCCCCGGCTTCCTCCTGCGTCCTGGCGATGAAATCTATGTGCCCAGTGATCTGAGCGAGAGCAGGGAGCAGTGAGCGTAGTCAGGTTAGAAAATGCTCACCAGGACGGCGATGGCGAGCAGCGTCAGGGCGGCGGCGATGAGCGCACCGTTGCGGCGCAGGATGGCCCCCCAGCTTTGGGGAGAGGGGGGAGCGGGGACGCCCAGGGATTGGGCGCGAATCCGTTGACTCATGGGGCTGGCCGCGCCGGTGAGCAGCATGCGCATCTCGCGCACATTGGCGGGCCGTTCATTGGGGTGCATGGAGAGGGCCTGGAAAATGGCTCGTTCGACCTGATCGGAGACCGCAGGGTTGAAGTCGCTGATGGGAGGCAGGCAACCGGGGCGTAAAAAGCGCTCCTTGGCGTCCACCGGCAACTCACCGGAGAGCAGGTGGTAGAGGGTGGCGCCGAAGCTGTAGATATCGGAGCGAGCGTCGGTGAAGCCGGTGTCGCCGCCATATTGCTCCAGCGGCGTGTAAGCCACTGTGCCGCGGCCTTGCACAACGGTGACCGTACGGCTATCATCAGGTTCTAATATCTTAACCAGACCGAAATCGACCAGTTTGATGTTCCCGCGTGGGGTAATCTTAATGTTACTGGGTTTGATATCCCGATGCACCACCGGCGGATCCTGGTCATGAAGGTATTCTAAGGCGTCCAGTAGTTGTTCGGCCCAGGCCAGCACTTGGCGCTCATCCAGGAATTCGTCGCGACGTCGCGCCTGTTGCAGGATCTCCTGCAGGTCGCGCCCCTCAACATAATCCATCACCAGATATTCACGCCGACCGAGGGAAAAATAATCGGACACTTTGGGCAGATTGGGATGATCCAACCGGGCTAAAATGCTGGCTTCCATGTGGAACTGATCGGCGATTTGGGTCAGTTCCTGATCGTTGGTGGCGCCGGATGAGGCGAAGGGGATGATTTCCTTCACCGCACAGATGCGTCCATCGAGCCGCTGGTCCCGGGTTTTGTAGACCGCGCCCATGCCGCCCTGGCCCACCAGTTCGATCACTTCATATCGATTGCGGAGGACGTCCCCCGGGTTCAAAATGTTTTGCACTGTAATTGCCCTGTCCGTCGGCGTCGATGCGAAATCGGAGTTGTTAAAGTCTAATGTCTGGAGATTCAGACGTTACATTTTATTCGCGTCATATTTTTGGTATAATATACTTTATTGGTATCTTCTCAATGTTTGGGGACGAAAAAGCGTGAATTTTCGGGGCGTCGTCGTGGAAAGCGCGCCTGTTCGCAAAAAGTTCGGCTTTTCCTCCCCAAGCATAATTGGAAAGATACACCTGCGATTATTTATTATGCGTTAGCCAAACGTCTGTGTCAATTCGAGCAAATCCTACCGTGTTCGATCGATAGCCACTCTGGTTATCGATTGGCCCAGCCCATTTTCAAGAGGATCCGGTATGCCGACTGAGACCAATATCCAGGATGTGACCAGCAAAGGTCGCGAAAACGCCATGCTTGTCCTGCAACGCGGGGCGGAAGCGGGCCGTCGCTGGCCTCTGAGCCGCACGCACCCCCTCGTGATTGGACGTAGTGAAGAATGTGACATTTCCCTGCCCGACCGCCAGGTGAGCCGAACCCACGCCCGAATTACGTGGATGGGGGATGGCTATCAACTGGAGGATCTGGGCAGCAAAAATGGCACGCATCTAAACGGTCAGGATTTGACCAAGCCCATGCCCCTCCATGACGGCGATGAAATTCAAATCGCCCTGCGCTTCAAACTGGCGTTTGTCGACGCCGGCGCCACCGCCCCTCTCACCTTTGAGAACGAAAACCTGGGCATGCGCCTCGACCCCGAAACCCGCCAGATCTGGATCAATGGCGCATTGATCGACCCGCCGCTGAGCTTGCACCAATACCGGCTGCTCGAAGCGCTTTGGGGCGCTGGCGGCGGTGTGGTGACGCGTGAGCAGATCGTAGACGCTGTCTGGCCTGAGGCCAGCGGCGAAGGCGTGAGTGAACAGGCTATCGACGCCCTGGTTCGCCGCCTGCGCGAACGCATCGCCGAGATCGATGATAGCTTCCGCTATGTGGTCACGGTGCGCGGGCACGGCTTCCGCCTGGAGAATCGTTGACCTCCGTAGGCGCCATTCCCCCCATCGAACAGGCTTTGGCGTAACGCCCGTCCGCCAACGATGGGGGAAGAGCCGCGTCGAAGAGGAAGAACGTTGTGATTGCGTCATTGGGGCTTTACATTCACATTCCATTTTGCGCGCAAAAATGCCCGTACTGCGATTTCAACACCTACGCCGGGCTGGACGCTCTGCATGATCGCACTGTCGACGCCATCTGCGCTGAGATGGCCCGGTGGCGGGAGCCGTTGAGCGGGCGCGTGGTGGAGACGGTTTTCCTGGGGGGCGGCACGCCAACCGTTCTCACCCCCGCCCAGTTGACCCGCATCGTTCAGCAGGCGCACGATTGCTTCACCCTTTCCGCGACGTGCGAATTTTCCAGCGAGGCCAACCCGGGCGCAGTGGATCGGGATAAGTTCGCGTTGCTGCGCGGGTTGGGCGTCAATCGCCTGAGCATGGGCGTCCAAAGCTTTCAGCCCGACGAATTGGGTTTTCTGGGCCGCATCCATGATGTGGGCGACGTCTATCGGGCCTATGACGGCGCAAGGGCCGCCGGTTTTGAAAATATCAACCTGGATCTTATTTTTGGCCTGCCCCATCAACCTGCGTCCCACTGGCGGGATACGCTGAGCAAGGCCCTGGCGCTGAAGAGCGAGCATCTGAGCCTGTACAGCCTGATCGTCGAGCCGGAGACGCCCCTTCATCACTGGGTTCAAGTGGGCCGGGTGGACCAGCCCGATGAGGATGAGGCCGCCGACCTGTATGAACTGGCCATGGACGAGTTAGGTGAGGCGGGGTATATCCATTACGAAGTCTCCAACTGGGCCCGCATGACCGCCGGCGACCCCGCAGCGGGAACGCACGCGGCGGCGACGCCAGCTTACGCCTGTCGTCACAATCTGATTTACTGGCGCAACCAGGGATATCTCGGCATCGGCCCTGGCGCACACAGCCATTTGATCGCGGAGGGGGATGACGGTCCTGTAGAACGTCGGTGGGGCAATCGCAAACCGGTGGCGGACTACATTAAACGGATCACAGACGGCCAATCGGTGGCGGCCTTCACCGAAACGATTGGGCCGCGACTGAGTATGGGGGAAACCATGATGTTGGGGTTGCGTCTGGTGACGGAAGGCGTCCCCTTTGCCCGCTTTCAACAACGCTATGCCGTGACGTTGGCGGCAGCGTTCGAGGATGAACTGATCCGGCTGCAGGAATGGGGCCTGATCGAAATGAACGCCGATCGGGTGCGCCTCACCCGCCGGGGATTGATGGTCGGGAATCAGGTCTTTGCGTATTTTCTACCGAACGAATAAGATATAGACATAGCCGTTTGAAATGCTGGCAACGAAAGGCGTTACAGATAGGCGTCATCTGCAAGCCAGAAGCGATTCGCCGCCACCGGAAAGGTTTTGATCCATGACGCGGGCACTCTACCCAGGCACATTTGATCCCATGCACAACGGACATATCGACATCGCCACCCGGGCCAGCACCCTTTTTGATGAAGTGGTGATTGCCGTCTATGATATGCCGCCCAAGAGGCTGCTCTTTACCACCGATGAGCGCGTGGCCCTGGCCCGAGAGTCTTTGGCCCACTTGCCCAACGTCACCGTGGTCAGCTATCGCGGGCTGACCGTTGATTGCGCCCAAGTGCATGACGCCCAGGTCATCGTGCGTGGCCTGCGCAATGTGGCTGATTTTGAATACGAACACCAGATCGGCTGGGCCAACAATCAGCTCGCACCGAATGTGGACCTGCTCTGTCTTTTTTGCGACGACGCCTACGCCTATCTCAGCGCCACCATCCTCAAGGAGGTGGCCAGTCTCGACGGCGATTACAGCCATTGGGCGCCAGCCCATGTCCAGGAAGCGTTACGCACCAAGTTCACCCACGCGGCCGAGACCAATCGCGTGAGCCATTCTGACACCAAACTATCCCACCATGGATGAGCCGGGACGATTGACGCCGGCCGCAGTGGAAACGCAGCCGGCGCGCCACCCATGACATTGCAGCGCCAGACGATGGAGGTGAGTCATCGCTATCTTACAGCTTGTCGATCAGTTAGCGGAATTGCTGGAGCAGAGCCGTCCTGTGCCCATGTCTCCCTATCGCGTCGTCAACGCCGATGAGTTTTCACAGTTGATCGAACGTATGCGTATCAGCGTGCCCAGCTCGATCCGGGAGAGCGAACGCACCCTGGCCGAACGGGACGCCATTATTGCAGAGGCGCAAAATGAGGCCAAAAACATCATTGCCCAGGCCCATGGCCGCGCCCAGGAACTCCTGAGCGAGAACGCGCTCGTTCAGGCTGCGCACCGGGAAGCGGACCGTATCATCGCCAACAGTCGCAATGAAGCCATGCGCCACGCACAGGAAGCGGACCGTTACGCCACTGAAGTGCTGGAGGAACTGGCGAAAAAGCTTGACATCATCACCCAGCAGGTGGACAATGGCATCCGCATGCTCCAAGAGCGGGCCGGGACCAGAGCGGATGCAGAGTCGGAGGCGCCGCGCAAGGAAAAAGGGTAGAACGCCCGTCGAAACCCGTTCGGAGTATGCACTTTAGCGCAGATGGCGACGGGCGTCGCGCGAAAGCGTATACTCCGAACGGTGCGCCGGCTATTGCGCGGCTGAAAATCACGCGCGTTTTTGACAGATAATCAACACCGGGGTATACTGTTTGTTTGTCGGGTCAACGGGCTTGGTCGTCTGTCGCCCGCCGTTTCAGCGCTGTCGAATGTGTTTTGAGCGTGTGTTTTGTCGTATCGCACCTTGACAGTTCCTGCTAATCCAGGACGAAATATCATGCAATTCAATGTCGCACAATTGCAGCAAGAGCCAATTGGCTCAATTCGGGAATATGATCTGGTCGAAGACATCAGTCGCCTGGACCCGGAACTGAACGTGTTGGGACCGCTGGTTGGGCGGCTACAGTTGTTGCGCACCAACAGCGGTATATTGGCTAGTGGCGAGCTGAGCACCGCTCTCCGGGTGACGTGCAATCGCTGTCTGGAGCCGATTGCAATCGAAGTCCGCTTCACACTGGAGGAGAGCTTTCGTCCTTTGACGGAGGTGAATTCCGGGCGCTTCATCCGGCCGGAGGAGTTCGAAGGATCGACGACTGAGTTGGAAGACGCCGCTTTGATGATCGATGATCATCACATTCTCGACATTTCGGAGGTGGTGCGCCAGAACATCTGGCTGGCCATGTCCATCGCTCCGGGTTGTAACTGGGAGGGAGAGGGACAGTGCCCGAACCTGACCCGCTACCTGGCCGAACTGGAGGGGTTGGAACGCGAGCCTGACAAGACGGACGCATCAAGCGAGGATATCGATCCTCGTTGGGCAGCGTTGTTGGATATGCAGGAGAGGCTGGATGCGATCGAGTAACGTCATTGCCCAATTCATAGACCGTGAACAATTGTGGGATGATTTGGATTTTTAGTATCTATTCAGGCAGGCTTCGGTAGAACGCGGATTTTCGCTGATACAAACGGATTTGCACGGATTTTTCAGGAAAAATCCGTGCAAATCTGCTCTCGTCCGCGCTAATCCGCGTTCCCCTGATAACCGCTGAATAGTTACGATTTTTAAGCGAAATTCGTAAAAATCAACCCAATTCACGGTCTATCGTAAATCGTAACGGAATTATTTTTGAAGGAGATGCCAAATGGGACCGCTGCCAAAACGAAAAATCAGTAAAGGTCGGCGTAATCGCCGTCGCGCACATGATTCTATTGGTGTGCCGAAGCTGGTGGAATGCTCGAACTGCCACGCCAAAATGATGCCGCACCGGGTCTGCCCCACTTGCGGCTATTACAAGGGCCGGCAGGTTATCGAGATCGAAGAAATCTAAAGCAGTCGTTCGCTAACAGTCAGCGCCGGCCGGCGGTTACAGACCGCTCACGCTTGGTCAGATAACGGTGACAATTGACAGGGGATTTGGGAATACCGCCCAATCCCCTGTTTGCTATGGATGAGCGCTTCGTCCATTGTATGTGGGTGCGCTCAAACGTCACTGTGATCCTTCCCCGCCCATTCGCTGGAGAACGCCCCATGACGGAATTCGCCTTTGTCCGCGCTGCGGACGC